>JANMWE010000123.1:0-18926 GCA_031393795.1 Gemmatimonadota bacterium
GGGGGTGAGGTACGACTCGGCTGGTCCGGTTCGACCAATAGAAGCAGGGCCTGTTACCAACAAATGTTGACAATCTTCGGTAAATGTTCGTATCTATCCAGGCTCGGAACCTATTTGACGCAATCAGCGCAGATTGTGCCCTGTAAGTACCTGCTTGCAATAAAGTGACCTTAGAGTTAGATATTCGGTCATGGATCTACGTACACGAATTCTCGAAGCGGCTGCGAAGGTGTACGCCGAGGTCGGTTACCGTGGCGCCACGACGCGTCGCATCGCCGGCGAGGCGGGGTGCAATGAGCTCACCCTCTTCCGGCACTTCGGCTCCAAGGCGGCCCTCATCCACGATGCGGTGGCCTGCTGCGGTCCGGAGTCGAAGCTCATCCCGCTCCCCGACACGCCGGTGGATCCCTACGCCGAGGTGAAGCCCTGGGCGTTGCTCCATTTCGCCCAGATGCGTGAGCATCAGGCAATGATCCGGACCACGATCGGGGAACTCGAGGAGCATCCCGAGCTGGTCCGTCCTTCCGACCCCTACGTGCTCGCCTACGACCAGCTCAGCGGCTACATCCGGAAGCTCCAGGCCGCGGGCCGCGCCCACGCCGATGTCGATCCCGAGTCGGCCTCGGCGGTGCTGTTGAACACCGTGCTGTTGAACGGCATCATGCGCGACCTGATGCCGGGAGTCATCCCGGACACTCCGGAATTCCACGTCGACCAGTTCGTCACCGTCTTCCTGCGCGGCATCGGGGTCACCGTACCGCCGCGCGCGTGAACCCTACGATCATGATGCGAAACCTCGAGCGCCTCGGCGCCCTGCTCCTCATCGTCTCTGCGACCCCGCTTGCCGCCCAGCAGGGCGGGGCGGTGCGTCGTCTCTCCCTCGATTCGGCGGTGGCGCTGGCCGAGCCGGCCAGTGAAACGGTCGGCATCGCTGAGGCGGGGGTCCAGCGGGCCCACGGCGCCCAGCTCCAGGCCCGCAGCATCTTCTTCCCGCAACTCTCGGCCAACGCGAGTTATACGCGCACGTTGAAGAGCCAGTACGCTGGGGCCTTCGGCAGCAGTACCGACACGACGTCGAGCGGTCCCGACTTCTCGAAGCTCCCGTTCGGACAGGCCAACACCTACGTGTTCGGCCTCCAGGGGCAGTGGACCCTCTTCAACGGGATGCGGAACTTCGCCGGGGCCTCGGCCGCCGCCGCCGATACCCGCGCCGCCCAGACCGGGCTCCTGAGTCAGCGCGCCGCGCTCCTCCTGACGACGGCGGAGGCGTACTACGACGCGCTGCTGGCCGACCGTCTGGTGGCGATCGCGGAGAGCACGCTCGCGCAGACCGAGGCGACGTTGAAGGAGACACAGCTGGGGTTCGACGTCGGGAACCGCGCCGAGTTCGACCTGCTCCGGGCCCGCGTCAGCCGCGACAATACGAGGCCGACCGTGATCAGCCAGCACGCGCAGCGCGACATCGCGTATCTGCGGCTCAAGCAGCTGCTCGGATTGCCGCTGACCGACTCGCTCGAGCTGGTCACCGCGCTGGAGGATTCCGCGCTGGTACTCCCGCAGGCCTCCACGCAGTTCAGCGGCGACACGACGGTGGTGGAGCGGGCCCCGGTGGTCCAGGCCGCGGAGGCGGTCAACGCTTCGCGCGCGCGTGTCCGGGTGGCCAGCGGGGAGATGCTCCCGGCGGTGGTCCTGCAAAGCACTTACAACCGATTTGCCTACCCGCAGACGGGGTTGCCGCAGTGGGACGCGATGCGTCCTGACTGGAATGTGGTGCTCGGGCTACAGCTCCCGCTCTTCACCGGGGGCCGGATCCGCGGCTCCAAGGACGCGGCCCGCGCCTCCCTGGAGGACTCGCGCCTCCGGTTGCAGCAGACCCGCGAACTCGCCGAGGTGGATCTCCGGAACGCGGTGACGACCTCCAACGCGGCGCAGGCGGCGTATGACGCCAGCACCGGCACCACCCAGCAGGCCCAACGCGCGTACGAGATCGCGCAAGTGCGCTACCGCGAAGGGATCTCGACCCAGACGGAGCTGGCCGAGTCCCGGCTCCTCCTCCAGCAGGCAGAAGCCCAGCGTGCCCAGGCCGCCCGGACCCTCCAGGTGGCCCGCCTCCGGCTCGCGCTCCTCCGTGACCTCCCGCTCGGCACCTGAGCCGAGAGATGCATACCGAGACCTCGACCATGACCAAGACCAAGAACACCCTCGCCGTCGCCCTCACCGTGCTGGCCCTCGGCACCGCCTGGGCCTGCAGCCGGAACGGGAGCGCCGAGGAGGCGCCCAAAGCGGCTGCCCCCGTCGTCGTCGGGCCTGAGAATATCGTGATGGCCACGGCGGACACGATCCGCACGGGCCCGTCGATCTCTGGCACCGTCGACGCCGAACGCACCGCCACGCTCCGCGCCGAGATCACCGCGCAGGTCACGGCGGTCCTGGTCGAGCCCGGCACCCCGGTGCTCGGCGGGCAGGTCCTCGTGCGGCTCGACGCCACCGGGATCCGCGACCAGTTCCTTTCGGCCCAGAGCTCGCTCCGCGCCGCCGAGTCCTCGGCGGATCTCGCCAAGTCGGACCTCGCGCGCGACCAGCGGCTGGCCGACGCCGGGGCCTTGGCCCAACGGCAGCTCGAGGCCACCCGTCGCTCGGCGCTGCAGTCCGATGCCGCACTGGCCGATGCGCACGCGCGCTTCGCGACCGCGGAGCTGGCGCAGCGGCGGACCGAGATCCGCGCCCCTTTCCCGGGCGTGGTCGCGGCGCGGCCGACGCGAGTGGGGGACATGGTCTCTTCCGGCAACATCATCGTGACCGTAGTGGATCCGTCGTCGCTCCGGTTGGAGGCACAGGTGCCGGTCGATCAGCTCGCGGCGCTCAAGGTCGGCGCCCCGGTGCTCTTCACCGTCTCCGGGTATGAAGGGCGGCAGTTCCGTGGCACCGTGGCGCGGATCAGCCCCGCGGTCGATCCCGCCACCCGTCAGGTCCCGATCGTGGTGCGGCTCCCGAACAACGGCGGGTCGCTCGTGTCGGGCCTCTTCATCGAGGGCCGAGTGGCCACCAAGAGCCGCGCCGGCGTCACGGTGCCGACCAGCGCGGTGGACCAGCGCGGACTCCGGCCGGTAGTCTATCGGATCAAGGGGGGACGTCTCGAAAAGGTGGAAGTGACGCTGGGCTTCGAGGATGCGGTGGCCGAGCGGACCGAAGTGCTTACGGGGCTCTCCGCCGGCGACACGCTGGTAGTCGGCTCGGCGCAGGGGCTCCCGGCCGGCACGCCGGTCAGAGTGACAGCTCCAGCCGAGACCGCTGCTCCCACCTCCAAGACGCGCTAAGGGCATCCGATGCTGATCTCCGATTTCGCGATCAAGCGGCCGACCATCACGGTCGTGTCGATGCTGGCGCTCGTGGTGGGTGGTCTGATCTCGCTCGCCAAGCTGAAGCTCGATGAGTTCCCCGACGTGGCCCCGCCCTATGTGTCGGTGGCGATCCCCTATCCAGGCGCGTCGCCTGACATCGTCGAAAAGGAAGTGCTCGATCCGGTCGAGGAAGCGATCGCCGGGATCTCGGGGGTCAAGCAGGTCAATGGCGCCGCCCAGGACGGGTTCGCCGTCATCATGATCGAGTTCCAGTTCCAGAAGCCCGTGTCGGAGGCCACCCAGGACATCCGTGATGCGATCTCGGAGATCCGGGCCGACCTCCCGCCCGAGATGAAAGAACCGATCATCAAGAAGCTCAACGACACCGACCGGCCGATCCTCTCGATCGCGTTGCACTCGGACCGCCTGACCGCCGCGGAACTCACCCGCGTCGCGGACCCGACGATCACCCGGGAGCTGCGCTCCATCCCTGGCGTCGCCGAGGTCACGGTGAGCGGAAAACAGGAGCGGGAGCTCTCCGTGGAGCTGCGACCGGCCGACCTGCAGTCGTATGGTGTGAGCGTGGGCCAGCTCGTGAGCGCGATCGAGACCCAGAGTCTCGCGGCGCCCGTGGGCCGGATCGTTGGCGCCTATGATGAGCGGTCGATCCGGTTGCACGGCCGGCTCGAAACGCCACAGGAGTATGAGAACCTCGTGGTGGCCAGTCGGAACGGTACGCTGATCCGGCTCGGCCAGGTCGCGACCGTCGTCGATGGCGTGGAGGAGCAGCGGTCGCTGGCGCTGTATGACGGCACCGAGGCGGTCGGGATCGACGTGAAGAAGTCGCAGGGATACAGCACCACCGATGTGGCCGCCCGGATCCTCGCGCGGGTCGACGAGTTGCGTCCGACCCTTCCGGCAGGCGTGACGGTGGAAGTGGTGAAGAACACCGGCACCAGGGTGCAGGCGGCGGTGCGGAACGTCGAGGAGGCGCTGATCGAAGGCGCGATCCTCACGGTGCTCGTGGTGTTCCTCTTCCTCAACAGCTGGCGCTCGACCGTCATCACCGGCCTGGCGCTGCCGGTCTCGGCGATGGCGGCGTTCATCGCGATCTGGGCCTTCGGGTTCAAGCTCGAGACGATGTCACTGCTCGGTCTCTCGCTCGCGATCGGGATATTGATCGACGATGCCATCGTGGTGCGCGAGAACATCGTGCGCCACGTGGAGATGGGCAAAGACCATTATGCGGCCGCCCAGGAAGGGACGGACGAGATCGGGATGGCCGTGGCGGCCACCACTTTCTCGATCCTCGCGGTCTTCGTCCCGATCGGCTTCATGGGTGGGCTCGGCGGCCAGTGGTTCAAGCCCTTCGCGCTCACGGTCGCCTGCGCGGTGCTGATCTCGCTCTTCGTCTCCTTCTCCCTTGACCCGATGCTCTCGGCCTATTGGGCCGATCCGCACGTGCCGGAGGAGAAGAAGTGGTTCTTCACCCGGTGGCTCGACCGGTTCAACGCCTGGTTCAACCGCCTGGCCGAGAGATATCGCGGTGTCATCGCTTGGGCACTCGATCACCGGGTGGCTGTCGTGGTGATGGCGGTCGGCATCTTCTTCTCGTCCTTCACCCTCCCCGCCACCGGCTTCGTCGGCCTGGCGGTGGCGCTCATCGGCACGGGCGTGGCGGCGTGGATCAGCACGACGCGGCTCCCGTTCTATGCCCGGCTTCCCCTCGAGCTGATCCTCGTCCTCGGCGGGGTGATGCTGGGGATGAAGATGCCGGAGCTGCGGAAGGTCGGCGTCGGGTTCGTGCCCGAAGACGACCGGTCGGAGATGACGATCCAGGTGGAGTCACCGCCGGGGTCGAACCTCGAGTATCTCCGTGCCAAGATGGTCGAACTCGACGCACTCGTTCGGGCCCACCCCGAGGCGCGGTACACCTACGCGACGCTCGGCAATCCGACCTCGGGCGCGGTGGACAAGGGCTTCCTCTATGTGAAGATGTCGCCGAAGAACCAGCGGCACCTCAGCGCCGAGCAGCTCGCCGGTCAGATCCGCGCGGAGGTGGCGCGGATGGCGGGAGTGCAGGTGGCCGTCTTCACCAGCGACATCGGTGGTGGTCGCAAACAGCTCGTGCTGCAGGTGAAGGGTCCCGACCTCGCCTCGATCAACACCGCGGCCGAGATGATCCGGAGCGAGGTGCAGCAGGTGCCTGGGGCCGTGGACATCGGTCTGTCCAGCAAGGGGCGCCGCCCGGAGCTCAACATCGACGTCGACCGCGGGCTCGCCGGGTCGCTCGGGATCTCCGTCGGTTCGGTGGCGCAGGCGCTCAGGCCGGCGTTCGCCGGGATCGATGTGGGGGACTGGGTCGATCCGAGCGGCGAGACCCGTGACGTGACGCTCCGGCTCGCGCCCGAATCGCGGCGGCGGGCCGAGGACCTCCGGATGCTGCCGCTCGTGATCGTGGGGGCCGACGGCCGGCCCACCACGCTCCCCCTGGGGCAGGTGGCGCGGGTCTCCTCGGGTCTCGGACCCGCGGTCATCAATCACCTGGACCGCGACCGCGTGGTGAACGTCGAATACAACGCGCAGGGGCGCGCGACGGGCGACGTCCAGGCCGACGTCCTGGCCCGCGTGGCGAAGCTGCAGCTCCCGGTCGGCGTGACGTTCACCGAAGGGGGTGACGCGAAGAACCAGACCGAGATCTTCGGCAACATCTTCCTCGCCCTCGGCGTGGCGGTATTGCTGATGTACCTCATCCTGGTGATGCAGTTCGGGAGCTTCCTCGATCCGCTCGCGATCCTGATGTCGCTCCCCCTCTCGCTCATCGGCGTGATGGTGGCGCTCGCGATCGCCAAGATGTCGATCAACATCATGAGCCTCATCGGGGTCATCCTGTTGATGGGGATCGTGGCGAAGAACGCCATCCTGCTCATCGACTTCGCCAAGTGGGGGATCGAGAAAGGGATGCCGCTCCGGGAGGCGCTCATCGAGGCGGGTGCGACGCGGCTCCGGCCGATCCTGATGACCACCTTCGCCCTGATCGCCGGGATGATCCCCGTGGCGCTCGGTCGCGGCGAAGGGGCCCAGTTCCGCGCCCCGCTCGGCGTGGCGGTCATCGGCGGGACGATCACTGCGACGTTCCTGACGTTGCTCGTGATCCCCACGATCTACGAGATCTTCATCGATTGGCGGACCGCCCTGCTGCGTTTCTGGGCCCGATCCTTCCGCACCAGCGGGGCGGCGGGTGCGGTGCTCGCGGCGGCTCACTCACCCGAGGTGAAGTAGCGAGGGGGGAGTGCAGGGGGCGAGTTGGCGGCGAGCGAGAAAGAGATGAGTTCTTTCTCGCTTGTGGCTTTCTCGCCCCCTCGTTACTTGCACTCCCCCCTCGCCGCTATACTACAGAATGCTCGCCCTCACCCTCCTCACGTTGCTCGGTGGCACACCACCACGGGCCGCGGCGCCGCCCAGGGACACGATCCTGGCCCAGGCCGAGGTGGAGTTGGCGCGAGGGAATCCGTGGCGGGCCTATCGGTTGGTGCTGCCGAGGACACGGGTGCCGAGGACGCGCACCCCCGAGATCGTCTGGCTGGCGGCCCGCGCGGCAGCGGGGTGGGGGGGGTGGGCGGAAGTGAAGCGGTTGCTCGTGCGGGAGCGGTGGATCGACGGTCGATACGCCGGCGGTCCGCGCGAGCTGCTCGCGCGTGCCTCCCTCGCGCTGGGCGAAGACAGCCTCGCCATCGGACACGCCGAGAAGGCGATCCGGCGCTCGACCACCGATTCGGCGCGCGGCGTCCGTCGGGTGCTCCTCGCCCGCGCGCTCGACCGGACCGGACGGCTCGACGATGCGGCCGTGGAGTATGCCGCGGCGGCCAAGGACCTGCCCGAGCTCGCCGACTGGCTCCGTCTCCGCGCTGCGACCGCGGCACCGGATCTCGATGCGTGGGCCAGGCAACTCACCAAGCTCACGTCGCCGGTGACCCTCAAGCGGGCGCCAGCGTCGCTCGCCATCGCCTGGGCCGGTCGGCAGCAGTGGACCCTCGCCCGCGACGCGTGGTACGTCGCCGGTGACTCGGTCGAAGCGCTCCTGGCGGCGGTGCGCATCGCGGCGACACCGGAGCTGCGCCCTCGCTTCGTCACGGCGCTCACTATCGCGCGGGTGGACCAGCTGCCGCGGGTCCTGGCCGCCTTCGACGCAGGCTACGCGCCGCTCACCCCGGATGAACAGCTCCAGGCGGGACGGGCCGCGCTCCGCGCCGGCGATGCCGCACGGGCGGTGGACGGGTTCCGCCGGGCACTCGCCGCCGGGATCGGGGACCCGGAGGATCGGTGGCGTTACGGCACCGCGCTCCTCCGCGCCGGGCGCGCTGCCGCCGCGGAAGCGGTATTGGAGCAGATCCAGGGGGCCAACGCGCTCTTGGCGCGGGTCCAGTACGATCGGGCGCGGGCCCTCTTCCGCCTGGGCAAGAGCGACTCGGCCAAAACGCTCCTCCGCGACATCGCGGTCCGTTTCCCGACCGAATCGACCACCGCCAACGCGCTCGCCCTCTCGGCCGACCTCGCCGTCGACTCAGGAGACGACGCCACGGCGCGGAAGCTCTGGCTCCAGCTTGCCACCCTCCAGCCTGGCAGCCGGTTCACCCCCGCGGCGCGGTTCGAGGCGGCGTTGGTCGCGTTCGTTGCCGGAGATCTCCCGGCCGCGACCAGCGAGTTCGATTCCCTCGCCGCCGTGCCGGGACCCGAGAGCAATGCGGGGCTCTACTGGGCCGGGCGCGCCTGGTGGGCCGCGGGGGACAGCGCCCAGGCCGTTTCCCGGTGGCGTGCGGTGGCGATGCGGTCGCCGGAGACCTATTACGCCGGACTCGCCGGTCGCCGGTTGGGCCTCGTGCCGTGGGCCCCGAACGGCGTGCCGAGCTCGGCGGTGACCGCGCCCGACGCGCTGGCATTCGTGCGTCGAGTCCAGTTGCTCGAAGTCTGCGGGATGATGCAGGAGGCCAACTGGGAGGTCGACGCCTGGCCGGCGCAACTGGTCACCGCCCAGGAATTGCTCGATGGCGCCCGCGCCCTGGCCGCCGTCGGTCGCGCGGCGCTGGCGGCGCGGCTCGCCCGTCGGGCGCTGCAGGCCGGGCCGGTCGACAGCGTCACCGCGTACTACATCATTTATCCGGTCGTCCACGCCAACGTGCTGGCGCACGAGGCCGACTCGCATCGGCTCGATCCGGCCTTCGCGTCGGGGTTGATCCGCCAGGAATCGACCTTCGATCCTGAGGCGGTATCGGGCGCGGGGGCGCGGGGGCTGATGCAGGTGATGCCGGAGGTCGGGCGCCAGCTTTCTCGCAAGCTGCGGTGGCCGCTCTGGGATCCGGTACTTCTCTTCCAGCCGGACGTCAGCCTCGAGCTGGGGCACGATCACCTCGCCAACCTCTTCGAGCGATACCAGGACGGGGCACAGGTGCTGGTGGCGTACAATGCCGGGGGCGCGAAGTTGCCGGCCTGGCTGGCGCGCCGTGGCGCCGCCGATCCGGAGGTCTTCGTCGAGCGGATCCCGTACGCCGAGACGCGGGACTATGTACGGATCGTGCTGCGGAACGCGGAGTACTATCGAAGGATGTATGACTGGACCTGCGGCGCGACCAGGGATGTGCCGGTGCAGGATCAGGTTGCGGCGACAGGGGTGCGGGTCAGGAGCTGCAGCTAGACGGCAAGTGGGCAAGTGGGCAAGTGGGCAAGGAAGGGAATGGAACCGTCCCGAACGGAGTGAGGGACCTGGCCTACCAAGCTAGGTCCCTCGTCGCTGCACTCCTCGGGACGGTTCCCTTCTGTTGCCGTCTTGCCGTCTTGCCGTCTTGCCGTCTAGTACCTCGCCGTCTGTGGTGGATACCCCAGCGCGCTGTTGAGCCATCGCACCAAGGGGAGCAGCGCCTCGTATCGTTTCGCGATCAGGTCGGGAAGGCGGGCGGAGCGGACCTGCGCGTCGGTCAGCGTCACCGTGGAGCTGAACGACTTGTACCGGAGCCACCGCTCCGCCGGATGGTCGGCAGGATAGCCGCGCGGCGTGCGTGTGAGCACGGCCTGTTCGCTCAGTTTCTTATAGGTGCGTTTGAACGCCGGAGCGGTGACAAGTCGCGTGAATCCGGCCGGATCCTCCGCGATCCCGTCCCGCACTTTGGCGAGCGCCCCCCGCTCCGGCATCCAGAGCCCCCCCGCGATCTCGCACGCCCCCGGCTCGAGATGGAAGTAGAACCCCGCGCCGCCGTGGGCATCCTGCCCGACCCCTTTCCCGGCGTCGCGATGGTAGAACCAGGCGCTGGCCCAGGTCTTGTACGGGGATTTGTCGTTGGAGAACCGCACGTCGCGATGGATCCGGAACATCGATTTCTTCGGGTCGCCCACGATCTCGGGGGCCACCCGCGCGAGCCGCACGTCCACCGCTTCGATGAGCGCCCGCATCGGATCGCGGACCGCGGCCTCATAGTCGTCACGGCGCGCCTCGAACCAGGGCCGCGCATTGTGGCGCTTGAGGCCGCGCAGGAAGGTGAAGGCGGCAGTAGGAAAGCCGGCGAATTCGGTCATCGGGAGGGGCTCGCCCCGGGCGAGGCGTTCCTTGAGGGGGCGGGGGAGGCGCTTGATCGCCGCCTCGCGGCGTTGGGCGGCCGAGCGATCGACGGCGGGCTCCTGATGGACGAGGGCCACCGGCCCCCGCGCCTTGGTGTACCGGGCGCCGGTGCCGGCGTTGTGTTCGGCGACCCGGCGGGCCACGTCGGTGGCGACGCCGGTATAGAGCGAGCCATCAGCGCAACGAACGAGGTAGACGGCCCAAGGCATCCCGGATTCTAACAGGTTCCGATATGGCCCGGCGCTGGTCATATTAGCACTCTGGGCCCGACCTCCCCCGGGCCCCCTTTCCGGGACCTGATGACCGAACTCGCGGAAACACCCCGGCGGATCTCCGACCGACAACGGCAGCCGGTCTGGTTCTCGATCCCGCCGGTCGGGACGGTCCTGCAGTGGCTCATCGCCCTGCGGTTGATCCTCGCCACCGGCGCCCTCTGGCGCGTGGCGCTGGTCTGGGTCGATTCCCCCGACTCGGCCTTCCTCACGGCCATCTCGGTGATCCTGATCTTCGTCCTGAGCGCGTACGGGCACTTCGTCGTGCGGCTCGGGCGTCAGGTGCCGAGCGAGAGCCAGCTCTATGTCCAGGCGTTCACGGACGTGGTGGCGATCGTCACCGTGGTCCACCTGACGGGCGGCGAGCGGAGCCCGTTCCCGTCGCTCTTCGTGGTGGTGATCGCGGCCTACAGCCTCTACCTGACGTTCGGGTCGGCGCTGCTGGTGACGATCCTGTCGCTCTCGCTCTACTTCGCGGACGTGGTGTGGGGCCAGCCCGAGATCCCCGGCGCGGGGTTCGTCGGCCAGCTGGTGGTCTTCTCCCTGGTGTTCGCGGTGGTGTCGGTCCTCGCCGCACGGCTCCGCACCGCCGGCGCCCGGACCCTCCAGCTCGAGACCGAACTGGCCCAAGTACGGCTCGAAGCTGACGACGTGCTCCGGACGATCACCTCGGGGGTGCTCACGGTCGACCCGCAGGGACGGCTGGCGTTCATCAATCCGATGGCCGAGAAGCTCCTCGGCATCTCCGGGCGACGCACCCTGGGGCTGCCGGCGCTCGATGCGATCCGGCGCGTCTCGCCCGCGCTGGCCGATGCCCTGGTCGCGTCGATGCGCTGGGGCCGACGGGTGTCCCGCTCGGAGGGGAGCATCACCCGGGAGGACGGGACCCAGTTCCCGGTGGGGCTCAGCGTCACGACGCTGGAACGGCTGGGACAGGCGAGCCCAAGCGTGACGGCGATCTTCGCCGACATCTCGGACCAGAAGCGGCTGCAGGAGCTGCATCTCCGGGCCGAACGGCTGGAAGCGGTGGCGGAGCTCTCCGCCTCGCTGGCGCACGAGATCCGGAACCCGCTCGCCTCGATCCGCAGCAGCGTGGAGCAACTCTCCCGCTCCCCCCGCGCGAACGACGACGAACGGTTCCTCGCCCACCTGATCGTGCGCGAGAGCGACCGGCTGAGCCGGCTGCTGAGCGAGTTCCTCGACTTCTCGCGGGTGCGCGTCACCCGCTCGGTGCCGATGGACCTCCAGGACGTCGCCCGCGGGGCGCTGCGACTGGTGAAGGAGCACCCCGACTGTGATGCAGGGGCGGTGCTCGATGTGCAAGGGGATCCGGTCGAGGTCGAAGGGGACGAGGACCTGCTGCACCGGGTGGTGTCGAACCTGACGCTCAACGCGGTCCAGGCGGCGAAGGGGCCGGTGCATGTGACCGTCACCACCGGCATCGCGTCGCCGGGAGAGCTCCCGAGCGGGGCGGCGATCGACCGGGCGGCCAAGCTCGTCGTCGCCGACGACGGACCGGGGATCCCCGAAGAGGTGCGGCCTCGTCTGTTCGAGCCGTTCGTGTCGGGCCGGAGCGGAGGCTCCGGATTGGGCCTGTCTATTGTACAACGCGCGGTCGAGGCACACCGTGGTCTGGTCTTCGTCGACTCGACCCTGGGTGTCGGGACCACTTTCACGATCTACTTGCCCCTGCCCGGGGGCACGGAGGACCAGACGTGAGTCAGAAGCCCGTCTTGCTGGTCATCGATGACGAAATGGGGATCCTCGACACCCTGCGTATCCTTCTCAAGGGGGAAGGGTACGAGGTCATCACCGCTCAGGGTGGCAAGGCAGGGATCGAACAGATCCGCCTCGGTCATCACGACGTGGTGCTTTCCGATGTCCGGATGCCCCAGGTCACCGGACTCGACATCCTGCAGTCCGCCAAGGAGCAGGATCCGATGACCCCGGTCATCCTGATGACCGCTCAGGCCTCCCTCCAGACCGCCATCTCGGCGGTCAACTCGGGAGCGTTCTACTACCTGCAGAAGCCGTTCGCCAACGACGAGCTGCTCACGATCCTCCGCCGCGCGGTGGAGCACCGGCAGTTGCGGGCGGAGAATCGTCAGCTCAAAAGCGACATCCGCCGGCGTGAGCGGACCGCCGCACCGCGGCCGATCGGCAAGTCGCGGAAGTTCCTCGACGCGCTGAAGCTCGCCGAAGCGGTGGCGCCGAGCGACGCGACGGTGCTGATCCAGGGGGAGAGCGGCACCGGCAAGGAGGTGGTGGCGCGCTACATCCACACTCTCTCCGGCCGGCGCGAGTCTCCCTTCCTTTCCATCAACTGCGGCGCCCTGACCGAGACCCTGCTCGAGAGCGAGCTCTTCGGTCACGTGAAGGGGTCGTTCACGGGCGCTGTGCGCGACAAGCAGGGACTCTTCGCTGCCGCGCGAGGGGGCAGCTTCTTCCTCGACGAGGTGGGCGAGATGCCCCCCTCGCTGCAGGTAAAGCTCCTCCGGGTGCTGCAGGAACGCGAGGCGATCCCGGTCGGCGCCACCGAGTCGGTGCCGCTGGACGTGCGCATCGTGGCGGCCACCAACCGCGACCTCGAAGAGGAAGTGCGGCGGGCCGCCTTCCGCGCCGACCTGTTCTACCGGCTCGACGTCGTGACGATCACCCTGCCGCCGCTCCGCGAGCGCCAGGACGACATCCTCCCGCTGGTCGAATCGATCCTCGCGCGCCTGGCGCAGGAACGGGGCGTGGGGCCGCGCGCCCTCGGGTCCGAGGCGATGGACGCGATCATGGTGTACGACTGGCCCGGCAATGTGCGCGAGCTGGAGAACTCCCTCGAGCACGCGGTGGTGATGACGCGCGGAGACACGATCGAGCCAAGTGCGCTCCCGGAGCGGCTCACCCGCCGCCGGCGCGAGTCGCTCGTGGCCGAACGCACCCCCACCAGCCCCACGCTGGAAGCGATCGAGCGGGCCTACATCATGTGGGTGCTGCAGTCCGAGGGTGGGAACAAGACCCGCGCCGCCGAGGCGCTGGGGATCGACCCCTCGACCCTCTACCGGAAGCTCAGTCGGTATGAGGGGCAGGTGCCCTGACGGGGACCGCGGGGACCGGCGGGGACATGGCCTCGCGGTCCACCAGCACATCGGCGGCGATGGAATCGACCTTCCATCGCACGCTCGTCCAGGTGACGACGAGCGAGCCGAAGGTGTGGGACAGGTGCGCACTCGCATTGCCGAGGCCGCCGCAGTTGCCCAGGAAGCTCACGAACACCGTCCGACCGAGCCGCTGCTGGAGCAGCGCCACCGACTCGGGACAGCCGAGGTCCTGGGTCGCCGCCGGGAAGGTCGCTGGGGCCCCCGTGGCCATTGCATATCGTCGGAGCGTCGCCGCCGACCCCATCCAGGGCTGCGGTGCCGGCGAAACGCGCGCCATCACCAGCCGGTCGGCGTACCGGACCTGCCCGATCGTACTTACCAGATCCCCGTTCACCTGTTGCATCGCGATGACCATCGCGGCGTTCTGCGCGCTCGCCGGTGCCGTGGTCGCCACGACCGCCCCCCAGCCGAGGCAGGCGACGAGCGGCCCCCGCCGGCCTTCGTCGCTGATCGCCTGGATCGCGAGCCCGAAAAGCAGGGCCGGGCCGAGGTGGAAGGGGATGCCGTAGTAGAGATAGGTGTAGGGCCACGGCAGGTAGAGGATGGCGAACGCGAACGACAGCCCGACCGCGCCGGCGAGCGACCAGCGGAGATGGTCGTGCCACTCTTCTCGGCGGGACACCAGCCAGAGCCCGCCGAGCAGCACCAGCGCGAAGAAGGCGTTGCCCGGCATGGTCAGCGCGGCGAACCCGGGGCGCACCCCCTGGATGATCCAGGGCCGCGAGGCGAGCGAGAAAAAGACCTGGATCCCGGTCGGCGCCTGGCCATAGAGATTGGTGAAGCCGCCGCTCCCGCCGCCGAGGGCGATGACGAGCGCCAGTCCGAAGGCCGCAAAGGCGGGGACCCCGCTCCAGAAGAGCCACCGCTTGGCGTCGCCGGAGAGGTCGGGGCGCGCCAGCCGTCCATCGGCCCTGCGGGCGGTACCGATGAGCCAGACCAGCGGGAGCACGCCGATCAGCATCTCCTTGGCGAGCACCGCGCACGCCATCAGCAATCCTGCCCCGGCCGCCCGAAGGATCGGGCGCGAACCGGTGCGCCATGTGGTCGCGAGCAGCAGCGCGCCCAGCGCGCAGATGAGGCCGAGCGGCTCGCCCATCGTCATCCGGGTCCACGCCTCGCTGACGAGCCGGGTGAAGACGAAGAGCGAGGCCCCCGCCAGGGCCGGCCACGGCCGGAGGGCGAGCCGTCGGAACAGGAGATAGACCCCGGCCGTCAGCACCCCCATCTCGGCCACACGGGCCCACTGCCACAGCACCGGGGAGGCGCCGAGGAGGGTCCACTTGGCCGCGAGCCCGGCGTAGCTGAGGACGTTGAGCCGCGCGTGCTCTCCCACGTAATAGTGGGTGAGCGCCGCCAGTCGTCCGCCGAATGAATGGGGGCCGGTGAGCAGGGGGAGGAATTCGGAGAAATCGAGCGTATCGAAAGGCCGGTCCACCCAGGGGCGATAGAGCACGAGGGCCAGCAGGGCGAGCAGCAGGGCCGGGAGGAGCGCCGACCGCCACGCGGGCGCGGGAGACGGGGAGGCCGTATTATTGTTCGATATGCTCACTGGTAAGCGCATTCTCCTGACCGGCGGCGCCGGATTCATCGGTTCCCGCCTCGCGGCGCGCCTCGTGGATCAGAACGAGGTCGTCATCCTGGACAACCATCATCGCAACAGCCTGAAGGATACGGGGCTGCTGGGACATCCCCACCTGACGGTCATCGAGGGGGACGTCCTCGATCCCATCGCGCCGGCGCGCGCGGTGCAGGGGTGCCAGATGATCGTACACCTCGCGGCCATCGCGGGGGTGGACACGGTGCTCAAGATGCCGGTCGAGACGATGAAGGTCAACATCCTGGGCACCTTCAACGTGCTCGAGGCGGCGCGTACCATCGGCACCCTCGAGCGCTTCGTCGATTTCTCCACCAGTGAGGTCTTCGGTTCCTTCGCCTTCAAGGTGAAGGAAGGCGACGCGACCACGCTCGGCGCCGTCGGCGAAGCGCGGTGGACCTACGCGGTGAGCAAGCTCGCCACCGAGCACCTGAGCTTCAGCTACCTCAAGCAGTACGGGGTGCCGGCCTGCTCGGTGCGGCCGTTCAACATCTACGGTCCCGGTCAGGTCGGCGAAGGCGCCATCCATCGCTTCATCACCCAGGCGCTCAAGGGCGAGGACATCACGATCCACAATGACGGCAGCCAGATCCGCGCCTGGTGCTACGTCGACGACATGGTCGATGGGGTGGTCCGCGCCCTCGAGGTGCCGGGCGCGGTGGGGCACACCTTCAACATCGGGAACCCGCGGAGCGTGCTCACGGTGTACCAGCTGGCGCTCGAGATCGTGCGGCTCTCGAGATCACCGTCCACGATCAAGTTCGTCCCGTGGGGCAGCACCGAGGTGGAGCTCCGGATCCCCAACATCGACAAGGCCCGCGAGATCCTCGGCTACGAACCCACCGTGGACCTCGAGCCCGGCCTCCTCCGGACCATCGAATGGTACCGATCGCGACTCGGCGCCTGATCCGGCTCGCCGAGCCTGACATCGACGACGCCGACCTCGGCGCCGTCGCCGAAGTGCTGCGGTCGGGATGGCTGGTGCAGGGGCCGCGGGTGGCCGCGTTCGAGCAGGCCGTGGCCCAGCGCACCGGCTGTCGCCACGCGGTGGCCGTGGCCAACGGCACCGCGGCGCTCCATCTCTCCCTCCTGGCCCTCGATGTCGGTCCCCGCGACCTCGTCGCGGTCGCCACCTACTCCTGGCCCGCCACCGCCAACGTCATCGCCCTGGTCGGCGCGACGCCGATCTTCGTCGACATCGACCCGCTCCTTTGGGCGATGGATCCGGCCGCGCTCGAGCGCGCGTTCAAGGAGCATCCTTCGATCAAGGCCGTGATGCCGGTGCACGCTTTCGGCGCGATGGCCCCGATGCCGGCGCTCGCTGCGGTGGCCGACCGGCACGGGGCTCCGATCGTCGAGGACGCGGCCTGCGCCATCGGCGCCACCCTCGACGGTCGCGCCGCTGGGAGCTGGGGCCGGCTCGGCTGCTTCTCGTTCCATCCGCGGAAGACCGTGACCACCGGCGAAGGGGGGATGGTCACCACCGATGACGCCGGGCTCGCGCACCGCCTCCGCGTGCTCCGCAATCATGGACAGGATCCCGAAAATGCCACGCCTGAGTTCGTGGCCCCCGGGTTCAATCTCCGCCTCACCGAATTCCAGGGCGCCCTCGGCGCCACCCAGGTCGCCAAGCTCGATCGGTTGCTGGCGCGCCGTCGCGCGGTGGCCCTGCGCTACGACGCCGCGATGCCGGCGCTCGGGCTCACGCCGCAGGGCACGCTCGGCGTGGAGGCGCACAGCCGACAGGCGTACGTCGCGCTCTTGCCTGCACGAGTGGCGCCGAGGCGCGCGGCGATCATCGCGCGCCTGCGCGACGAAGGGGTCGAGGCCCAGATCGGGACGCACCACCAGCCCCTCACCACGTGGTTCCGGGAGGCCGGCAAGCATGTGGCCGGAGAGTTCCCCGTCACCGACGACGTCGCCGCCCGCGCCCTGGCCCTGCCGATGCACGCCGGACTCTCCGACGACGATGTGACGTTCGTGGTGGACCGGGTGAAGTCGGTGCTCTCCGTGGAGGGGATCTGACCCACGCCCTGATCCTCGGTGCCGGCGGCACCGGCCGCGACATCGTCGACTGGCGCGAAGAGCTCGCGGCCGCCGGCCGACCCATCGAATTCCTCGGCTTCCTCGACGACGATCCTGCCAAGCTCGGCACGACGATCGCGGGGCTCCCGGTGCTCGGTCGGCTGGGCGACACCGCGAGTTTCGCGCACGCCTTGCTGATCGACGCGCTCGGCTCTCCCGGCACCTTCCGCCAACGTGCCGCGATCCTTGCCCCGTTCGCGGACGCGCGATTCGTGTCGGTCATCCATCCGCTCGCGCGGGTCTCGCCGCGCGCGCGCATCGGGCTTGGTGCGCTGCTCTACCCGTTCTCCTTCGTGGGACCGGGTGTCGTCCTCGGCCGCCACGTGACGGCCTTGCCCCACGCCAGCATCCATCACGACTCCCACGTGGGCGACTTTTCGATCCTCGCCTCGCAGGCCACCCTCGGCGGGAACGTGACGCTCGGCAAGGGGGTCTACGTCGGGATGGGGGCGTCGGTGCGGGAGGGCGTGCGGGTCGGAGACGGTGCGATGATCGGGATGGGGGCCGCGGTCACACAGGAGGTCGCGCCCGGCGCGGTCATGCTGGGTGTGCCGGCGCGGCCCCGGCCCTGATGCCTCCTGCGCTCGACCTGACCGTGGTGGTGATGACGTTCAATGAGGTCGCCACCTTCCGTACCACCGTCGACGAGATCCGTACCGAACTGTCGCGCCTCGGACGACCCTGGGAGATCTTGATCGTCGACGACGGCTCGACCGACGGCTCCGGTGCCGAGGCCGACGCCCTCGCCGCGGCGGATCCGCATCTCCGGGTGGTGCATCACCCGGTGAACCGCGGGCTCGGCGGGGTGTACCGGACCGGATTCGACGCGGCGGCGGGTACCTACGTCACTTTCTTCCCGGCGGACGGACAGTTCCCCGCGGCAATCATCGGGGAGTTCCGCGAGGGGATCGAGGGGGTGGACATGGTCCTCGGACTCCTCCCCCCGCGGCGGGACTCACGCCTGGGTCACCTGCTCTCGACCGCCGAGAAGTCGCTGTATCGGGTCGTGGTGGGGCCGATGCCCCCGTTCCAGGGGATCCTCCTCTTCCGCCGTGCGCTCCTGGAGGGGATACGGCTCCGCTCGGAAGGACGCGGCTGGGGCATCCTGATGGAATTCCTCCTGCGCGCCGTGCGGGGCGGCGCCCGCTACGTCAACCGGCAGACCGTGTTGCGCGGGCGCACCGCCGGCCGTTCCAAGGTCAACAACCTGCGGACCGTGTTCGCCAACGCCCGCCAGATGCTCGCCCTGCGGTCGCTCCTCGCCGCCGCTCCCGGTGTCCCTGTCACCCCTGGTCCTCACGATGCCTGACCTGCCGAAGATCTCCGTCATCGTCCCGGTCTACAACGAATTCAAGACCCTGGAGACGATCATCGCCAAGCTGCACGAGGTGCCGTTGCCGATGGAGATCATCTGCGTCAATGACGCCTCGAGCGACGGCAGCGCCGCGGTGATGGATCGACTCAAGGCCCAGGGGCGCATCGAGCAGGCGCTGCACCACCCGGTGAACCGGGGCAAGGGCGCGGCGCTCCGCACCGGCATCCAGGCCGCCACCGGCGACGTGATCGTGGTGCAGGACGCCGACCTCGAGTATGACCCGCAGGACCTCCCTCGCCTGCTCGGGCCCATCATGAGCGGGCGGGCCGATGCGGTGTTCGGCTCCCGTTTCCTGGGCGGCGATCACCGGGTGCTGTACTTCTGGCACTCGGTGGGCAACTCGCTGCTCACCCTCCTGTCCAACATGTTCACCGACCTGAACCTGACCGACATGGAGACCTGCTACAAGATGGTGAAGGCCGACGTGATGAAGTCGCTCGTCTTCACCACCGACCGCTTCGGCTTCGAACCCGAGATCACCGCGCGGCTGGCCCAGGCCA
>JANMWE010000140.1:0-8412 GCA_031393795.1 Gemmatimonadota bacterium
GCAGCCACCGGCACGCGATCCAGCTCCGCTCCTCACTCCCGAACCCGCCGTCGTCCCGCTGCAATTGTGCCAGCCGCTTGGCACCCCGCTGGAGCGCGCGCGTCGCTTCCGGCTGCTCGACCGCCAGCAGCGCTTGGCCGACGTGGAAGAAGTCGTGTTCTCCCCACGTCCCGTCCTTCTTTTGCACTGCGGCCAGCTCGGTCACCAGCTTCGCGACCGCGGTGGGATAGTGCACCGCGTCGGCGGCGATGCCGTGCAGCGCCGATGCCCGCCGAGTCGCGCCATCGAGTCCTGGTCCGTGGCGCGCCAGCGCATCGAGCCGAGTCCGGACCGCGGGGAGGTCGTGGCGGTGCGCCTTGGTGATGGCGCGGAGCGCCAGCGCCTCTTCCGCGAGGAGGGCCGCATCCACATCCATGATCATCGCGCCGGTCGGCATCAGCAGGGGGAGCATCGGGGGTGCCGGTGCCTCGAGCGCCGCGAGGAGTGCATCGATCCGGCCCTCGGGCACCGGCCCCAGGTCCATCAACTCGATCGCCCGCCAGGCGAGCGCCATCAGCTCCGGCGCGCACGGGGCGGCCGAGAGCTTCTCGAAGAGCGCACCCTTGAGCTCCGCGTCGCCTGCCTCGACCGTATCGAGCTTTGCGCGAATGAGAAGCGCGGGGCGCGTGTGTCGCCCCCGCGCCCATGCTGCCAGCCGTTGATTCACAGGAGGAGCGAGAGGAGGGCGCCGGCGCCGAGGATGCGGATGGTGCCGAGGGCGAGGGGACGCCAGGGCTGAGGCTCGGCGGGCAATTCACTCCGGTGACGTTGCCGGACCGGTCCCTCGACCAGGAGTCCGATCACGCCGAAGAGCACCCACCAACCGCCGTGGCCCAGCGAGGCGAACCAGAGCGCGGCGAACATCGTCAGCAGTATCGCTTCGACCACCTCGAAGCGGAACCGGGGCGGACGAGGCTCCGGCCGGAGACGACGCGCCGCGAATATCCACGCGACGAACCATCCTGCCACTGCCAGCGCCGCCAGGACGAGCCGGGCCAGGCTCACTGCCGCGCGACTCGATCGAGCGAGTCGTGCGGCATCAGGACCCCGCCGAGCATCACCCGGAGGATCTTCCTGGTGTTGGCGATGTCGGAGCGCGGGTCACCATCGAGCACCACGAGGTCTGCCACCTTGCCGGCGGCGAGCACACCGATCGAGTCGGCGCCCAGCAGCGCGGCAGCACGTCCGGTGGCGGCGAGGAGCGCGTCCGAGGGGGAGAGTCCGGCCTGGACCAGCAGGGAGAGCTCCTGGTGCAGGCTTGCCCCCGGGATGATCATCGGGTTCGACGCGTCGGATCCGGCCACGATGATCCCGCCCGCGCCGTGGAACTCCCGCAGGAAGAGATCCTGGTTGGCCCGGCCCGCGCGGAACGCCGTGAACGCCGCGGCGTCCCACCCGGCGCCGGCGATGAAGTTCGGGAGGTCCCACTCCTCCTTGATCTTCTGGGGGACGTACACCAGGTCGGCCCCGGTGGTGACCGACGGGTCGTCGAGCCGGCTCCAGGTGTCGTGCAGGACCAGGGTCGGGACCAGGGTGACGTGCAGTTCGGCGAGCTGCCCCGCCACACGCGCGAGGGAGGCCGAGTCGAGCCCGGCCCACGACCGCTCGAAGAGGTTCCATCCTTCGAAGAAGCTCTTCCGGTGCGCGGCGTAGTACTTGTCGGCTGGGCCGATCGCCTCGGGGATGCCGGTGAGGTGCTCGATGCTGTGCACCCCCAGCTTCGCCGCCGAGACCGCGTCGGTCAGGCCGAGGTGCGCCGCCACCGGGAGGTTGAGGGAGGTGGCCTCGTCGACGATCGCCTTGAGGAGGGGCGGGGTGATGCGGGTGTAGGCCTTCACGACCGGGATATTGGCGACCGCGCGCTCGTCCACCGCGCGGCGGGCCGCGTTGGCGTCGGCGACGCCGGTGGCACCGGGGACCGACGCCGGATCGCCATCGATCATCGCCCCGGCGATGTAGAGCCGGGGGGTGCGGATCGACCCCAGCGCCGCCTCCTCGCGCAGCGCCAGGATGGAGTCCTGTTGATGGTGCAGATCACGGACGCTGGTCACGCCGAAGGCGAGGAATCGCGAGAGCGACCACCGGTCGACGTGGACGTGCGCATCGATCAACCCCGGGATCACCCACTTCCCCTTGAGCTCGATGACCTCGGCGGTGCGTGGGATGGCAAAGCCGGCCCGGGGCGAGATGCTCTCGATCTTGGTGCCCCGGACGATGATGACCTGGTCCTCGAGCGTCGGACCATTCGTGCCGTCGAAGACGTTGACCCCGACGAGCGCGATCCGGTCCTTGGTCGGCGGGCTGCACGCGGCCAGCATCAGGACGCAGCTCGCGAGGAGCCCGTGCCAGAGGGCGCCGAATCGCACGGGCGGGGACGAATGGAGCAGGGACGATCGCATCGGGTTCAGGTCGGGGAGTAGCGAGGGGCGCGGTGGTCCGCGCCCCCTGCCGATCCGTACGGTATGCGCTTCAGCGCCGCTTCTTCTTGCCGCCCTTCTTCTTGGCGGCCTTCTTCGCGGGCTTCCGCTTGGCGGCCTTCTTCTTGGCCGGCTTCCGCGCGCTCTTCTTGGCGACCTTCTTCTTCGCCGCCTTCTTCTTGGCCGGCTTCTTGGCCGCCTTCCTCTTGGCCGGCTTCTTGGCCGCCTTCTTCTTGGCCGCGGGCTTCTTCGCCGGCTCGGCCATCGGGGTCCACGCTGGCGCGGGCGCCGGTTCGGGCGTGCTCGACATCGGCGCCGGATCCATCCACCCCGCTCCCGACCACCCCATATCCATATCGTTCAGCTCGGCCATCATTCCGCCCTCCGAGTGACTGCGGCGTGCCTGCCGCAATGGTGACGGGCATCCCCGCGCCCGTGTATGTGCGTGATATAAATTGCACGGCGAGTTCGGTTCTGCAAGCGGGGAGGGAAGCGCGATCCCGCCCCCGATCCTCCAGCTGCCGGTCCGATCCGGGGACCCCAGGCCGACTCCCCCAATGTAACCTGTTGTTCGGTAACAACTTAGGCCTCAGGAATGGGAATTTCACCCTGCCGCTACATTATATAGGATGGCGACCGCGAGGGTGGCTGGGGTGCGCTCCCCTCTTCGCGGCCCCTGCCTGCACCCCATGTCATTGTCTGACAACAGGTTGCATGGTGTCCGGTCCCGGCGCATATTTCTGGCGGCCCATTTCCGGCCTTCCCAATTCCTGACCAGGTGCTTGCCATGCTGCTGCTTCGCCGACTCGTGACCGTCGCGGGCGTCCTCACTCTGCTGGCCAGTTCCGTCGCCGCCCAGGCGGTGAGCGAGCTGCAGGTGTCGCCCGAGAATCTCACGCTGCGTGTCGGTGAGCGGAAGTCGCTCTTTCCCGCCGCCTTCGACCGGAGCGGCAACGTCATCCCGACCGCCCGCTTCACCTACCGCAGCACCGCGCCGGCGATCGCGAGCGTCGATGCCGATGGCTCGGTCGTCGGCCGCGCGGCCGGGAACACCAACGTCGAAGTGCGCGCTGGGACCCGGTCCGTCAGCGTGCCGGTGACGGTCTCCGGCAGCGGCGGTGCCGTCGGCGGTGGGGCACCGAGCGTGGGCGGGACCCTCCCCGCCGCTCCGGCCAACACCAGTCGGATCATCATCGACCCGGCCACGATCTACCTTGTGCCGAGCGAGAGCCAGCGCCTGATCGCCAAGGCGATCGCGGCCGATGGGAGCGTGCTGGGGCCGGTCTCCGCGATCTGGCGGAGCCTCGCGCCCGGAGCGATCTCCATCAGTGACTCGATCAACGGCGTGGTCGTCGGGCTCGCGGCCGGCGGCGGCACGATCGAGGCGCGGCTCGCCAACGGGCTCAGCACCACCGCCCCGGCCCAGGTGAGCGCGGTGGCGTTCGAGATGCAACGGAAGGCTATCGGACTTTCGCCTGACGAGATCGATACGGTCCGGGTGGTGGTCCCGTCCCAGAACAACCGGCGGCTCGAGGCGGGGCTGACCTTCACGTCGACCAATCCCAACATCGTGCAGGTCGGTCCGACCGGCGTGATGCAGGCGCGGAGCGCCGGGCAGGTCGAGGTCATCGTGACCGGTTACTTCCAGGAGGTCCGGGTCCCGGTCACGGTGCACCGCCCCATCGCCTACTTCACACTTTCACCCGCGCCGGCGGACGGCCCCGTCACGGTGCCGCTCTTCGGATACCGTGCGGTGAAAGGGATGGCCGAGGCGGCGGATTCCACGCCGATCCCCGAGGCCCCGCTCCGGTGGACCGTGGCCGACTCGAACATCGCGAGCTACGACCTCGCGACCGGGCGGATCACCGGCAAGCGCCAGGGTACCACGACGCTGCTCCTGACCGTGCGCGGCTATGAGCCGAAGGTCTGGACGATCAATGTCGTCCCCGGCCTGGTGGTGATGGCGCAGGAGCGGATCGGGATGAAGAGCGGCGACACCCTCACCATGGCCGCGCACCTCAAGGACGAGCAGGGGACCGACTTCGGTGCCGCCCCCGACCTGACCTGGACCAGCGATCGCCCCGAGGTGGTACGGGTGAGCGCCACGGGCAAGCTCGAGGCCCTCGCGCCCGGGCGCGCGATGATCGTCGCTGGCGCCACGTGGGGACGCGCCGATACCCTCGACGCCATCGTCAGCGGCGATATCATCCTCACCTCCGACCGCAAACTTCGCGGCACGCCGGGGATCTATCAGGTCGCCCTGGCGCACCCCGACTCGGTGCTCCCGCTCTTCACCGACACCCGCCAGCTCTTCGCGCCGGCGCTTTCACCCGACCGGCGCCGCATCGTCTTCAGCGTCACCGCGGACGGGAAGAACTACGACCTCTGGCTCGCGGATGCCGACGGGCGGAACGCCCACGCGCTGACGGCCGACACCCTCCCAGAGACGACGCCGTCGTGGACCCCCGACGGTCAGCGGATCCTCTTCACGGTCACCACCCGCCGTGAAGGGGACCAGCTGGCGATCATCAACGTCGACGGCACCGGCCGCCGCGTGCTCACGGTGCCGCCCGCCAACGCCGAATCACCGGTGGTCTCGCCCGACGGCCATTGGATCGCCTTCATCGGCACCAAGGACCGGAAGCCGGACGCGTACGTGATGGATATCACGGGGGGCGCGCCACGGAACGTCACCGCGACCCAGGAGAAGGAGCTGCAGGTGCGCTGGCTCCCGAATGGTGACCTCGTCACGCTCACGGATGGGGGACGCGACAAGGGGTTCCAGATCATTCGCATCGCGCAAGGCACCAACGTCCGGACGGTGCTCGCGGTGACCCCGTACCCGATCAATGCCTTCGGGATCTCGCGTGACGGGAACACCCTGGCCTATGTGACGACCGAACCGCTCGAGAATGTCCGCAACCAGAGGACCAAGACGGTCCTCTACGTCCAACCGATCGCGACCGGAAGCACCCCCACGGCGGTCCGCACCCCCGTGAGCGAGACCATCGGCTTCCCCACCTTCTAGCCCGGTGGCGCGGGCCGTGTCCACCATGCGCGCCCTCGTCCTCGTCGCTCCCGGCGGTCTCGACCGCCTCCAGGTGGCCGACATCCCCACCCCGGCGCCGCCCGCGCCGGGGTGGACGCACGTTCGGGTCCGCGCCGCCGCACTCAATCGGCTCGATCTCTTCGTCGCGGCCGGCGTCCCCGGCGGCGCACCGGTACTGCCACACACGGTCGGCGCCGACGGTGCCGGCGTGGTGAGCGCCCTGGGCGCCGGGGTCACTGGTGTGGCCATCGGCGACGAAGTGATGTTCGATCCCGGTGTGAGCTGCGGCGAATGCGTCGCCTGTCGGGCCGGTGATGAACCGTTCTGCGACCACTATGGCATTCTCGGTGAACACCTTCCTGGGACAATGGCCGAGGTCGTCGCCGTGCCGGCGGTCAATCTCGCTCCCCGTCCCGCCGGTTGGTCATGGGCCGAGGCCGCGGCGTTCTCGCTCGCCGCGCTGACCGCCTGGCGCATGCTGGTCACCCGCGCCCGCCTTCACGCCGGCGAAACGGTCCTCATCTGGGGTGCCGGCGGTGGGGTCGCGCAAGCCTGCATCGGGATCGCGAAGCACCTCGGCGCCCGCGTCATCGCCACCAGCTCCTCGGCTGACAAGCTGGCGCTCGCGCGCCGACTCGGCGCCGACGAGATCATCGACCACGCCGGGCAGGATGTCGTCGCGCGGGTGAAAGAACTGACCGGGCGCAAAGGGTGTCAGGTCGTGGTCGACAGCGTCGGGCAGGCCACCTGGGACCGCACCCTCCGTTGCCTGGCGCGCGGGGGCCGCGTGGTGGTGTGCGGCGCCACCAGCGGGCCCCAGGCGGGGTTCGACCTCCGGCGGCTCTTCTGGCACCAGTGGAGCATCTTCGGTTCGACGATGGGTAGCCACGCGGAATACCGCGCGGTCACCTCCCTGGCCGCACAGGGGCTCCTCCGGCCGGTCGTCGATTCCACGGTGCCGCTCGACCACGCGCTCGACGCGTTCCACCGACTCTCCGCCGGATCCCAGGCGGGCAAGCTCGTCATCGAGGTGTCCCCATGACCGAACTCCTGGCCCGTCTCCGCGAAAGCCTCGCGTCCCTTGGCGGCATCGTGCCCGCCGCCATCGTGGCGCTCGCCATCCTGCTCGCTGGCTATCTCCTGGCGCGCCAGGTCGAACGCTTCATCGACAGTATCCTCGACCGGCTCGACTTCAACCGGACCGCTCGCGAGAGCGGACTGAGCGGCCCGATCGGGCGCGCCACCGGCCGGGGCGTCGATCCGGTCCGGGCCGTGGGCCGGCTCATCTTCTGGCTCGTGATGCTGATGGTGATCTTCCTCTCGAGCGCTGCCTTCGGGCTCGACCGGCTGAGCGAGATGTTCGTGGTGATGCTGAACTTCATCCCCACCCTCGTGGCCGGGATCGTCATCATCATCCTTGGCATCATCCTCGGCGAGTTCCTCCGTGGGCTCATCCTCGCCTCGGCCGGAACGGTGGAAGGGGTGAACACGCTCGCCAAGCTCGCCAAGGCGGCGGTAGTCCTCATCGCCGTCTTCATGGCGATCCAGCAGGTCGGCATCGCCCCCGAGATCGTCACCACTGCTTTCACCCTCATCCTCGGCTCCATCGCGCTTGCCGCCGGGCTCGCCTTCGGCCTCGGCAACCGCGAACTCGCCGGCGAGATCACCCGCCGCTGGTACGAACAGGGACGAAAACTGCCGGAGCCCGCCCAGCCGCCGTTCGAAGAGGACGCGCGGGGGTAGCAGGCGGGTAGACGGTCGGGCGGGTAGGCGGGTAGGTGGGTAGCCCAACAATGGAACCTTCCTGAGCAAAGCGAAGGACCCACTCGGCGATGAGTAGGTCCTTCGTCGCTTGCGCTTCCTTCGCTGCGCTCAGGACAAGCCTCAGGAAGGTTCCCGTTTTTCTGCGCGTACCCGCCTACCCGCCTACCCGCCTACCCGTCGAGTCCACCACCACCGGCGCTACATACCGCAGCACCCGATGTCCCGGTCCCGGCACCAGCGGATCGATCGCCAGCAAGTGGGTCGGGTCGGCGCCGAGGATCCGTTGGGCGTTCTTGATCCGGACCTCCAGCTTCGCCGTGCCATCCGGGCGAAGGTACCGATAGCTCCGCGAGGTGTCGGTGAGCATCCGGCTCCGCTCCAGCCAGATCCCTCCGTCGGCCGCCGCGAAGGCATGCTCGAAGGGCGGCTTCACGATCGAGAACGGGATCCCTTCGGCCAGCGAACGCTGATCGGCCGGAAAGGTCTGGAGGAAATACGCACGGTCCTGAATGGTCACTGTGAGGACCCGGTCGGGGAGCGGCGGCCCGCGCACACAGTTTCCGTGCGCGGGGCCGCACGATTCGAGGAGGTTCTGGATCACCCGCGCGATCCAGACCGTCCCATCCGGCCGGACTCCCCATTGATCGACGCCGCTGAAGACCAGGCGTTCATACCGGCTCGCACCGTCACGGCTCACTCGCTCGAGCTGGTAGGGAGCCAGACGCAGGATGGTATCGCTCGTCGCACCCTCCTTCCAGCCGACCACCACTCCCGAATCGAGGTTGCCGCTCCCATCCGGCCCGGGGAAGGGCCGCAATTCGGCGTACCACTTTCCTGCGGCGTCGCGCCCGCGCGGCAATGCGCCGCGGAAGGGTGCCGGAGCGTCGAGCGCGGAGACCATCACGCCCGCGAGCGACCAACCGGTGACCCGGCGCTTTCCCCAGTCGTCCACGTAGAGCGTGTCGCCGGCGCGGAAGAGCGCGAACGGCTCGATGTAGTCCTTCCCCGGCCGGCCCAGCGTCTGCACCCGCTTGGTGGCGAAGTCGACGACCCGCACCGTCTTGGCCTGCGGGGCGAGGAGGGCCCAGCGGTCGCCGCCGAGCCAGACCGCGTCGCGGATCTCGGTGTCCGAGAGGAGGATCG
>JANMWE010000148.1:0-4184 GCA_031393795.1 Gemmatimonadota bacterium
CGCGCCACCTTCTCGTCCAGCTTCTTCGGGAGGGTGTAGACCTTCTTCTCGGTGTACTTGGTGCCGGAGACCGTCGGGAGCCCCTGCGCGGCGAGGTGCAGGTCGATCTGGGCCACCACCTGGTTGCTGAAGGAGCAGCTCATCACGAAGCTCGGGTGCCCGGTGGCGCAGCCGAGATTCAGCAGGCGGCCCTCGGCCAGGATCATCACGCTGTGGCCATCGGGGAAGACGAACTCGTCGTACTGCGGCTTGATTGTGACCCGCGTGATCCCCTGCTTCTTGAGCCCGGCCATGTCGATCTCGTTGTCGAAGTGGCCGATATTGCCGACGATCGCCTTGTCCTTCATCCGCTTCATCTGGTCGACGGTGATGATGTTCTTGTTCCCCGTCGCCGTGATGAAGAGGTCGGCGGTGGCGACGACATCCTCGAGCGTGGTGACCTGGTACCCTTCCATCGCCGCCTGCAGCGCGCAGATCGGATCCACCTCGGCGATGACCACGCGGGCGCCCTGCCCGCGGAACGCCTGCGCGCACCCCTTGCCCACGTCACCGTAGCCGATCACGACCGCCACCTTGCCGGCGAGCATCACGTCGCTGGCACGGAGGATCCCGTCGGTGAGGGAGTGCCGGCAGCCGTAGAGGTTGTCGAACTTCGACTTGGTGACGGAGTCGTTGACGTTGATCGCCGGGAAGGCGAGGGTCCCCGCCGCCATCATTTCGTACAGCCGCATCACGCCCGTGGTGGTCTCTTCCGAGACCCCCTTCAGGTCGGCCAATACCTTGGTCCAGCGACCGGGGTGAAGCTTCGACTCCTGATTGATCAGGTCGAGGATGACGCCCCACTCCTCGGGATCGTTCGCTTCATTGAAGGCCGGGATCTTCTTGGCCTTCTCGTACTCGGCACCCTTGTGCACGAGGAGCGTCGCGTCGCCGCCGTCATCGAGCAGGAGGCTCGGGCCGCTGCCGTCGGGCCACATCAGCGCCATATCGGTGCACCACCAGTACTCGGGGAGGGTCTCCCCCTTCCAGGCGAACACCGGCACGCCACGCGGCTCGGCCACTGATCCGTCGCGCCCTACCACCACCGCCGCCGCCGCGTGGTCCTGGGTGCTGAAGATGTTGCAGCTCACCCAGCGCACGTCGGCACCGAGTTCGACCAGGGTCTCGATCAAGACCGCCGTCTGCACCGTCATATGCAGCGAGCCCATGATCTTGGCCCCCTTGAGCGGCTTCTTCCCCTTGTACTCGGCGCGGAGCGACATCAACCCCGGCATCTCGTACTCGGCGAGGCGGATCTCGTTCCGGCCGAACTCGGCCAGGGAAAGGTCCTTCACCTTGAACGGCTCGCGCCCGGCGGCCTTGGCTACGGCGAAGGGGTGCGTGGTCGGTGCGGTCGCGGTGCTCATGGGGAATCCAAGTTTGGGTGCTGGTGAAAGTGCCGGTGCGTCATGCTGCGTGCTGCGTGCTGCGTGCTGCGTCTCACAGCGTACGCTTCCTACCTTCCTCCCCTCCTACCTTCCTACCTTCCTACCTTCCTACCTTCCTACCTTCCTACCTTCCTACCTTCCTACCTTCCTACCCCCTTGTCGCGGTGGCAACGAAGAGGGTCGGTCCCTTCGCATTCACGTCCGGTGTGAGCGGGATCAGCCGGCCGCGCCGGAGCCCTGCTCCATCGAACCAGGCCCGCACGGTGCTCTCTTCGAAGCCGAGCCAGCGGTGACCCATCGTCTGTTGATACTCGGTGCGGCCGTGCGGGCGCATCTCGACGATCATCAGCTTCCCGCCGGGGCGGAGGGTCCGCGCCGCCTCGCGCACGGCGGCGGCCGGATCGGCCACGTAATGGAGCACCAGGAAGAGGAACGCCGCGTCGAGCTCGCCATTCGCCAAGGGGAGCTCCCGGAGGGAGCCCGGCCGGAATTCGACGTTCTGCAGGTCGTTCAGCCGATCCCGCGCCGCGGTCAGCATCGCGGCCGACTCGTCGATCGCGATGACCCGGTGGACGAACGGAGCCAGCTGCCCCGAGAGCCGCCCGGTGCCGCACCCCAGGTCGCCGACCGTCCACCGGTCGTCGAGGAGGGCAAGGAGGGCCGGAAGGTCGGCGCGGTCACCGAAGAGCTGAGCCCGGACCTCGTCCCAGCGCCCGGCGGTGGAATCGAAGAATTCCTGGCTCCGAGTGCGGCGGCGGGAGAGGACGCTCTTGAGCCGGCGTCCATCTTCCCGCGCTTCGGAGCTTGCTGCCACGTCGCCGCGGACCACGGCCCAGAGCTGGGCGGCCCCTTCACCCATCGAGTCGGTCGCGAGGTGATACCAGCGGCTCGTCCCCTCGGCGCGCCCGGCGATCCACCCCTCATCGGAGAGGAGCTTCAGGTGGCGCGACACGGTGGACTGAGGAAGCTGAAGGGCGGTACAGAGCTCCGCCACCATCAATTCCTCCTGCTCGAGCAGGAGCAGGAGGCGGCACCGGACCGGATCGGTCAGGGCGGCGAGATGGTCGAGTAGGGCTGGGCTGGACACTGCTTAATCCTAACATCCGGATGTTCGGATGTAAAGGGGTCTGCGCCCCGAGGTACCCGGCAAAGCCGCGGGTTCCTCTGCATACTGTCATCCTGAGGCCACTTCAGTGCCCGAAGGATCTCCGGGTGGCACTGCCGGGGTCATCGACGGAGTCCTTCGAGTAAGGCCGTGACTTCGTTCCCAACCGGAAGATCAGGCCACGCCTCAAGGGTCCTGACGCCAATCCATTGGGAAGCCGCCCCGCAATGCCCGATCTCATCGCGCCGATGCGCCCCGTCGACGATCTCGAATACATAGGCCGGAGATCCTTCGGCCGGTGAACCGGCCTCAGGATGACATCAGGGCGCAGGAACCTGCCGCTTCGCGGGCCCGGTGGACACCCCTCCCTGCGCTCCCTACCTTGGGTCATGATGCCCCAGCTCCGGATCCTCCATATCGGCCTGTCGCTGAGCGCCGTCCTCGTCACGTTGACCCTGGGCGTCCTCCGTTCCTTCGGGCCCGCCAGTACCGAGGCCCTGCCGCCAGTCCTCACCTGGACCCTCCTGGGCCTGGCGGGGATGACCATACTGAGTGCCGCGACTGTGCGGACCTCCATCCCCGCCGCCACCGCGGATCAGGGGGACGAGGTCTGGGTCAACACCAACCGGATGAAGTGCCTGATGGTCTGGGCCCTGCTCGAAGGGGGTGTGGCGCTCTGCGCGATCGCCCTCTTTCTGGGTGCCAATCCCTGGCCGGCGGGGGTGCTTGCGGCGGGGGGATTGGGGTTCCTGGCGAGCCAATCGCCGGGGACGTTGGCGGGGCATTGAGCTGGGATCGGCGCATTGAATCGGAGGCTGAAGCCTCCTCTCTGGAACTCGCCCTAACGGGCTTGCACCGTGTCGGAATCGGATGCGGTCATTAGGCAGACGCCGAGGTGATCTCCGCAGCCACGATCGAAGCAGTGTAAGCCCGTCAGGGCGCGTTCCTCAGAGGCGCCTTTAGGCGCCGGGCCGGTAGGACGCGACCCGACCGAACACACCAATGCCGTCGCGCAGAGATGGCGTGACATCAGCCGACCGAGGCCGGGGGTGATGAAGGGGCTCCTGGGGATCGCGCCGTTGTGAGAACGTCGTCGCCATCAGCGACAGGGCCGAGCCGCGAGTCATGTCCTGAGCGGAGCGAAGGATTACTCGCGGGGATCCGGCGCCGAACCTCCGCGGCATTAATCCGCGACTCGGCCATACCGCCACAGGCGGTGGATCGACGCGGGTCGGAACCTCGCCCTACCCCACCCGCCTCCCCGCCAACCTCCCCTCCTCCATCCTCAGATGCATTGACCCATACGCCCGCCAAGGGCGCCACTGCTCCGCCCGCGCCGTGCGCGGGTCGGATGAGGGGAAGGCATCGGGCCAGCCGAGCGCGCGGGTTGCGATGAGAGTCACCAGCTCTTCGTCCATCCCTGGCAGCTGACGCAGTGCCCGCGAGATCATCTCGACTTCCCCGCTCCGCTCCAGCACGAGCCTTCCCGCCGCGACCTCTTCCGCCACCCGGACGAGCAGACCTCCCCGCTTCTTTCCGACCCCGCACCGCTCCAGAGCCTCGATCCCCCCCTTCGCTATCCGGCGTGCGGTGGGGGCCAGGTGGGTCAGGCCATCCCCGCCCCCTACCATAGAGTTGCCCAGTTCCCGGAC
>JANMWE010000254.1:0-7297 GCA_031393795.1 Gemmatimonadota bacterium
GGGGGCCTGCCTGTTGGCCCCCCCCCCCCGCCCCGGCCCCGGGTTGGCCATTCAAAGAAATTTGGGGGTTGGGCCCCTGGGGGGGTTGGGGGTGCTCTAACCGGTTCCCAAACCCGCGGGGCGCGGGGCCTCTACTCGACCCAGGGTAGGTCCCTCACTTCGTTCGGGACGGTTCCCCTCCACTACTACCCGCCTACCCGCCTACCCGCCGACCCGCCCATCCGCCTATGCGCCGGCGAGCATCCGGCTCACCGCCCCCGCCAGGTTCGGCACCGATTCGAATCCGGCCAATTCCGCTTCGATCCGGTTCGCGTCCCCTTCGCCGGTGCGCACCAAGAGGCCGTGGGCCCCGAGGCGCACGGCCGGAGTGACGTCGGAGAGCCGGTCGCCGATACACCAGCTCTTGGCGGGATCGATCCCGAACCGGCCGATGGCGTGCAGGTAGTGCTTGAGCCCCGGCTTCCGGCACTCGCACGACGAGATGCTCGGGTGATGCGGGCAATGGTAGTGCGCGTCGATGCGCGCACCCTGCCGCGAGAGGAGCTCGTCTACCTGGGCCCGCACCGCTTCGTAGTCGGCCTCGGTGAAATATCCGCGCGCGATCCCGCTCTGGTTGGTGATCACCACCACCGGCCACCCCGCCTCGTTCAGCCGGCGGATGGCCGAGGCCGAGTCAGGGATGAGCTGGACCTGCTCGGGATGGTCGAGGTAGCCGGGATCCTCGATGATGGTGCCATCGCGGTCGAGGAAGGCGGCGGGGCGTGCGCCGGGGAGAGGAAAGGCGGTGGCGCGCCAGCTCACGTGGTGTCCCTCGATGCGCGGAGCCGTTTCGGCCGGGCAGGGAGGGAATCTGGTCGGGGCGTGCTGGTGCTGTCCTTCCCGGTCGAATCGGGGAGGACCCGGGCCTTGGGGACCGTGAAGCCGCCGACGGCGTTCGAGGCCGCGCCGCTCACGTTCCGGATGCCGCGCACTTCGACGGTGTACTTCGATTCCGGCGGGAGCGGGGCGAAGAGCCGGAGGACGAGCCGGTCGTCGAGGGCAGGGCGGGTCTGCGCCAACTTGAGCACCACCGAATCGACCGGCGCCGGGGGACGCGCGCCTCGGCGCCCGCGCGGCGCCTGTTGCACCGGCGCGGCCGGTGGCCGGGCCGGCTCGACTCGCGGCGTCACCGGGGCCGCGTGCCGCTGGCCGGTGTCGGGGCGGGAGCGCCGGAGCGAATCGGTGCGGAGGCTGTCGGCCACGAGCCGCGCGCGCGCGTCCAGCGAATCGTCGAGTGCCTTGGCGCGGAAGGAGCGCACGGCCACGATGGTCGAATCGGGGAGCATCCGGACGACGACGTGGGAGCTGTCGAGCGCCTGATACGGATCGAGCGGCTGGGTGACTTGGATCTCGACCGTGACGGAATCCCGCACGGTCACCTGCATCACCCGCGGCCCCGCGGTGTCGCGCGGCGCGAGCCAAAGCACGCTGCTCGCCGCAGGGGCGGGAGAAACGGCGACGGTGTCCCAATTCTCCTTGCCGTCGAGCCGCCGATTCCGGTTCTGATCGAGGAATCCGCGGAGCTCATACGCGGCGTGGGGGAGGGGCGCGAGCACGAAGCGCCCATTCGAGTCGCTCTGGGTCTCGTAGGGGAGCGAATCGGGGAGGAGGAGCGCCTCGATGACCGCCAGGCGCGCCGGCTGCCGGGTGGTCCAGTCGATCGCGATCCCGCTCAGCGAATCGGTCGGCAGCGGGGCGCCGGTGGTGAAGGTGATCACCGCGCCGTGTCGATCATGATTGCGGCGAAGATCCGCGACCCCGGGGAGGAGCTCGATCCGGTAGACGGTGTTGGGGCGCCACCCCTCGCGCGGGCGGACGGTGATGCGGCTCCGCTCCCAGCTCACGTGCGGCACCTTGTCGGTCGGCGAGAGCACGACCATCCGCTCCAGGTCGCCGTTCCCGTACCCGAGATCCGGACTCGTCCCTTCCGACACCGTCTCGTCGAACACGAATTCGGCGTTCCCCTTGAAATCGGGATAGACCCCGATCGAGTCGGGGCGGGTCGAGATGATGCTCGGCGCGATGGCGTCGGGGGGGCCGCCGGGAGGGGCACCCATTTTGGCGCAGGCCCAGGCGGACAGCGAGACAGCGAGACAGGTGGACAGAAGGGCAGAGTGCGTCCGGCCTCCCGGTCCACCGGTCCGCCTGTCGACCTGTTTCACTATCAGCACCCGAGCGCCTTCCTTCTCTCGTCGAGCTTGCTCACCTGCTCGCTCCACTCCGCCAGCTTCTTCCGTTCGCCCTCGATCACCGGCGCCGGTGCGCGGGCGACGAACTGTTCATTGCCGAGCTTCTTCTCCTGGTTCGCCACCATCCCGGCCAGCCGATCACGCTCGGCGGCGAGCTTGGCGCACTCCTTGGCAAGATCCACCATCCCGCCCAGCGGCACGATCAGGGTCGAGCCATCGGTGAGCACGGCGCTCGCCGCGGCACCGCTCGGCGCCGCACCCACCGTGAGCTTGGCGACCTTGGCGAGGCGGCGCACGGTGCCCTCCTCGAGCGAGAGCGCCGAGCGCATCGCGGGCGTGGCGGCGACGATGGTGGCGTCGATCTGCTTCCCCGGTTCCACGCCGTTTTCGGCGCGGATCTGCCGGAGCGCGGTCACCACTTCCTGCACCAGCGCGAACTCCTTGAGCGCCGCGGCATCGACTGCCCGGCGGTCGGGCTCGGGCCAGCGCGCCTGCGCGAGCAGCTCCCCTTCCTGGCGGGCCGGGAGCTTCTGCCAGATCGCCTCGGTGAGGAAGGGCATCACCGGGTGCAGGAGGCGGAGCGCGGTATCGAACACGCGATAGGTCACCGCCCGCGCCACGTCACCGCCAGGGATGTCGCCGTAGAGCCTGGGCTTGATCGCCTCGACGTACCAGTCGGCGAAGTCGCTCCAGAGGAAGTGATAGGCGGCGCTCGCGGCATCGTTGAGCCGGAACTTCGCCAGCGCGTCGGCCGCGTTGCGCACCGCCGCGTCGCACCGGGCGATGATCCACCGGTCGGCGAGCGTGAGCTCCTGCTGTCGGATGACCTCGCGGTATTTCCCGGCGAGGGGACGGGGGGCGCCGCGGAGGTTGCCGAGCACGAAGCGGGCGGCGTTCCAGAGCTTGTTGGCGAAGTTCCGCCCCGCCGCGAACGACACCTCGAGGTCCTTGGGGTCGAGGATCAGGTCCGTGCCCACGGCCATCCCCGACACAACCGTGTAGCGGAGCGCGTCGGCGCCGTACTTCTCGATCACGTCGAGCGGATCGATCCCGTTGCCGAGCGACTTGGACATCTTGCGATGCTGGGTGTCGCGCACGGTGCCGTGGAGGTAGACCGTGGAGAACGGCACTGTCCCGCGGAACTCGAGCCCGGCCATGATCATCCGCGCCACCCAGAAGAAGAGGATCTCGGGGGCAGTGATGAGCACGGTGCCGGGATAGAAGCGCGCCAGGTCCTCGGTCTCTTCCGGCCAGCCGAGGGAGGCCATCGGCACGAGCCAGCTGGAGAACCAGGTGTCGAGGACGTCCTCGTCCTGGCGGAGCGGACCGCGACAGGAGGGACAGGTGGACAGGTCGACACGACTTGCCTGTTTGGTGCCGCAGGCATCGCAGTACCAGACCGGGATCCGGTGGCCCCACCAGAGCTGCCGGCTGATGCACCAGTCGCGGATGTTCTCGAGCCACTGGGTATAGGTGTCGCCCCACCGCTCCGGCACGAACTTCACCGCGCCGGCACGATAGGCGTCGAGCGCCGGCTGGGCGAGCGGGGCCATCTCGACGAACCACTGGTCGGAGAGCCTCGGCTCCACCACGGTGCCGCAGCGATAGCAGTGCCCCACGGCGTGGCGGTGGTCCTCGATCTTCACCAGCAGTCCCAGCGCGTCGAACTCCGCAACGACCTTCTTCCGCGCGTCGTAGCGGTCGAGCCCCTGCAACCGCTCGGGCACCGTCTCCGACATCCGCGCTTCGGGGGTCATCACGTCGATCTGCGCCAGGTCGTGGCGCTGGCCGATATCGAAGTCGGTCGCGTCGTGCGCCGGCGTCACCTTCACGGCGCCGCTCCCGAACTTCGGGTCCACGGCTTCGTCGGCGACGATCGGGATCTGCCGGTCGGTGAGGGGGAGAGCTACCATCTTCCCGATCAACGCCTGGTAGCGCGCGTCCTCGGGGTGCACCGCTACGCCGCTGTCGCCCAGCATCGTCTCCGGCCGCGTGGTGGCCACCACGAGGGAGCCCGAGCCGTCTGCCAGCGGATAGCGGAGGTGCCAGAGCTTCCCGTCCTTCTCTTCCTTCTCCGCCTCTTCGTTGGAGAGGGCGGTGAGGCAGCGGGGGCACCAGTTGATGATCCGCTTCCCGCGGTAGATCAGCCCCTTCTCGTACAGCCGGACAAAGGCCTCCCGCACCGCCTTCGAGTAGTGCTCGTCGAAGGTGTAGTACGTGCGGCTCCAGTCGGCGCTGGAGCCGATGCTCCGGAGCTGGCCGAGGATCGTCTCCTTGGTGACGTCGACGTAGGCGTGCATCCGCGCGATGAACGGCTCACGCCCGAGGTCGAAGCGGGTCTTGCCTTCCTTGGCCACGAGCCGTTCCACCACGTTCTGCGTGGCGATGCCGGCGTGGTCGGTGCCCGGCAGCCAAAGGGCGGGGCGTCCCCGCATCCGCGCCCAGCGGGTGAGGACGTCCTGCAGCGTGTTGTTGAGCCCGTGCCCCATGTGCAAGCTCGCCGTGACATTCGGCGGGGGCATCATGGTGACGAAGGCCTCGGGCCTCAGGCCTCGGGCGTCGGGACTGAGGCCTGAGGCCCGTGGCCCGAACACTCCGGCTTCCACCCACTGCCGGTAGATCCCGACCTCCAGGCCGGCGGGGGAGTAGGTCGGGCTCAGCTCGGTGCTCATGCGGACTGGTCCGCCAGCGTGATGTAGCCCCGGCCGCCGGAGCCCCGGCCGCCGGAGCCCCGGCCGTCCTCGGCCGGGGAGACCGGGGAGTCGGAGTCTTCCTGCTCCACCAGCAGGCGGTTGACCACCCCGGTGATCCCGGCGAGGGCGGCCACGGTCCGCTCCGCCAGCGCCCGCCGCCGGCGGTCGGGTACCCACCCGAGCAGCTCCACTCGGCCGGGCGCGAGCGCCCGGCTCTCGATCCGGACGTCGGCGAGGCCGAGCTCCTCGGCGAGGGCGATCGCGGCGGCACGCGCGGCACGTGCGGGGGGGAGCGGGGCAGGGGCCGGATCCGTGCCGAGCCGCGCGACTGCGCGGGACACCCGTTCGCGGTCCACGGCGCCCACCGCCTCGGCCAGGACGAACCCGGCCACGAGTCCCACCCCGAGCCCCATCGCCATCGACATCGACATCATCAGGTCGCCCTGCCGTTCCGATCGCCGCACCGGTGCTCCTCCGAAATGCCGAAAGTCCAATATTCCGATTAAGTTAACACGAGCCTGCCGCACGGCGCAGGCGCCGATCCACCCCCGAGAGCGACCGATCCGATGAGCGACGAACGCGAATTCGTGACTTTCTTCGACCTCGTCCGCTGGTCCCTCCCGACGGCCCTGGTGCTGCTGGGTGTCTTCTTCTACTTCCTCCACCCTGACGCCGCCCCGGCCGTCGCGGCGGCCCTGTCGATCCCGTGAGCCAGCTCCGCATCACCCTCCCTGACGGGAGCGTCCGCGAACTCCCCGCCGGCAGCAACGCGCGCGACCTGGCCCTCGCCATCGGGCCCGGCCTCGCCAAGGCGTCGCTGGCCGCGCGCGTCAACGGACAGATCCGCGACCTCGGCCGGCCGCTGGAGGACGGTGCCACGGTGTCGCTCATGACCGACCGCGATCCCGACGCGCTGGAAGTGCTCCGCCATTCCGCCGCCCACATCCTGGCGACGGCGGTGCGCGAGCTCTTCCCCAACGCAGGCATCGGGTTCGGGCCGCCGATCGAGGACGGCTTTTACTACGACTTCCAGCTCGACCGCCCCTTCACCCCCGAGGACCTCGAGCAGATCGAGGCCAAGATGGCTGAGGTGGCCAAGGCGGACTACCCGTTCGTGCGCGAAGTGGTCGATCGAGTGGAGGCGAAGAAGCGTTTCAAGGACGACCCCCTCAAGCTCGAGCGGATCGACGACCTCGGCGCCGACGAGACCATCACCGTGTACACGGATGGTCCCTTCGTGGATCTTTGCCGCGGCCCGCACGTGCCGAGCACGTCCAAGCTCAAGTTCTTCAAGCTGTTGAGCATCGCCGGGGCGTACTGGCGGGGTGATTCCCGCAACCAGATGCTCCAGCGTATCTATGGTACGGCCTGGTTCAAGAAGGAGGACCTTGAGGCCTATACCCACCGGCTCGAGGAGGCGAAGAAGCGGGACCATCGCCGGGTGGGGAAAGAGCTCGACCTCTTCCACTTCTTCCCGGTGGCGCCGGGCGCGGCATTCTGGACCGCCCGCGGCACGACGATGTACAACACGATCAACGAGTACCTCCGCGAGCTGCAGCGCGACGGGTACCAGGAGATCCGCACCCCGCTCCTCTACCACAAGGCGCTCTGGGAGCAGTCGGGGCATTGGGGGAAGTACAAGGAGAACATGTTCCTCGTCCTCGACAACGAGACGGGGGAGCACGACATGTCCCTGAAGCCGATGAACTGCCCCTCCCACCATCTCTTCTTCGCGTCGCGGCGGCACAGTTACAAGGAGTTGCCGGTGCGGTTCAGCACGTACGACGTGCTGCACCGGAACGAGGTGAGCGGGGCGCTCAGCGGCCTCACGCGGGCGCGGCAGTTCTCGCAGGATGACTGTCACATCTACCTGATGGAGTCGCAGATCCCGGCAGAAGTGAAGCGGATCGCCGACTTCATCCTGGCGTACTACAAGACCTTCGGCCTCGAGTCGAAGCTCAAGTTCGCGACGCGACCCGAGGTCCGGATCGGCGACGACGAGCTCTGGGACCGCGCCGAGGCGAGCCTCAAGGCCGCGCTCGATTCCACCGGGCTCCCGTACGAGCTGAAACCGGGGGACGGCGCCTTCTACGGACCCAAGATCGACTTCGATGTCTATGACGGGATCGGCCGCGCGTGGCAGCTGGGCACCATCCAGCTCGACTTCAACGCGCCGGAGCGGTTCGACCTGACGTACGTGGGGGAGGACAACCACCCGCACCGGCCGGTGGTGATCCACCGCGCCGTGAGCGGGTCGTTCGAGCGGTTCATCGCGATCCTGATCGAGCACTTTGCCGGGGCGTTCCCGGTGTGGCTCGCCCCGGAGCAGGTGCGGGTGCTCCCGATCAGCGACGCGCAGGCCGAGGCGGCGCGCGC
>JANMWE010000258.1:0-2063 GCA_031393795.1 Gemmatimonadota bacterium
GGGGCGGACGTACGTGAGCGGCGGGCGCCCGGGAGTGAGTTGCCAGAGGTCGAGCCGGTCGAGGGTCCCCTGCGCCATCGAGATGCCGAGTGCGGTCTGGTTGATGTCGATGAGGGGCGGGAGGGTGGCGCCGCTGGTCGCCGGGGCTTCGTCGAAGCCGGGGCCGACGTCCACCGCGACGACGCGGTCGGGAGCGAAGAGCAGCGCCGACTCGATGGGGAGCACCGAGCGGATCCCACCATCCACATAGCGCCTTCCCCCGATGAGCACCGGCGGGAAATAGAGCGGCAGAGCGCAGGTGGCGACGAGGACATCCACCAGCGGGGCGTCCTTGCCGTGCTTCCCGAAGAGGACCAGGTCGCCCGAGTCGAGGTCGGTCACTGCGATGGTGAGGGGGCGGACCATATCACTGAACCGGGCGCCGCCGAAGAGCGCTTCGAACGCGGCGCGGAGGGGGCCCGGTTTGAGGAGCGACTGTCGCTTGATGCCGAGGAGGAAGATGAGGGGATCGACAACGGCGATGCGGCGGTGGCCGAGCTCGACCATCCGCTCCTCGACCGCCGCCGGTTCCCATCCCAGGGCCAGCGCCGCCGCGACGACGGCCCCGAGCGAACACCCCACATATCCGACGGGCGCCAACCCCTTCTCCCGGAGCGCCCGTTCGGCGCCGAGGTGCGCCGCGGCCTTGGCGCCCCCGCCACCATAGACCGCGATGACACCGCTCACGTGGGCTTCTTGGTCGACTCGCGGTGGAGCCGAGCGGTCTCGTACGCCGCTTTCTCGGCGACGGACTCGGCGATCAGGCGGGGCACCCGCTTGGGGCGCCCGTATTCGTCGATGGCGACGAAGATCGTGTGCGCGGTGTGGGTGTTCCGCTTCTCGCCCGTGCTCACCTTCTCGGCATACACCTCGACCGTGATATCCATCGAGGAATTGCCGACGAAGACCACCACCGCCTCGCAGGTCACCAGGGCGCCGACGGGTATCCGTTCGCGGAAGTCGACCCGCTCGATCGCAGCGGTGACCGCCGGCCCCCCGGAGTGCCTGATCGCGACCACGGCGGCGGCCTGGTCGACCATCGCCATCAGGTTCCCGCCGAAGAGGTCGCCGAGGATGTTCTGCATGTGCGGCATGACCAGGGTCGTGATGGTCGCGCGGCTGTAGGACATCGGTCTCGAATCTGGGATCATGGGCGGGTGAGGGGTGAGGGGTAAGGGGTGAGGGGGAGCTTCAATTTGAGCCGGCTCGCGTATTCCTGGTCACGGTATTTCGCGGTCACCCCATACATTCATCGGATGCGAGACCACACTTCTCTCTTGGCATGGCAGGAGGCGGAGGCCGTATCCTTGGGTGTGATCGCGATCAGCCGGAAGCACTGGAGGCCGGTCGCATCGGGCATCTTTGGACAAGTGCAACGCTCGTCGGTCTCGATCCAAGCCAACATCGCCGAGGGATACGCCTATGCCAAGAGCAAGACGAACCTGAAGCACCTGCAGATCGCCTATGGCTCCGCGATCGAAACCCTCGACCTGTTGCGGCTGCTGACAAAGGCGGATCTTGCGCCTGAGTCCGCGACGTCGACCACCATTGAACATTGCGATCGCTGCTGCCGATTGATCCTCGGCCTGATGAAGAGCACCCGCAAAGAATTGAAATGACCTGTGTTGTTCCCCCTTACCCCTTACCCCTCACCTCTCACGCTTCAGTAGTCCACTGGACGGAGGTAGTACTCCCCGATCGCCGTCGAGCTCACCATCGCCACCGTCGGCATCCGGCGCTTCCAGTGGGTCCCGTCGAGTCGGCTCCGGACGAGGCGGATCTCCTGCGCGGTGAACCCGGCCTGCTCCACCGCTTCCGGACGGTACCCGCTCAGGAGCCAATGGAGGATCAGGTCGGCGCGCGCGTAGCTGATCCCGAAGTCCCCTTCGTCGGTCTGGCCCTGGATCAGGTCGGCGCTCGCCGGCTTGGAGACGATCTCGTCCGGCACACCCAGATGGCGAGCGAGATCCCAGACCTGGCTCTTGAAGAGGTCGCCGATCGGGTTGACCGGGGGCGAATCGTCG
>JANMWE010000294.1:0-3805 GCA_031393795.1 Gemmatimonadota bacterium
ATTGACCACCGAGAGGGGATGCGGGTCGAAGGTGACCAGCACACTGCGCCGCTGCACCGCTGCGGCCCTCCGACTGATCTCCTGCAGCACCGCCCGGTGGCCGAGGTGGATGCCGTCGAAGGTGCCGACGGTGACCACCGTGCCGTTCGTGGGGATCGGGAAAGGGGCCTGGGGCCTGGGGCCTGGGGACCCTGTCATTCGGTCACGACGACGACTGGTTGGGCCATCCCGTCCACCACCTCCGCGACCGCAATCAACTCTCCCACGTGGACCAGCGCGATGGGCCCTGTCCGTTCGGTCGTGAGCACTTGGCGTCCATGCTTGATGCGCGCCAGCTCTTCGTCGTCCAGTACCTGCATCGGGAGGTGCGTGACCAGCTGGAGCATCGAGAGTCCTGCGCCGCTGCGCCCCTGCGCCCCTGCGCCCTGGAGCGTCTCGAGCGTCTGAGCGTCCGTGACCTTGAACTCGCCGATCTTCTCCCGTCGGAGCGCCGCGCAGTGCGCCGGCACTCCCAGCTTCGTCCCCAGATCCCGCGCCAGCGAGCGGATGTAGGTCCCCGAGCTCACACTCACCCGGACCTCGGCGTCGGGCCACTCGTAGCGAAGCAATTCGACGGAGTGGATCGTCACCTCGACCGCCTGGAGGACGACCGCTTCCCCTTTTCGTGCACGGGCATAGGCCCGCTGACCGTCGATCTTCTTGGCACTGTAGACCGGGGGCATCTGCTGCTGCGTGCCCCGGAAGCTAGCGAGCGCCGCTGCAACATCCTCGGTGCGGAGTGCAGAGTGCGAAGTGCGGGTGCCAAGGACACCCGTACTGTCGTCGGTGTCAGAGCCCTGCCCCAACCGCACCGTGGCGCTGTACACCTTCGGCATCCCGTCGAGGAACCGCGCCAGCCGGGTCGCCTTCCCCGTCAGCACCACCAGGAGTCCCGTCGCGAAGGGGTCGAGCGTCCCGGTGTGTCCCACGCTCTTGATCCCCAGCGCTCTCCGGACGATCGCCACCACGTCGAACGAGGTGACCCCCGCCGGCTTGTCGACCAGCAACGCCCCGTTAATCGCCGTCTCCACCGCCGTCGGGACCGTCGACCGGATCCTGGTGCGCATTCCCCTGCGCGCCGGGCGCGCCTTCCGCGCCTGTTCGCTTGATCTCCGCCAGCAGCGCGTCCACCCGCGCCCCGCGCTCCGCGCCGAAGTCCTGCTCGAACCGGATCTCGGGGGTCGCGTAGGTGGTCAGCTCCTTGGCGAGCCGGCTGCGGAGGAACCCCGCCGCGCTCCGCAACCCTTCGAGCGACTGCTCCTGCGCTTCCTTCGTCCCCGCGAGCGCCACCCAGACCTTCGCGCTGCCCAGGTCCTGGGCCACAGTCACGCTGGTCACGGTCACCACCCCCACCCGCGGGTCGCGGATCCCGCCGTGGACCAGCACCTCGCTCACCATCTTGCGGATGGTCTCGGCCACCTGTTCTGGCCTGCGAGGCGTGGCTTTGCGGGTCTTCTTCATACTGGGCCTGGGGCCTGGGGCCAAGGGACGCTGGTGGTGGAGTCGCGAAGTCCGCGTCCCAACCTCCCCAGGCCCCGCTTCCCAGGCACCTCGTTCACTTCGCCAGATCCGCGGTGGACCCCACCAGCGTCCGCTTCACTTCCTCGACCTTGAAGCTCTCGATCCGGTCGCCGACCTTGAGGTCGTTGAAGTTCTCGACGCCGATACCGCACTCGAGGCCGTCCTTGACCTCCTTGACGTCGTCCTTGAAGCGCTTGAGGCTCGACAGGCCGCCGGTATAGACCAGCGTGCCGTCGCGCACCACGCGGACCTTGTTGCCCCGGACGATGGTGCCGCTCCGCACGATGCAGCCGGCGATGGTGCCGATCTTCGAGACCTTGAAGGTCTGCAGCACCTCGGCCTCGCCCAGCACGGTCTCCTTCTCTTCCGGCTTGAGCAACCCTTCGAGGGCGTTCCGTACGTCGTCCACCGCTTCATAGATGATGCGGTAGGTGCGGACGTCGACGTTCTCCCGCTCGGCCGTGGTGCGCGCGTTGGCGTCTGGACGGACGTGGAAGCCGACCACGATCGCGTTGGCGCTCTTGGCCAGCAGCACGTCGCTCTCGGTGATGGCGCCGACGCCGCGGTGGATCACTTCCACCCGGACCTCGGCCGTGGAGAGCTGGGCCAGCGCGTCGGCCAGCGCTTCGGCCGGGCCGCCCTGGTCGGCCTTGATGATGAGCTTGAGGGCGCTCACGGCACCCGCCGCCATCTGGCGCGAGAAGTCCTCGAGGCTGGCGGCCCGCTGGGTGCGGCGGCTCTGCGCCTCGCGCTCCAGCCGCTGGCGCTTCTGCGCGATCTCCCGCGCGCTCACGGCATCGTCCACCACCGCGAACGAGTCGCCGGCCGACGGGACCCCTTCGAAGCCAAGGATCTGCACCGGCATCGAGGGGCCGACCACCTTGATGGACTTGCCCCGCTCGTCGAACATCGCGCGGACGCGGCCGCTGAACTTGCCGCTGATGAAGTCCTCGCCCGTCTTGAGCGTGCCGCGCTGCACCAGGACCGTGGCGAGCGGTCCCTTGCCCGGATCGAGCGTCGCTTCGATCACGGAGCCCTGGGCCGGCCCGTCCGGATTGGCCTTCAGGTCGAGGATCTCGGCCTGCAGGAGGATCTGCTGCAGCAGCTGGTCGACGTTGGTGCCCTTCTTGGCGCTGATCTCGGTGCTGAGGACCTGGCCGCCGAACTGTTCCAGCACCACGCTGTGGGCCAGGAGCTCCTGCTTCACCTTCTCCGGGTTGGCGCCGGGGAGGTCGATCTTGTTGATCGCCACGATGAGCGGCACGCCGGCGTTCTTGGCGTGGCTGATCGCTTCGATGGTCTGGGGCATCACGGAGTCATCGGCCGCGATGACCAGCACCACGATGTCGGTCACCTGCGCGCCGCGGGCGCGCATCGCGGTGAAGGCCTGGTGGCCCGGAGTGTCGAGGAAGGTGATCGCCTTCCCGTCCGGCAGGGCGACGTGGTAGGCGCCGATGTGCTGGGTGATGCCGCCCGCTTCGCCGGCCACCACGTTGGCGTGCCGGATGAAGTCGAGAAGGCTGGTCTTGCCGTGGTCGACGTGCCCCATGATGGTGACCACCGGCGGCCGGAACTTGAGGTCCTCGGGCGTGTCGGTGGTGACGGTCTTCTCGGCCTCGGCCTGGTACTCCTCCTCCTTGATCGCCTCGAAGCCGAAGGCGCTGCCGATCAGCTCGATCTGGTCGAAGTCGAGCCGCTGGTTGACCGTCACCATCAGGCCCAGCTCCTTGAAGGCGAACTGGACGATCTGGGTCGACGGGACCTTCATCGTCTCGGCGAGCTCGCTCACGGAGACGAACTCGTTGACGCGGATCCGGGTCTTTTCCTTCTGCCGCTCATCGGCCGCGAGGCCGGCCTGCAGCTGGCTGTAGGTCGGCGCGTCGGAACGGCGACCCTTCTTGCCGGCCGGCCCGCGCATCCCGTGGAGCGTCTTCAGGATGTTGGCCTGCACCGCCTCGGCGTCGGCCTTCTTCCCCTTCTTGCCGCCGAATCCCTTCTTGGAGCCTGGACGCGAACTGCCACCCGGCTTCTTGTCGATCGAATTGGGCGTGGTGCCGCCGGTCGGCGCGGGGCCGCCCCGGCTGGAGCTGAACACCGGCCGCGGACCACCCGGACGCTGCGGGCCGCCACCGGGGGCCGTGCGCTGGGGCTGGCCACCGCTCCCGCCAGGAGGCGTACGGTTGCTGCCCCGCTCGGTGCTCGGCGCGGGACGCTGGATGCGCTGGGGGATGAACGGGGTGCGGCC
>JANMWE010000309.1:0-2871 GCA_031393795.1 Gemmatimonadota bacterium
CGGTGGATGCACGCCGATTCACGGTTGCCGAGCTGTGCCCACCAGCCGCGCACGAGCGCGGTCAGCGCTTCGCGCGCCGTGCCCGGGTGGTGGAGGTACTTCGCTTCGGCTTCGGCGACGACGGAGACGATGTTGCGTCGCACCATCTCGCGGAAGAGTGCGTCCTTCGAATCGAAGTAGAGATAGAGCGTGCCCTTGCTGACCCCGGCCCGCTTGGCCACATCCTCGAGCCGAGTGCGGGCGAAACCCTGCTCGCCGAAGACCGTGGTCGCGGCATCGAGGATCTCGTCGGGACGGTCCTCAGGCCGGCGCTGCCAACGGGGCGCTTGCTGCAGTTCATTGGAAGACATGGACTTACCTCCTTGTTTCAATAACTGACCGGTCAGTAAGCTAGTGGTCAGCCGGGCATCGTCAAGGGGTCTTCATACTGGAGACGATTCCCCACCAAGCAGGGAGCCATCCTGAGCAGCGCGAAGGATCTCGCTGGGTCGGCTCCGTCGCCGCGTCCATTCGGACCGGTCGATGTCGAGTAGATCCATCGCTCCGCTCAGGATGACCCCGTGAGCAGGCGCGCGCCTGCGCAAGACCGTCGCCCTCGCGTCTCCTCCCTCGTCTCCTCGTCCGACTCCTCTTTCGTCTCCCGCCCGCTCACCCTCTTGTGCAGAGGACTATGTCGTTCCTACTATTGACCATACCCACCTTGGAGTACCTGCCGATGTCTGAGCCCTTCCTGAGCTCCGACGACTATGATGAGCAGGCCCACCAGCTCTACAACGAAGCCCGCTACGATGAAGCACTGACCCTGCTTCGCGAAGGTCTCTCCCTCTATCCCCACGCGGTCGAGCTCCACGTTGGGCTCGCGTATGCCCACCTCGCCCGCGAAGAGTTCGCCTGGGCGGCCCGCGCATTCGAGACGGCGATCGCGCTCGATCCCGATCACGAGGATGCCCTCGCCGGCTTCGGCGAGGTGCTCCTCAAGCTCGGACGGCGCGAACTGGCACTCCAGCAGTTCGAGCACATCCTCGCCCTCGGGTTCGACGACGATTGCGAGCTGATGCTGCAGCTGGGGCGCGCCTGCTTCCGCGAGGGACTGCACCAGTCGGCCTATCGCTACTTCGAGCTCTCGGTCCAGGGCGCGCCCGACCTGCCCGAGCCCGCCGCCTGCGCCGGCTACGCCAGCCACCGGCTCGGTCTCGAGGCCCAGTCGATCTATTGGCTCCGACGGGCGCTCGAGAGCGACTCCGAGTACGCCGAGGCGCGCATCTACCTCGCCAATCTCCTGTACGACAAGGGGGAGTACGCGGCGTCGCTCCACCAGCTCGAGCGGACCCAGCCCGAGGACCACTTCGACGAACTGGGCCTCTGGCGTTACGTCGAACTCCGGAAGGAGGCGTATCACCTTCCCGACGACGACCCCGAACTCGCCCCCTGGCTCGCGCGCCTCGGCGAGATCGCCGGCGAACCCGATCCGCTCGACATCCTGCTGTCGGAGATCGAGTCGCAGGCGGCCGACGGCACCATGCGCGATCCGACCCAGCTCGAGCTCTTCGGGACCCTGCTCACCGAACTCGCGGCGATGCAGAAGCGCCCGATGACCGACGACGGCCACGCGGTGGCGACCCTGGCCGGCCACACCTTCAAGGGCACTTGGGACGAGATCCTCGAGCAGATGAAGGAGGCCGAGGCGGACTACGCCCACCGCTCGATGGACGAGTACATGCTCTCGCTGGCCGAGCGCGGCCGGGCGGAAACGGGGATCAAGATCCCGATGACCACGGCGGAAGAGTTCATCGCCGGAAGCGCCGAAGCAGGAGTGCTGCGGATCATCGCATAGCGAGCTGATGAGCTTACGGGCTGACGAGGGGGCTGATGAGCTCACGAGCTTATGAGCCCCTTCTCTGCCTGCCGTGGCTCGTCAGCTCATCATCTCGTCAGCTCGTCAGCTTACTATTCAGAATGACCTGGACCACCGGCGCCCTCACCGAGCGCCTTTCGAACGGACTGACCCTCGTCGCCCAGCGCGACCCCGCCGCCCCCGCGGTCGCGATCGTGACGCACGTGGCCGCCGGCTTCTTCGACGAGCCCGACGCGTGGCAGGGGATCTCGCACGTGCTCGAGCACATGTTCTTCAAGGGGACCGCGCGTCGCGGCGTCGGCCGCATCGCGCAGGAGACCAAGGCGCTCGGCGGCTACATCAACGCGAGCACCAGCTACGACCGGACCCTGTACTACGCGGTCCTGCCCGTGCGCAACTTCGCCGCTGCGCTCGACATCCAGGCCGATGCGCTGCGGGACCCGACCCTGGATCCCGACGAGCTCGCGCGCGAGCTCCGGGTGATCATCGAAGAGGCCAAACGGAAGCTCGATTCGCCCAGCGCGGTCGCCGGCGAGACGCTGCACGAACTCCTCTACGATCAGCATCGGATCCGCCGGTGGCGCATCGGATACGAGGCCAAACTCGCCGGCTTCACGGCCGCCGACCTCCGCGGCTACTACACCTCCCGCTACACCCCCTCGCGCGTGGTGGTCTCCCTCGTGGGCGATCTCGCTCCGGCAGAGATGCTCGCTGTCGCGCGGCCGTACTACCAGGACTGGGCGGCGCCCGTCGCCCCGATCCCGGCCGGCCCGGCCGAGTCCTCCCGCAGTGAGGTCCGGGCACGGACCCTGCGCGGCGACGTCGCGCAGGCGGAGCTGGTGCTCGGCTGGCGTGGCGTGCCCGCGCTCCACGCGGACGAGGCCGCCCTCGACCTCGCGGCCGGGATCCTCGGCTCGGGGCGCGGAAGCTGGCTCCACCGGGCGCTCCGCGAACCGGGGATCGCCGCGTCGACCGGGGCCTACAGCTACGCCCCCGACGAAGTGGGCGTCTTCGGC
>JANMWE010000027.1:0-1786 GCA_031393795.1 Gemmatimonadota bacterium
CGGGGCTTGCCCCGCCCGTTCGTTGTGACGGAATGTCCGTCGCCAGGGGCGGGGCAAGCCCCGCCCCTACCAATTGTCGTTCAATCGACCGCGCCTCCGGCGGCAGATTGGTACGACCCGCGTTCTTCGGGTGACGATCCCAGGATCGATCGGACCGATCTTCCTTCATGTCCGATCAGCCGCAGCGACGCCGGATCCGGTTGCCCCCTGCCGCCTACGCCAGGCCGGGAGCATTCTTTCTGTCAATCTGTCTTCACCATCGTCGTCGGCACTTCGGCGCGTGTCTTGCCGGCATCGTGATGCTTTCCGCTGTTGGAGATATTTGTCGACGGGAGCTCTTGGCGATCCCCGATCGTTGGCCAGGCATCAGTCTGGATTCCTGGATCATCATGCCTGACCACCTCCATTTCATTCTTCTTCTGCACCGTCCACTGCCGGAAGGGATCCCGCAAGTCGTCGGAGGATTCAAGTCCGGCGTGTCACGGATCGTCGCAAGGGCATTTCCAGCGGTCCCCGCACCATTGTGGCAGCGGGGATTCCATGATCGCCTCCTGCGTACCGAGGCTGGGTTCGATCGCGCTCGTCGGTATATCGCCAATAATCCGGCGCGTTGGGGTCGATAGCCTACGGGAGCCCCCCCGCAGCCGATCCACCCTTTTCACGTCCAGCACCGTCAACGTCACCGCCCCGAACTCCTCCTCGACCTTGCCGCGGAGCAGGAACGGCCCCTGATCGAACAGGATATGCGCGCGGGCGCGGTAGACAGCGGGAAAGAGCACCGTCTCGATCAGGCCGTGACCGTCGTCGAAGGTGGCGAACTCCATCGGCTCGTCCTTGGAGGTGCTCACCGGCTTGGCGCTGGTGAGCATCCCCGCCATCAGGATGGTCTCCCCTACGTGCGCGGCCATCTCGGTGCTCTTGACCGTCCGCCACCGTGCCAGCTCCTCCTCATACAGCGCCATCGGATGATGGTCGGTCACGAAGCCGAGGAGCTCGTACTCGGTGCGGCGGCGGCGGTCGTCGGTGTACTCCGGGAGCGCTGGGGCGCTGAGGCGCTGGGGCGCTGAGACAGAAAGGCGCACCTGTTCGGGAGACCGCTCCTTGATCTCACTGTCAATGAGCCAGAGCATCTGCGGCCGGGTGAGGTCGTTCGCGATCGAGTCACAGGCGCCGACTTTGATCAAAGTCCGGATGTCCTCCGTCGAGATCCCCGAGTGACCGCGGAGGTCGGCTAACGACTCGAACACTCCACCGCCCCAGCGCCCAAGCGCCTCAGCGCCCTTCGACGACAGGCCATTCACGAACTGGAACCCGATCCGCACCCAGTCGTCGTGCCCGTGCGTTTCCCACCGGCTGGCATTCACGTCGGGAGGAAGGATCCGCAGCCCCATCCGCCGCGCCTCGGCCACATACGCGAAGGGCCGATAGAACCCGCCCCCGTTGGCCAGCACCGCCGAAATGAACTCCGCGGGGTGATGAGCACGCAGGTAGCAGCTGTGCTGGGCCACCTTGATGTACGAACAGGAGTGGCCTTTGCAGAACGAATACCCCGCGAAGCTCAGCACCATATGCCAGACGGTCTCGATCGTCGCGGGGTCGCGCCCGAGCTTGAGCGCCCCCTCGGCGAACTCCCTGGCATACGAGGCCAGTGCCTTGGTGGGGCGCTTCTTGCTGAGCGCCTTCCGCACCCCGTCGCCGGTGGAGAGGGGCATCCCCGCGAAGGCGGCACAGACATTCACCACGTCCTCCTGATACACCATCACCCCGAACGTCTCGGCCAGAGTGT
>JANMWE010000062.1:0-3998 GCA_031393795.1 Gemmatimonadota bacterium
CCCATTCAGACCTCACCCCCCGACCCCCTCGCCCACTCAGACCTCCCCCCCCGACCCCCTCTCCCATTCTGACCTCACCCCCCGGCCCCCTCTCCCGCTGGGAGAGGGGGAAAAACGCCGATCTGTTCCCCCTCTCCCAAAGGGTGAGGGGGTCAGGGGGTGAGGTCCGACGCCGGAGCGATCTCGTCTATCAGCGCGATTCCTTCTGCACTCAGCACCCACCCACCCGCCTTCGCATTCGCCTCCACCTGCGCCGCGCTGGTCGCCCCGGCGATCACCGAGCTCACGACCTTGTGGCTCAGTAACCAGCCGAACGCCAGCTCCAGGATCGTGTGCCCCCGCGCCTCCGCGAAAGTGATCAGGCGCTCGAGACGCTCAAGACGCTCAACCGTGTAGGAGCCGGCGAAGTATTCCATGTCGCTGATCCGTGTCCCCGGCGGCTTCGGCTTCCCGGCCCGATACTTCCCCGTCAACATCCCGTTCGCCAACGGGAAATAGGGGAGGAACCCCAGCCCCTGCCACTCACACTCGGCCAGCACCCCGTCGGGCTCCGGCGCGCGGTGCAACAGGCTGTACTCGTTCTGGACGCTTGCGAATCCGAATCCCTTCCGCGCCTCTCGCGCCTTCCGCGCCTGCTCCAGCAATCCGACATCGAAGTTGGAGCAACCGACCTCTCTCACCTTCCCCTGCTGCCTGAGCGTCTCGAGCGCCTCGAGCGTCTGCTCCACTGGCGTACTGGGATCAGGTCGATGCTGCTGATAGAGATCGATGTAGTCGGTCTTGAGCCGCCGGAGGGAGTCCTCCACAGCGCGATTGATATTCGCGGCACCCGCCCCGGTGCCCCGATTCCCGAACTTCGTCGCGATCACCACATCCATCCGCCGCTTCCCCAGCGCCTTCCCCAGGTACTCCTCGCTCGGCCCGTAGCTCTCGGCGGTATCGAACAAGGTGATCCCGACGTCGAGTGCCTTGTGGACGACGACCGCCGTCTCGGCGGCATCCAACCTCATCCCGAAGTTGTTGCAGCCGAGGCCGATCGAGGAGAGGGAGAGGGAACCGATGGCGCGGTGCTTCATACGACCCCTCTCCCCCCAGCCCCTCCCCCTGGCGGGGGAGGGGGAGCTCGAGGAATCCAACCTCTTCGCCGGTGAATGCGGCGCCCACCTTGAAAGGATTGGGCGCCGCATGGCTACCGAAGCCTCGAGGTCAGCCGGACTACTTCGTCGCTGGAACACCAAGCTTACGGGAGGTGATGATGAACGCGTGCTTCACAGGGACCCCAAAGAAGGTCCTGTCGCGCACCTCCAAAGGTGTGTGCTCCACGGACACACCGCGAGCGAGATTTGCAACCGCAGGATCACTCGGATCCACGAACATGATTCGGGACAATGAAGTCAGGGACTCCTGCCCAATATCCTTCTGGATCCTGCGAACGAAATAACTGAGAGCCGAGTCACGATCTGAGGCGATCCAAGGCGCAGAAGCGACGAGATCCCAACGATCCGGCACATCCTCTCGCTGGAAAATAGCGAAAAGCGCAAACGGCCCCTTGTCCTTAGAAATACTGGACTCGAGAGATGCGAAGGTCGAGGCCACGTCGGTCATGTTCATAGTGCCGCCATAAGGGCCACAGCCGCGGTGATCATGTTGGTCGCGGATGGAAGTGTCGCGGTACCAATGATGTCGTAGCGAGCCTCAGGGTTCCACGTGCTCACAACGTTCCACTCAGCAAAATTGCTCTGCTTAATGTTAGCCTCCTGCCCAGATAGCCGCAGGAGAGTATCCAAGCTGTGGGTTTGGAAGCTCTTCAGGGCATTGAACTCACCCGAGGTACGTGGAAAGTCCGGCCAATTCAATTGCCGGCACACGCGTGCTTTCAGGGCCACCTCCACGGCATAGCCGCAGAGATAGATCGCGCCATCTGGACGGCCAGCGGCGAGAAGCGCTCGTGCATCCTCGAGGCGCGCTTGGGCGATCCTATCAAGCTCGGCGACCGGTATCAGGACGCAGTACCTCTGAGACCACCTTCCCCGCCACGCTCCCCCCGAACCCCCGCCGCCCCAAGTACTGCACCAGTCGCCGCCGCAGCGCCTGGCGCGGCACTCCGCTCCCCAGCTGCTTGAGTCGCTTGGCGGCGAGGCTCCGCGCGAGGTCCTCTGGCGGGATGCTCGCGGGCCAGGCGCTCTCGAGTGCCCTGTCCACGATGCTCCGCTCCACTCCCATCGCGCCGAGGTCACGCTGGATCCGCATCGGCCCGCGCCCACGAACGGCGCGGGTCTCCACGTACCCGCGCGCGAAGGCCACGTCATCGAGCAGCCCCTGCGCTTCGAGCCGCTCGAGCGCGGTCGCGACCGCCTCGGGGGGATGACCCTTCCGCCGGAGCCGGCGGTCGAGATCCGCCCGCGCGAAGGCCCGCCGACTCAGGTGCCGGAGCGCCGAGCGGAGCGAGCCTTCGGTGTCGGCGGCCTGTTCGAGGTGAGCGATGTCGGCCTCGGTCGCCGGCACTCCCACCCGAAGGTCCTCGACGTCGACCAGCGCCGCGGTCCAGCGATGTTCGCCGTCACAGTAGATGCGCACCGCCCCCTTCCGCCGAGGATCGGGTTCCACGGCGGTGATCCGGCCCGTGCCAGGGATGATGGCCGGTTCCCGGACGCGAGGGGCTTGGGTCCACTTCAGCATACGAAAGGGTGACTGGGGGCTAGGGCCTGGGGAGGCAGTTCAAGATCACGAGAGCGTCATCACGCATCGGACCCTTCACGTACCTCCCTAGGCCCCAGGCCCCTGTCCCCCTACTCCTCTTCCTCACCCGCATCCGCAACCGCCACCCCACCCCCCGCCGCCGCCCCACCCGGCGCATTCTTCATCCCCAGGAACTCCTTCACCTTCCCCTCCACTTCGGTCATCATCGCCGGGTTGTCCTTGAGGAACATCTTGGCGTTCTCACGCCCCTGGCCGATGCGCTGGTCGCCGTAGCTGTACCAGGCGCCCGACTTCTGGATGATGTTGGCCTCCGAGGCGATGTCGACCACCAGCGAGCTGTGGCTGATCCCCTCGTCGAACATGATGTCGAACTCCGCCTGCTTGAACGGCGGCGCCACCTTGTTCTTGACCACCTTGACCCGCACGTGGTTGCCGATCACCACCTCGCGCTCCTTCACCGGGCCCACTCGGCGGATGTCGAGCCGGAGCGAGGCGTAGAACTTGAGCGCCTTGCCGCCGGTGGTGGTCTCGGGGTTGCCGAACATCACGCCGATCTTCTCGCGCAGCTGGTTGATGAAGACCACCGCGCAATTCGACTTGTTGATGGCCCCCGCGAGCTTCCGGAGCGCCTGGCTCATCAGTCGCGCCTGGAGCCCCATGTGGCTATCCCCCATCTCCCCTTCGATCTCGGCCTTGGGCACCAGGGCCGCCACCGAGTCGATGACGATGAGGTCCACCGCGCCGGAGCGCACCAGGATGTCGACGATCTCGAGCGCCTGCTCGCCGGTGTCGGGCTGCGAGACGAGGAGGTTCTCGACGTCGACGCCGAGCTTCTTGGCGTAGTCGATGTCGAGCGCGTGCTCGGCGTCGACGTAGGCCGCGACCCCGCCCAATCGCTGGATGTTGGCGGCCAGGTGGAGGGTGAGGGTCGTCTTGCCCGAGGACTCGGGGCCGTAGATCTCGGTGATCCGGCCGCGGGGGACCCCGCCGATGCCGATGGCGGCATCGAGGTTGATGGCCCCGGTGGGGATGACGGAGACCTTCTCGCGGGGATGGTCCGCTCCCATTCGCATGATGGAGCCCTTGCCGAGGGTCTTCTCGATCTGGGAGATGGCCAGACCCAGCGCCTTCTTCTTCTCTGCGTCTGCCCGGTCCGTCTTCGTGTTCGGTTCCGCCATTGGGCCCTCAGGGCTTTAAGTTGTCAAAGTGACCGATTTTGCGTCACACATTCACTGAACCAGTATAAGACCGAACGTAGACCGAAGCAATGCCCGATTTTCAGTCACCATCAGGAAAAG
>JANMWE010000076.1:0-15235 GCA_031393795.1 Gemmatimonadota bacterium
AGATCCGAGAGGTCGCCATCGGCGCTCAGGCGCAGGTTCGACAGCGTCACCGTACCCGACGCCAGGTGATCCAGCACCTGGAGGAAGGTGGGGAGGGCGTCGGGGCCGAGCTTGAGCGAGAGGGAGAGCTCGTACTCCTTCCCGCCGCGGTCGGCCGGGCTGGCCGTGGGGAGGAGGGAATTGATCTCGATCGCGAGGGTCGAGTCGGTCGCGCGTGACCGACCGAGGGAATCGCGCAGGTCGCCGAGGAGCCGGCTGAAGGTGAGCGCGGCATTGGCGGGGCTCGGTCCACGGGTCCGAAGCGTCAGGTGGATGGCGAGCCTGCCGGGGGGTCGTTCGACCCCTGCGGCCACGACCGGTGGACTCCTCGGTTCCACCGGGGTTTGGGGCGTGGGTGTGACCGGCAGGGACACCAGGGCCAACGCGAACAACGGCAGTTGCATCTAACGCTCCTTGTGAGGTGGTTACCTCGTGGATGCGTCAGCATCGAGACCTATGCACACGAAAAGGCCCCGGAACTCTCCGGGGCCTGTTGCCCGTGATGAATCACGGGCCCGCGGTGCCGTGCACTAGGCACTCTTTCTTTTTGCCGCCACCTTGACCTTGCCCACCCGCTTCCGCGCCTTCTTCGGCTGCATCGATGGCTGGAAGAGGTATTCGGGGTCGCCGATCGAAAGCCGCTTCTGGTCGGGCGCCGGCTGCTTGTACACGTAGCGCTCGCCCCGGAAGTTGCGGAGCACCACCTCGTCCTCGTTCATCGACTCCACGTATTCGGGGAGGAGCGGGATCTTCCCGCCGCCGCCGGGGGCATCGATGACGAAGTACGGGTTGGCCAGCCCCGACGTCCAGCCGCGGAGCGACTCCATGATCCGGATCCCGGTCTGCACGGTGGTGCGGAAGTGCTCCGCCCCCGCCACCTGGTCGGCCATATAGATGTAGTAGGGCCGCACCCGGGCCAGCATCAGCTTGTGCATCAGCGACTTCATCACCGCCGGGCTGTCATTGACGCCCTTGAGCAGCACGGTCTGGCAGCCGAGCGGGATGCCGGCGTCGGCCAGCATGCCGAGCCCCTTCACCGCCGCGGGAGTGAGCTCGCGCGGGTGGTTGAAGTGGGTGTTGATCCAGAGCGGATGGTGCTTCTTCAGCACGTCGCAGAGCTCGGGCGTGATCCGCTCGGGGAGGTGGCAGGGCACCCGGCTCCCGATCCGGATGATCTCGATGTGCTTCATGCTGCGGAGCCGGGTCAGGATCATGTCCAGCCGGCGTTCATTGAGCATCAGCGGGTCGCCGCCGCTCATGATGACGTCCCGGATCTCGGTGTGCTGCTCGAGATACTGGAACGCCGACTCGAACTGGCTCATCGGGATCTTCTCGGGGTCCCCCACCTTCCGTCGCCGGGTGCAGAAGCGGCAGTAGCTGGCGCACACCGGCGAGACCAGGAAGAGGGCGCGGTCCGGATACCGATGGGTGATGTTCGGCACCGGGGAGTCGGCATCCTCGTTCAAGGAGTCGATCATCCCATCCTTGATGTCCAGCTCCGCCATCGTGGGCACGTACTGCAGCCAGATGGGATCGCCGGGCTCCTCGATCAGGTCGAGCATCGCGGGGGAGATGCGGAACTCGAAGTTCTCCACCGCCTGCCGGAGCTTTTCGATGTCGCCGACGTGCTCCGCCCCGAACCGGGCGGACAGCGCCTCGAGCGACTGGATGGAGCGTTCCTTGAGGATTTCTTGCCAGGTGGACGCCATACGGGGAGGTCTCCGTCAGACCTGAGATGGGGTGAACCGCTTGGTCAGTATGACCTGGGCATCGCCAGGCGCATACAGGTCCGGGATGGTGGCGGCCACTTCATACCCCTTGGCCAGGTAGAAGGCCCTGGTGGCGTCATACGCCGACCGGCCTCCCGTCTCCACCACGAGCAATCGAGCGCGCCCCCGGAGGCGCCGCTCCAGATATTCCAGGATCGTGGACCCGACCCCCGCGCCGTGCAGCGTCGGGTCGACCGCGATCCAATACAGGTCCCAGGTCCCTTCTGCACAGGGCCGCTGGCCCCACGCCGCCCACCCCGCGAACCGCCCCTCCACCTCCGCCGCCGTCCCTTCGTAATCCGTCTGCCCCGGCTTGATCGCGGCGTCGAACACTTCGAGCGCCACCGGGATCTCATACTCCTTGAACACCCCCACCGCGCGGGTGATACGCTCCAACTCGCTCCGGTCCGAGGCATGCAGCGGACGGAGGAGCGTCTTCGCGGTCACCCCAGTGCTCACGCCACCTCTTGGGTCAGCGCCACCGCGGCGGTGCGCGAGAGCGTCCGGTGCATCGATTCGTCCACGATCTTGAGGAGAAGGTCGCCGTAGTCGAGTCCGATGGCCCGCCCCATCCGCGCCAACCCGGCGTTGTCGCTCAGGTCGGGGTTGGGATTCACTTCGAGCACCCACGGCCGCCCCTCGGGATCGAGCCGGAGGTCCACCCGGCCATACCCCTCCCCCCCCGACACCAGCTCCCACGCCTGCCGCGCCACCGCCACGATCCGCCGCATGGTCTCGGCGTTCACGTCGGCCGGGCAGACGGGAACGGAACCGAGGTCTTCCGGGCTCCCTTCGTCCCACTTGGCTGCGTAAGTCAGGATCGGCCAGCTCCCTTCCGGCATGTTGTCGAAACAGATCTCCGACACCGGGAGCACTTCCTTGCCCACGAACCCGACGTTGAACTCCCGCCCGGGCACGTACTGCTGGATCAGCACCTCGTCCCACTGCTCCAACTGCTCCGCGAGCCGCTTCCGGAGGCTCCGGCGACTGGTGCAGACCGCCCCGGCGTCGATGCCGAGGGAGGCGTCCTCCGCGGCCGGCTTCACGATGGCGGGGAGGGGGAAGTCCATCGGGATACGGCTGTTCGAATGCGCCATCACCGACCGGGGGATCGGGATCCCCGCCGACTCCATCAGGGTGTTGGCGATGTGCTTGCGGTGGCAGATCGTGACCGGCCACTGGCGGCACCCGGTGTAGGGCACCCCCATCAGCTCGAGGGTCCCGACGACGTAATCTTCGTACTTGGAGTGGCCGTCGAGCCCTTCACACAGGTTGAAGATCACGTCGGCCTTGCGGGCCTTCGCGATCCAGGTGAAGTCGCCGAGGCGGATCGGCAGCAGCCCGACCTGATGACCCTTGGCCTTCAGGCAGTCGCGGATGTCCTCCGCGCTCTCCGCCACCTGGGCCACGTCCTTCTTGTCCCAGTGCGGGCCGCCCGGGTCATACAGGATCACGACCTTCATGCGCGCGCCTCCTGGAGGAGCGACCGACCGCTGATACGGCGCCACGCGAGGTCGGCCACCGTCCGGATCAGGTCGTCATAGCTCATCCCCGCGGCACGGGCGGCCTTGGGGAAGCAGGAATTGTCGAGCGGGTTCGGGAGAATGCCGGGGAGCGGGTTCAGCTCTACCACCATCGGCGAGCCGGCGCCGTCGCAGCGGACGTCGATCCGGCACCAGTCACGGCAGTCGAGCGCCCGGTAGGCCGCGAGCGCCGCCGACCGGACCTGCTCGGCCAGGGCGTCGGAGATCGGGGCAGGGCACTGGAAGATGTCGAGCGGGTTCTCGATCGTGTCCCAGAGCCACTTTGCCTCATAGCCGTAGACCGGCGGGGCGCCGGGGGGCAGGGTGTCGAACCGGAACGCCACGATCGGGAGACAGCGGGCCTCGTCACCGTTGCCGATGACGGCCACCGTGAACTCCTGCCCGGGGAGGTAGCTCTCGATCACCACCGGCTGGTCGTAGGTGGCCAGGAGGTGCTCGACCTGGGTCACCAGCTCCCCTCTATGGTGGCAGAGGGACTTCACGCTGACCCCCTTGCCACTCCCCTCGAACGCCGGCTTGGCAAAGAGCGGGAAGGAGAGGGAGACGTTCCGGGCCTCGGCCGCGGTGGTCACGACCACGAACGGGGCCGTCGGGACGCCGCGCTGGGCCAGGATCTCCTTGGTCCGCCCCTTATGGAGGCAGAGCGCCAGGGTCAGCGAGTCGGAAGCGTGGGAGGGGATGCCGTAGAACTCGCAGATGGCCGGGACGTGGCCCTCGCGGTTCACGCCGTAGAGCCCCTCGGCGACGTTGAAGACGAAGTCGGGGCGGGCGGCGCGGAGCTTTTCAGGGAAGGATTGGTCGGCTTCGAGGCGGATCACTTCGCCGAGGGTGGCGAGGGCGGCGGCCACCGCATCGATGGTGGCGGGCTCATCCCATTCGGCGTAGAGGTCGGGCTGGGCGAGGTCGGAGCGAAGTGCGCGAGGGTCGGCTGAGGGGGAATCGGATCCTGCCCCGGCCACGGCGGCCGGCGCATCGGGTTTGAGATTGTACGCGAGTCCGATCCGTATTCCCAGAAAATCCTCTTACAAAAAAGTCGCCTGGCGGAGGCGAGCCGACCGACGCGCAAATACTTCCGACTCCAATTTAGGAAATATCCGACAAAGGTGCAATAGTTTTTTTGATATTGGTCGGACGAGTTTTGGGGTGACGGATGACCCGACCGGTACCTCGGTGAGAAGTAAGGAGTGAGAAGTGAGGAGTGGAGGACAAGAAATGAGGGAGCGATGGTCGATTTCTCGATCCGTCTCCCCCTCATCACCCACTTCTCACTCCTTACTCCTCACTTCTCACTCGTTCACACCTTATGGAACCCCACTTTCCCCGCTTGGGTCCCGTCCGGCGCATTGTAGAGCTCGAAATCGGCGAAGAGGGCCGGCGCCTGGCCCCTCAGCACGCCCAGGATCGCCACGGCCACGCGGCGGATCTCGAGCTCCGCACCCTCGCCGAGGCGGAGCTCGAGCATCGTGCGCCAGGCGCGGACGTTCCCGCTGACCACGATCTTGGTCTCGGTGGCGTTGGGGAGGACGCTCCGCGCCGCTTCCCGCGACATCTTGCGCCGATGGATCTTGTTCTCGACCGCTGCATATCTCTGCATCAGCCCCTCGACCTGGGCGACGTAGGTGGCGTGCGCCGATTCCATCTGGGCCGCCCACGCCCCCTCCAGTGCCTGGTCCCCGATGATCGCCGGGGGAACGACGTAGGCCGCCCGGCTCTCATCGACGTAGCGCTGGGAGAGCTGGCTGTACCCGAATCCCGCCCGGTGCCGCACCAGCTCGTGGGTGCAGCTCCGGCTGATCCCCTCGAGCAGGAGGACGTAGGTCGAGTGCTCGAACACCGACCCGTGCCCCTGTTTCAGGATGTTCGTCAAATATTCGGCCGTCGACCGCTCGGCCGGGTTGTGCTGGCTCATGTAGCAGAGCCGTCCGGCGAACTCCGCGAGCTTTTCGCCGTCGGTCCCCGGGTCCTTCCAGTGCACGGGCAGGTGCGCCGGCTCGTGGAAGACGGGGTTGGCGAGGAGGGTCACGGTGGGGGAGTAGATCCGTTCCATGGGCGGCCTGTAGGGGGAACAAGGTCCGAAGTGCGAAGTGCGGGGTGTGGGTGAGCGAAGTCCCGCACTTCGCACCTCGCACCGGTCGTTCAAGCGTCGGCCAACTTCAACCGGTCCTGGGCGTAGCCCCCGCTCATCTCGATCTCCCGGAGCTCCTGTGCGATGTCGGCGGGGATGGAGATCGCGTCGGGGCCGATCTTCAGGCGCCGGATCGGGTCGTCGGACGGTCCGAGCTTGATGCCGGGGTTGAGGATGCCGGCGGGATCGAAGCTCTCCTTCACCCGGCGGAACAGTGCCATCACCTCGGCGCCGTAGATCCGCTCGAGCACTCCGGCGCGGAGCCGGCCATCGCCGTGCTCGCCGCTCGGAACACCGCCGAGTCGGAGGACCGCCTCGGTCACATCCCCGTACAATCCCCGAAGAGCGTCGTCCCATCCGGGTCGGGAGAGGTCGGCCATCGAATTGACGTGGACATTCCCGTCCCCGGCGTGCCCGAAGATAACGACCTCCACCCCCCGTTCGCCCGCCGCACGACGTACCGCCGCCACGTATTCCCCCAGCCGCTCCACCGGGACGCATCCGTCCTCGACGACCTGCAGCGAGCGTCGCCCCGGCAGGGCGGCGAGGATCGGGCTCGCCGATTTCCGGAGCGTGATGAGGGCGTCGAGCTCGATGGTAGTGAGAGCGAGGTGGGCGGAACCGCCGGCGCGAAGCTTGTCCCGAGCGAAAGCGAGGGATGCGAGGTGCGAAGTGCGGGTTGCCAGTTCGTTGACCTCCTCGCTGGTGCTGCCCTCGAATTCGACCAGCACCACGCCTTCCTCCTCGCCGGTCAGGCCGAGGGAGCGGGCGGCGGGGGTGTCGCGGACCATCTGGAGGAAGGTCTGGTCGAGGAGCTCCGCCGCGCTCGCCCCCTGGGCGACGAGCATCGGGATCAACGCACCGAGGTCCTCGAGGTGCCGGAGGGTGAGCCGAAGGGCGGACCGGTGGGTCGGCAGGGCATCGAGCCGCCAGGTGGCGGCGGTCACGATGCCAAGGGTCCCCTCGGCGCCGATGACGAGGTCGAGGAGGTCGCCGCTGGCGAGATACTGGTCGAGGGCGTAGCCGGTGCTGTTCTTCCGGACCTTGGGGAAGCGGGAGCGGATGAGGTCCCGCGCAGCGGTCGTCTCTACCGCCAATGAATCGAGGCTCGCTTGGAGCTCGGCCCTCCGGGCCGAGACTGCCGAGCTCTCGTTCTCTGTCCCTTCCTCGGCCCGGAGGGCCGAGCTCCATTGGATCCTCTTGCCGCGGGAGAGGGTGATCCTCTGCCCCCCTGCCAGCACCAGCTCCACCGACTCCACCCACCGCCGCACCGATCCGTACTTCAGCGTCCGCGGTCCCGACGCATTGGTCCCGATCACACCGCCGATGGTCGCCCAGCCACCGCTCGAGGGATCAGGGGGGAGCCGGAGCCCGTGCTTGCCGGCGGCGGCGTTCAGCTCGGCCAGCGTCACCTGCGCTCCTGTGCGCGCGGTGCGACGACCGGGATCGATCTCGAGCGGCCGCTCGGCGATCCCGTTCAGGTCCACCAGGAGCCCCTCACCGACATTCCCGCCGGTCATCCCGCTCCCCGCACCGCGCGGGATCAGCGAAGCCCCGACCTCTGCTGCCCATCGGATGAGCCCTACCAAGTCATCGATGTCTTCGGGTCTCGCAACCCCTATTGGTAGGATACGATAGATCCCCGCTCCCTCGGCATAGGCCGCCCGGGCGCGAAGATCGGTCCGAAAGAGACCGCGGATGGGGGGGATCGAGGGCGTCACGTCCCTGCGCGGGCCAGCACGCCGTAGTAGGCGCGGACGAGGCTGTTGCTCGGCGCGACAAGCGCGGTGGTGAAGAGGGTCCGGCTCACGTCGCCCCGCGTGATCTTCAGCTTGTGGCCGCGGTCGAGCAAACGCGGGTCCCTCTCGGCCAGGCGGAGCGTCCGGATCGCGAGATACACGGCGATGAGACAGAACATCCGGATGCCGCGCTCCCGACGGGGGAGGGCGGTGCAGTAGGTGAGGGCGTCGTCCAGGTGCGCCCGCGCCTTGGCACTCAACACTCGCATCACCTGCATCGCCTCGGTCCGGCGCTCGGGGCGGCAGAGTTCCTCGGGCGTGAGGCCGTATTCGCGGCAGAGCGCCGCCGGAACGAAGCTCCATCCCCGCTCCCGGTCCACCGTCACGTCCTTCACGATGTTGGTGAGCTGGAGCCCGAGTCCGAAGCTGGTGGCCAGGCCGTCGAGGCGAGAGCGTCGCTCGGCGTCGATCGTGGCGCTATGCAGGGTGAAGAGGCCGGTGAGCAGGTGCCCGACCGTGCCGGCCACGAAATAGCAGTATCGGTCGAGCGCGGACAGGTCGGGGAGGGCGAAGAGATCCCCCGCCGCCTCGCGCGCCCGCGCGAACTCCGCCATCCCGTCACACATCTCCTGCACGCAGGGCCGGATCCGCTCCTGCATCTCGATCGGCAGGCGCCGGAAGGCCCGGAGCGCGACGTCGGCGCGGTTGGTCAGCACTCCGTCGTCGGCCGTGGCACCGGCGAACGTGGCACGCACGCGTGGTGCATCCCCCACGCCGCCCACCGCGTCGCGAAATTCGGACAAGAGGATCGACTTCTCGGTCGCAGAGAGATAGGCGCTGTCCTCGACCGTGTCGGCGATGCGGCAGAGGAGGTACGCCACCGCCACCGGATGCTCCAGCGCCTTGGGGAGGAGTCGGATGCAGAGCGCAAAAGTGCGCGACACCCTGGGCAGGGTTGCGGCGACCCACGCGCGCTCGGCTTCGGGGGTGAGCGGCTCCATCTAGTGGCGGGGCTTGTCGCCGAAGTGGGCGCCGACCGAATCCTCGACCAGCTTGAGCACGCGCCCGACGCGAACATAGACCGAGTCGGTCGCGGGGACGGGCCGCTCCAGTTCGCGTGCCGGGAGGGAGGGGTCCACCATCGCCCGGTAGACCAGCTCGACGACGAGGAGGGATGCACCCTGGCGCGACGGATCGGCCCACCCGCGCAGCTTCACCACTCCCATCCCGAGGGTCTGGGTGCCGGTGGGCGCAAGGGTCCGGGCGTCGAACCAGGGAGACTCAAGCCAGTGATCGCGGGCGCTGACGCGCGCGATCGGGATGCTGTCCGTCGTGAGCGCAAACTGCAGCACGCGCAAGGCGCTGTCGCGGTCGCCGATGACCTCGATCGTGCGAGCCTCGGGAAAGGGGGTCAGGTCCGGCCGGGTGGTGCCAGGGTCGCAGGCAGCCAACAGTAACAGCCCGAGAAACGAGAGACGAGAGAGGAGAGACGCCCCCGATCCCATCGGGCCCGGAGTTCTCCATCTCGTTCCTCGTCTCTCGTTTCTCGTCTCTCGTGCGGTCATCAGAGCGGCCTCGCCACCGGTTCCTTCCCGGTCCAGTCGTAGAATCCCTTCCCCGATTTCTTCCCCAACTCCCCCCGCGCCACCATCGCCGTGAGGATCGCGGGGGCGCGATGGCGCTCTTCGTCGAAGGCGCGATGGAAGCTGTCCGCGATCCGCACCACGGTGTCGATCCCCACGAAGTCGAGGAGCATCAATGGCCCCATCGGGTGGCCGGCACCGAGCTTCATCCCGGCGTCGAGGTCGGCGGTGGTCGCCACTTTGGCTTCGGCCGCGCGGGCCGCGTCGAGCAGGTACGGCACCAGGAGCCGATTCACCACGAATCCGGGGGTGTCCTGGGCCAGGACCGGGGTCTTCCCCATTGCGCGGACCAGCGCGATCGCCTGCTCCAGCACCTTCGGATCGAGCGCGGCGGTGTTCACCACTTCGACCAGTGCCATCATCGGCACGGGGTTGAAGAAATGGAGCCCGAGGAACGCCGCCGAGCGGCCGGTCGCGGCCGCCTGCTCAGCCACCGAAAGGCTCGAGGTGTTGGTGGCGAAGACCGTATCGGGAGGGCAGATCACGTCGAGCTCCTCCCAGAGCGCCCGCTTGGCTGACAGCTCCTCGACGATCGCCTCGATGACCAGGTCTGCCGGTTCGGCGTCGTCGATCTTGGCCGAGAATTTGATCCGCGCCTCGATCCCCGCCGGATCCTTCACGAGGCCCTTCTCGGCCAGCTTGGCGAGCGACCTCCCGATCCCGAGCTTGGCGCGCTCCCGCTGCGCGTGGTCGGGGTCGATGGCGATCAGGTGTGCGCCGGTGGTCGCGCAGGCCTGCGCGATGCCCGCCCCCATCTGGCCCACGCCGATCACCGCGATCGTCTTGAAAGGCATATGACGTCATCCCGAGCAGAGCGAGGGATCTAGTGGCCGTGTCGCTCCGCTCGGAATGACACAGGTGCAGTACGAACTTCCTACCCTCATGCCTTCGTACCCTCCTACCTGCTACTGATCGCCTTCCTCACCTCATCAAGCACCGCCCCCACGATCGACGCGCCGGGCCCCAATTGCGCTGGAGGCTTCACGATCCCGCGCTCCAGCTGGTCGAGTGCCCGCTCGAGCCCCATCTGGGTACGCTGGTAGACCGGACCGTAGCGCCGCAGCACTCCCCAACCGAGCGCGAGCCACACCGGGACCACGGGGATCGCCAACAGGGGGAACCCGAGGATCGCCATCGCCATCCCCCCGACGACGCTGAGACTCCCGAGCGCCACGCCCCCGCTGATGAACTGTCCCCGAGCTTCGCGCAGGTCGGCCTCGATGGCCACGTGCACGAATCCGGTCTCGAGCGGCGTCAACGAGGCGTTGACCCCGACGGCCCGCGCCAGCATGAACGGCTTCGCGCCGCCGCCGAGGATCGCCTTGGAGCGGCGCATCGCGGCGTTGAACCCCTTGAGCGGCTCCCACTGGAGCCGTCCGGTCCCCTGCCGGGCGATGGTGAGGAGTTCTTCCTCTTCCATATAGTCGATCAGCGACCGCTCCAGCTGTGCGGCGTCCCCGCGGATCACCCGCATCGCGCTGACGGCCGCAGGGCCGGCGGCCTTGTCCCAGAACCCATCGAGCACCTGGGCCGGCATCCGGGTCTGTTCCTCGATCACCGCCTGCTCGAGGAATTTTCCGGGGATCCCGACATCCCGGCCGAGCTGGAGCAGTTCGTCCTTGGAGAGGGCCTCGCCGGGATCCCGCTCGCCCGCCTGCAGCTCCGCCGCCCGCTGGAGGATGCGGTCCATCTGCTGGCGATCGAACTTCGACGGCGGTCCGGGCATCAGGCTACTTGCTCTCGGGGGTCGGGGTGATGGTCACCTTGGGGAGCGCGAAGTCGGGCCGGATGGCGGGGAACACCGGCACCTGCGCCGACGCCGCGTCTTTCCGTGGCGCCAGGAACGGCGTGAGCAGCTCCATCGGCAGCGGGAAGATCGTGGTGGAGTTGTTCTCCGCCGCGATCTCGGTGACGGTCTGCAGATAGCGGAGCTGCATCGCCCCCGGTTCCTGCGCCATCACCCGTGCCGCCTCGGTCAACGTCTGCGACGCCTGGAGCTCCCCCTGGGCCGCGATCACCTTGGCCCGCCGCTCCCGTTCCGCCTCGGCCTGGCGCGCCAGCGCCCGCTTCATCTCCTGCGGCAGGTCCACGTCCTTGACGGCCACCTGTTCCACTTCGATCCCCCAGCGTTCGCTGTGCTCGTCGATGATCTTCTTGAGGATCGCGTTGATCTTCTCCCGGTCGGCCAGGAGTTCGTCGAGTTCCACCTCGCCCAGCACGGCGCGGAGAGTGGTCTGGGCGAGCTGGCTCGTGGCGTAGAGATAGTTCTCGATCGCCATCACCGACTTCTCCGGGTCGGACACCTTCATGTAGAGGACGGCGTTGACCTTGAGCGAGACGTTGTCGCGGGTGATCACGTCCTGCGGCGGGATGTCGAGCGCCACGGTCCGGAGCGACACCTTCTTCATCATCGTGAGGCCGAGCGGCAGGAAGATGAGGCCCGGTCCCTTGAGACCCCAGAACTTCCCGAGGAAGAAGGAAACGCCCCTTTCATACTGCTTCAGGACGCGCATCGAACCCAGGACGTAGGCCAGGGCGAACAACAGGACGGCGATACCCATCAGATCCTCCTCAAGCGGGGAACGCTTCGATGATCACGGCGGCACCCTGGCCGCCACCGATGCAGGCGGCGCCCAGACCGAATGGCCTCTTGGCGCGGCGGAGAGCGTGGAGCAGGTGGGTGGTGATCCGGGCACCGCTCGCGGCGAGCGGATGGCCCAGCGCGATCGCCCCGCCATCGACGTTGGTGCGGGCGCGATCGAGTCCGAGGCTCTTTTCCACCGCCAGGTACTGGGCGGCGAAGGCCTCGTTGATCTCGATCAGGTCCATTTCGGACAACGACCGGCCGCCGTCGGCGAGCGCGATCCTCGAGGCCGGGACCGGACCGATCCCCATGATCCCCGGGTCGACCCCCGCGATGCCCCAGCTCACCAGTCGGCCGAGCGGCTTCAGGCCGGCGGACTTGGCGACGTCGGCGTGCGCCAGCACCAGCATCGACGCCCCGTCGCTGATCCCGGAGGCATTGCCGGCGGTCACGACACCGTTCTTCTGGAACACCGGCGCCAGCTTCGCCAGGCCTTCGGCCGTGGTGTCGGGGCGGCGATGCTCGTCCTCCCCCCACGACGTGTCCTGCTTCGTGTTCCGATCGCGGATCGGGACCGGGATGATCTCGTCGGCCATCCGTCCCTCCTTCCACGCAGAGGCCGCGCCCTGCTGGCTCCGGAGCGCATACGCGTCACAGTCGGCGCGGCTGATGCCGTGCTCCACCGCGAGCGCTTCGGCGGTCTCCGCCATCGCGCGGCCACACTGCGGGTCGCGCAGCGCCTCCCAGAGGGTGTCTTCGAGGGGCGGGGTCTGGCCGAAGCGATAGCCCCACCGCGCACCACGGATCACGTGAGGCGCCTGGCTCATCGACTCGGCCCCTCCCACCAGTACCACCTTCGATTCGCCGAGGAGGATCTGACGGGCCCCTTCGATGACCGCCTCGAACCCGGAGCCGCAGAGCCGGTTGACCGTCACCGCAGGGGTCTCGATCCGGCACCCGGCGCGGAGCCCCACGTGCCGGGCGAGGTAGATCGCGTCGGCCGAGGTCTGGAGGGCGTTACCGACGATGACGTGGTCGACTTCGGAGGCCGGGAGTCCGGCGCGCGCCAGCGCACCCTGGGCGGCGTGGACACCCAGGTCGGTCGCGGTCAGCTCCTTCAGGGCGCCGCCGAAGGCACCGAATCCGGTGCGGACGGCGCTCAGGAATACGACGTCAGAACGGGCGGCGGGCATACCGGAAAGATAGCGGCACGCCGGGCGGGGGTAGCCGAACGACTAGTGGTACCGTCCCACGCCGAATTGAAAGACCGGCGCCCAGATCCGCCCGGTGCTACCGAACGTGGCGGACCCACTTGAGCTGCCATCCATCCGGCCCATCAAGGTGAGCCGCCAGCCCCGGCCATTGAGATCCCGGAGATCACGCGCGACGTAGGCGCCATATCCGAGGTTGGCGCCGCCGATGTTGCCGCCGTCGTTCCCATTGGCGAACATGGCGTATCGGACCAGGAGGCCCCATTCGAACTTCCACCCCGAATCGGTGCGCCGACCATTGCTGAGCCTGATCTCTGGTTCGGTGAAGAGAAAAAATCCCTGGCCGGGGCCGGTGGTCAACCGTTCGACCCCGACGATGCACCCGTTGATCCAGCCGAGTGGCCCCGGGCCATTGCGTACGCTGAGGCAGCCGCCCAGCGTCGCCCCCGATCCGCCGGACTGCGAGCCATAATTTCCGTACCAGCCGACCAGCCCATCGACTCCCAATTCCCAGAACCCCTCCTCCGCGGAACGCCGCCCCCGTTCGGTGCCGCGCGCGTCGCGCCAGAGCCGGAAGGTGACCGGGACCTTCTCGGCGTTGAACACTTCGGTGAATTCGATGTTGCCGTCGGACTGCGGATAGATCTCGAATTCCGAGGCGCCTGACGCATCGACCCCGTTGGTGAGCGGCACCACAAAGGGCAATTGCCTTCCCCCATACGACCGCACCCGGATCTCGATCCCCTGGCCCGAGAAAGAGGCGCGATACACGATCCCCTTCTGCAGGAAGACGGTGTGGGGCTCGTATTCGCCGGGGTGGACCGTGATGTCGAGCAGGGTGACGTTGCCGGTGTCTGGCGGCGTGGCCGGGCTCTGGGCGGCGAGCGGGAGTTGGAAGAGGAGGGCGGCCACGAGGCCGGGGAGATATCTGGGCATCAAGGACACCGGGCTATTCTTCGTCGCCGACGCTCGCGCCGCAGGCGACGCAGTGCTTCCAGCCGAACTCGACCTCGTTGCCGCACTCACTGCACCGGATGAAGGTCTGGCTCTGGCCGCAGTGGGGACAGAAGTTCACCTGACGCCCCGCCGGCAGGAGGCCGCCGCAATAACCACACCGGGTCCCCTCATCCGGCACCGCCCCGGTGTGGAGCGGAATGACCCCGCCACGTCCCCCCGTCATGGCGTCCACGGTCCACGGGACGCGGCCGGTCTCGATCACGCCGGGATCCTCGTCGCTGTCGGTGTCGCCCTCGAGCGTCTGTTCGCTTTCGACCGCTTCCGGGGGCGCCCAGGTAGCGTCGGGGCCTGGGCCGAGCGCCTGCGCCAGGCGGGCGGTAGCGAGAGTGACCTCTGTACCGCCAAATTCCCTGAGGAGCGCCGGGTCAGGATTGGGACCGGCCAGTTCCGCCGCCGCCCGCGCGGCGACCTCGGCCGGCCGGACCTCGACGTAGCCCCCCTCGCCGCTCAGCAGGCGGAGGATGAGCAGGTCGTAGTCCTCGCTCGAGTCGAGCCCGAGCGCGGCACGCGAGGTCCGGTACGGCACCACGGTGCGCACCATCTCGGCCACCGTGAGCGGGCGGTGGAGCCGCGCCGGATCGATGGCGATGAGACCGTCGACGAGACGGCGGAATAGTCGGTGGAGGTCGGTCACGGGAGTGGTGGGAGGTTAGGCACCACGACAGGGGCCGTCAAGCAACCCTCGGAGGTCCGATGCGTCACTGGATGATCCCGCTCGCCCTGCTGGCCGGTGCCGCCCCCCTCGCCGCGCAGGGCCCTCCCCCACCCGATTGCACTCTCGGGCACCTTCCGACCGGCTCCAACGAGGCGAAGATCTTCCGCATCCGGGGCGTCTCGACCGCCTTTGGACGGGCCGCGTCGCCGATGGCGCTCCGCGAGCACACCATGATGGTCCTCTTCGAGGTCGCGACCCTCCCCACCATCGACAAGGCGACCGCGACGCCCACTTTCTGTCGGCCCGGGAAGCCGAACGAGAATGTCAACCTGATGGCGGTCCTCCCGCGACCCCGCGTCATCTTCGGTCTCAGCGACGGCTTCTCGTTCGAGCTGAGCTGGATCCCCCCGGTCACGGTGAACGGTGTGAAGGCGAACCTGATCAGCGTCGCCCTTTCCCGCGCGGTCCCGGTGGCCACCGGCGTCCTTTCCCTCCGCGGCTCGGCCACCTTCGGAGTGATCCGTGCGCCGATCACCTGTACCAAAGACCAGATCGCCCAGCCTCTCGGGACTACGGAATGTGCCGGCGGCGCGAACCCGTCGAGCGACCACTACCATCCCAACGCCTTCGGCCTCGACCTCGCCTACGGGTGGCCGGTCGCTCGGGGGAAAGTGCGTCCCTACCTCGGCGCGGGGCTGAACTTCCTCCGTCCCCGGTTCCAGGTGGACTTCGTCGATCAGTCCAGCACTCTACAGAATCAAAAGGTCGAAGGGAACTACCGCCGCACCGTCCTCTTCGGCGGTGCGACCTGGATCCCCACCTCCCGCCTCGGCCTGACGGCCGAGCTCTACGGCGACCCCGGCACGGCGTGGGCGGCGCGGCTGGGGCTCGGGTACGGGTTGAAGTAGG
>JANMWE010000119.1:0-4867 GCA_031393795.1 Gemmatimonadota bacterium
TGGATGTCGAAGATCGACCTCCTCGACTGCAACCGGGTCCTCGGGCTCGGCCTCGCCGGTCCTCCCGAGCAGAGGACGGTCCAGGAGATCATCGATACCTACGAACGGGCGATGGTCCCCCGCTTCTTCGTTCAGCTCGCCCCCCTCGTCACTGTCGGTCCCACCATCACCGCCGTGACCGACCTCGGCTTCGCCCACCATAGCAACGGGGTGCGGTTGGTGCGCGACGTCACCTCCCCCGGCCCCTCGTCGATCAAGCACCGGGTCGAGGAGATCGGCCCCGAACTGGGTGCGACCTTCGGTGAGATCCTCTGCACCGGCTTCGGCTGGAACGCGGCCTTGGGCCTCGCGGTCACGTCGATGGTCGGGACCCCGGGATGGAAGTTCTACCTTGCCTACGCGCACGACCGCCCGGTGGGGACCGCCATCCTCGTCATCGACGGTCGCATCGGCTGGCTGGGGCTCGCGGCGACCCTGCCCGAGGCGCGAGGCCACGGAGCGCAGTCGGCGCTGATCGCGCGCCGGATCCTCGATGCCCGCACGGCGGGGTGCGAGGTCCTGAGCGCCGAGACCGAGGAAGAGGGGCTCGCCCAGGTAGCGCCGAGCTACCGGAACATCCTCCGCGCCGGCTTCGAGGTCGGCTATCTCCGTCCCAACTATCTCTATCAGTTCCAGCAGCGCGACGAGGCGTAGCCCCTGCGCCCGCCGTTCCCCATCGGAGGATCCATGTTCCGCCCCACCCGCGCCTTCGCGGCACTCGCCTTGGCCCTCTGCCTCGGCTGCCCTCCCACCTCCACCTCGACCGACACCTCGGCGGATGAACAGGCCATCCGCGCCCTCGCCGACTCGTGGAGCAGCGCGATCGCAAGCCAGAACGACTCCCTCATCTCGACCTTTTACGCCGACGACGCGGTCGTCATGCCGCCGGGAATGGAACGGATCACCGGGCGACAGAATATCCGCGCGTTCTGGGCCCGGATCTGGGCGTTGAAGGCGACGCTCACGCTCACCGTCGTCTCCGTCCGCCTCTCGGGCGATCTGGCGGTGCAAGAGGACAATTGGACCTGGACGATGCCGAGCCCGCAGGGCGAGATGAAGGACCACGGCAAGTCGCTGATCGTCTGGCGCCGCGCCGGGAACAGCTGGCAGGTGGTGAACGACATCTGGAACAGCGACGTCACCCCTCCCACCCCGAAGGCGAACTAGCCGTGGCCCGCGTCACCGGTATCGGCGGGATCTTCTTCAAGGCACGCGATCCCAAGGCCCTGAGCGCCTGGTACCGCGACCACCTCGGCATCCCGGTAAAGACGTGGGGCGGTGCCGCGTTCGACTGGAAGGATGAGCCGTCCGGCACCACGGCCTGGAACATCTTCCCCGAGACGACCAAGTATTTCGAGCCAAGCCAGGCCACCTTCATGGTGAACTACCGGGTGGCCGACCTCGTGAAGCTGCTCGCGGAACTGCGAGCGGAGGGGTGCACCGTGGACGAGAAGATGGATGAATCGGAATTCGGGAGGTTCGGGTGGGTGACGGATCCGGAGGGGAACAAGGTGGAGCTCTGGGAGCCGCCGCCGGGGTAGATTCCCGTGATGAACGAATCGCTGACGCTCGACCCCAGGTCCACCGCGCTGGTCGTGATCGACCTGCAGCGGGGGATCCTTGCGCGCGAGACCTCGCCGCACACCAACACCGACGTGCTGGCACGGTCGGTAAAGCTCGTCACCGCCTGCCGCAGGGCGGGGGTGCAGGTGGTCCTGGTGAACGTCGGATTCTCGCCCGACGAGAAGGACCGGCTGTCCCAGCCCTCCGATTCTCCCAACCCGGCCGGCAAGGTCCCGCCCGGGTACAGCGATCTCGACCCCTCGCTGGGCAGCGCCGCGAACGACCTGCTGATCACCAAGCGACAGTGGGGGGCGTTCTACGGCACCGCGCTCGACCAGCAGCTCCGCCGGCGCGGGATCAAGACCATCATCCTCTGCGGCATCGCGACCAACTTCGGCGTCGAATCGACCGCCCGCGACGCCTGGGAACGGAACTACGAGCTCGTCTTCGCGGAGGACGCGATGGCGGGAATGGCGCCTGGCGCCCACGATTTCGCCATCAAGACCATCTTCCCCCGGCTCGGCCGGATCCGACGGACCGGGGACATCCTCGCGGCACTGCCAGCATGATCCACGTCATCGCGTTCCTCCATCTCCGCTCTGGCGTTCGTGCGGCGTTCCTCGAGACCTTCCGCGAGCTGACGCCGCTGGTGCGTGCCGAGGCCGGGTGCCTCGAATACACGCCGGCGGTCGATCACGCGCCCTACATGGGCTTTCAGTCTCCCGTCAGCGACGATGTCGTGGTCGTCATCGAGAAATGGGCGAGCGCTGCCGCCCTCGACGCCCATATCGAGGCCGCGCACATGAAGGCGTGGGGCACCAAAGTGGGCCAGATGATGACCCGTCGGGTCATCCACGTGCTGGATCCGGCTCGTGGGTAAGGCCCCGTGGACCTATCGCGGAAACACGAAAGCGCGGAGGCGCACGGAACAAGACGTTTGTGGGTTCAACGGCTGGATCGTCTCCGTAGGCCCACACAACCTTGTTCAGTGAAACTCCCTGTTCCCGCGCTTCCGTGATAGGTTAGCGGAGCCAGGCCGACGAGCACGGATCCTTCCTTTCGATCCCTTCCACTCGAGCACAGCGACCATGCACCGAATACATTGGGCGGTGTTCCTCTTTTCGTTCGCGCTCAGCGCAGGCCTCGCTGCTTGCAGTCCAGCGAAGGCACCCGCCCCTTCGTCGACCAGATCGACCGACCAGGCGCCCACACACGCCCCCGCCGACATCTCCCACGGCGAGGCGCCGATCGGGACCGGAGCCACTCCGGCGCCGATCGATGCCGTGGCCCCGCCCCGCGCGACGACGCATCGCCACAAGATCCGGCTCGAGATGCGGCACACCCGGATCGTCCTCACCGACGGCGTCCCCTTCGACGCCTGGACCTTCGACGGGCAGGTGCCGGGGCCGGTGCTCCGGGTAACGGTCGGTGACACGGTGGACTTCACCGTGGTGAACAAGGCGCCGATCCCGCACTCGATGGACTTCCATGCGGCCGAGGTCTCGCCCAGCCGGGTGTATGTCAACGTGAACCCGAATGACTCGCTGCAGTACCAGTTCGTGGCGCACGTGGCAGGGGCGTTCATGTATCACTGCGGCACCGCCCCCGTGGCACTCCACATCGCGAGCGGGATGTACGGGGCCATCATCGTGGACCCGGTCCGGCCTCGGCCTGCTGCGCGCGAATATGTGCTGGTGCAGAGCGAGTTCTACACCAGGTCGGCGGGGGACAAGACCGACTCGACGGCGATGGCGATCGACTGGCAGAAACTCCTCTCGCTGGCGCCGGACCATGTCGTGTTCAATGGGCGTGCGGCGCAGTATGCCACCCACCCCCTGCCGGTAAAGGCGCACGAGCTGGTGCGTATCTACCTCGTCAACGCCGGCCCCAACCGGGCCTCGGCGTTCCACGTGGTCGGGGCGATCTTCGAGCGGGTGTTCCAGGATGGGCGGGCGGCGCCGACCTTCGAGGGGATCCAGACGGTCGAGGTCCCCGTGGGTGGCGGCGCGATCTTCGAGCTCCGGCTGGCCGAACCTGGGAACTATCCCTTCGTCTCGCACGCCTTTGCCGACGCGACCAAGGGCGCGGTGGGGATCCTTCAGGCCAAGTGACCTCAAGCCGTTCGTCGCTGCAGTGAGCGGCGATCGACGAACCTATCGCGGAAACACGAAAGCGCGGAGGTGCACGGAACAAGACGTTTGTGGGTTCAATGGCTAGATCGTTTCCGTAGGCCCACACAATCTTGTTCCGTGACACTCCGTGTTCCCGCGCTTCCGTGATAGGTTCACGGAGTCCCGCTGACAGGACCGATATGTCACGTGCATTTGTGAACGATGATGCCGCAGGCGAGCCTCTCCCGGAGCACCGGTATCCGCTGCCGGCGAGGGAGGATCCGTCGTTCCTGCGCGCGGCGGCGGAGGCGATGCTGCTGGGGGCCGACGCCGGGGACTCGATCGGCGCGGAGGAGGCGACCGGACTGGTCTGGGGAGCACAGGAGCTGGTGCCGGAGATGAAGCTGATCCTGGCCGATGCCCGCCGACGGAAGCGGGACCGGCAGGAGCAGCTGGCGGAGCGATTCCTGAAAGCGGCAGGGGAGGAGATCGACTGACCCGGATCGACGCCACCCTGCTCCAGGAGGGGATCGAGCGGACGTGGCACGCGGAGGTGCCGAGCGGCCCTGGTCCTTGGCCGCTCATCGTCGTCCTCCACGGTGCCGGGAGCGAGGGGACCCGCTATCTCGATATGCAGGGGTGGGCCGAGGCGGCGCAGCGCGAAGGGGTGCTGGTGGTGGCACCCGATGCGCTCTACCCTGACCTCACCCGGCCTCCCCGATTCCGCGACAACCCGCGGATCTGGAACAGCGGCCGGGCGAAGCCTGGGGAATCGCGCCCGCAGCTCGACGAAGGGGAGTTCCTTCGGCTCATCGAGGACGATCTCCGGCGCCGCGGGATCGCGATCGACCAGCGGCGGCGCTATCTCGTCGGGCACTCCAATGGCGCCGCGCTCGCCTGGAAGCTCCTGGCGGAAGAGCCGGAGCGGTGGGTCGCCGGCGTGTCGGTGGCCGGTGGCCTGGTGAACCTTCCGCCGCGGAACGGCCCTCCGAGACCTCTCCTCGCCATCTTCGGCGATGCCGATCCGCTGGTCCCGCTGGCGGGTGGGGAGGTCGGGCTGCTCTGGGGCCAGACCCGCTCCGTCCCACCCGTCCTCGAAACGCTGGGCCGCTGGGCCTCGTCGGAAGGGTTGCCGACAGCGGCGCTCACGCAGG
>JANMWE010000231.1:0-11648 GCA_031393795.1 Gemmatimonadota bacterium
CCGGAAGGCCCAAGCCGCAGCGAGCAGATCGAGCGCCAGGCGGGGACGGACCAGCGCGCGGGCGGCAAGCGTCAGCGAGAGGGTGGTCCAGGAGCCGCGGGGGGCGCTCGGGGAGGGCATGGCGTGAAGTATACAGGCCGCCGGTGCGGCGCGGAACGCGGGGTATATTCCACCGACGAACCCGCCCGGAGTCTTTCAGTGACCAAGCCATCCCGCCGCAGTGGCCCCCAGGGCATTTCCCCCCGCCCCACCGAGGACGAGGTGCTCCTCGCGACGACCGGCGAGCGCCCCGATGCGCACAAGCATTCCGATCCGTGGCGTGTGCTCCGCATCATGGGGGAGGTGGTGGAGGGGTTCGATTCGCTGGCGGAGGTGCACGAGGCCGTGACGATTTTCGGTTCGGCGCGCACCCCGGCGACAGACCCGATGTACGCCAAGGCAGTGGAGGTGGCGCGACTCCTCGCGCGAGCCGGATGCCAGGTCATCACCGGCGGCGGGCCCGGGATCATGGAAGCGGGGAACCTCGGGGCCCGCGAGGGCGGGACGCTCTCCATCGGGCTCAACATCGAGCTGCCGTTCGAACAGGGACTCAACGCCTACGTGGACCGGGGGATCGAATTCCGGTACTTCTTCGTCCGCAAACTGATGTTCGTGAAGTACTCCTCGGCATTCGTGGTCTTTCCGGGAGGATTCGGGACGCTCGACGAGATGTTCGAGGCGCTGACGCTCATCCAGACCGACAAGGTGAAGGACTTCCCGGTGGTGCTCATCGGCGCCTCGTACTGGAAGGGATTGATCGACTGGCTCAAGGACACCGTCGCGGCGGAAGGGAAGATCGCCCTGCGGGACCTCAACATGATGCTCGTGACCGACGACGCGGAGGAGTGCGTGAGGCACGTCATGGCCGCGCGGACCAAACGAGCCGAGCCAAGCCGTGGTGGTTGAACCGAAGGGGTGGTACCGGTGGTACGCGTTGGGGTTGCTGTCGCTGCTGAACATCCTCAGTTACGTTGACCGGAACGTGATCTTCGGGCTGTTCGAGCCGATCAAGCGCGACTTGGGGCTCACCGACGGGCAACTCGGGTGGCTGGGATCGGCCTACGTGCTGCTTTTCTCGGTGGCCGCCTTCCCGATGGGGGTCTTGAGCGACCTCCGGTCCCGGCGCGCGGTGGTGGCGACCGGCGTGACGGTCTGGAGCGTATTCACCGCGCTCGGAGGCCTGGCGCGGAGTTTCGGAGCGCTCTTCGGCGTGCGTGCGGTGGTGGGGATCGGCGGGGCCGCGTTCGGTCCCGCCTCGAATTCATTGGTGGCCGACTACTTCCCAGGGCCGCGCCGAGCCCTGGCGATAGGGATCCTCTCGGCCGGTGTCCCGGTGGGGGGGGCGATCGGATTCTGGGCCGGGGCGCAGTTGAATGAGGTGTACGGGTGGCGGGTGGCGTTCATGGCGGTGGGGCTGCCGGGTATCCTGCTCGCGGTGCTGGCGGGGCGACTGATCGACCCGAACCGCTCCCCGGAGCCGGTCCATCTCCTGAAGCTGCTGAGGCGATTCGAGCTTGGGCTCACCACCGTGCTGCGTCAGTTCGAGCCGCTCCTTCTGGCGAGCATCCTCGGCGCGATCGGGGCCTGGTGGGTGGATCAGCAGTACGGCGCCACGTCAGCCGCGGATGTCGCCGTGATGGCGACGGCCGTGGGAGTCGGGCTCGCGGCCAACATCGCGTGGTGGTTCTGGCAGATCCACCGGGACCGGATCGCGGACACCCCGTTCGGTCCCGGGGTGACCGGGCCGATGGGGGACGTGCTCGAGGAATTCGCTCGCGCGTTCCGGATGGTGCTGCACACGCCGACGCTCCTGTTCGTCTTCCTGGCGGGGGCGATGATCTCGTTCGGGCTGAACGGGCTGGTGGCGTGGGGCCCGAGCTTCGCGGCGAGGGCGCTGGGGTGGACCATGCGCGAGGCGACCGTGCAGCTCGCGGTGCCGGCGGTGATCGCAGGGACCTTCGGGACGCTGGCCGGCGGGGCCATCGCGGACTGGCTCCGGCGGTTCACCGATTCGTCGCGGATCGTCACGACGGCGATCGGGATGCTCGTCGGTGGGCCGATCGCGATGTATGCCCTGACCGTGCGCGACCCCGTGCTCTTCACGCGGTTGTTCGGGGTCGGGTTCTTCTTCCTGACCTGGTACAACGGCCCTCTCTCGGCGGTGATCTTCGACGTGGTGCCGAGCCGGATCAGCGCGACCGCGATGGGTGCCTACCTGATGTTCATCCACGTGGCGGGGGACGCGATCGCCCTTCCCCTCGTGGGGAACTTGTCGGATCGATTCGGGCTCGATCGTGCGATCCTGATCCTTCCCTTCGTCTCGATCACGGGGGGGATCGTCGTGATGTTCGCGACCCGGTATATCCGGCGGGACATGATGCGGGCGGCGCTGCCGACCGCGGAGTACCAGGCGGTGATCTAGGTGTTCTCTCGGCCCGGAGGGCCGAGCTCCAGAGGCCAAGCTCCACACCCGAACTCCATCGTTCTCGGCCCGGAGGGCCAAGCTCCACCCCTGTCTCAGGGGAGGGAAGGCGGCCCGGAGGGCCGGGGCATCAGGAGCCAACGATAGCTTGAAGTCCTTGGCCAGCGTCGGGCTGGATTGTCGAGGATGTAGGCGGTGGTGGAGCGGAGATGGTCTGCGTCGCGGATGATCGTATCGAAATATTCCGCAGTCCAGACCGGGGCAATCCGTCCGAGCTTTACCAAGGTGTGAGCGGTGAACGATTTCCAACTGTGCATGATGGTGTGGAGTGGGTGCGCCGCGTATGGCGTGAACAGCGTGTGCACATGATCGTCCATAACGACAGCGGTGTGCAGTTGATACCGAACACTGTCGAAGTGTCGGAGGGCCGTTATCACGATGTCACGTTCGACAGGGGACAGCACTTCCTCGCGGCGTGCTAGCGACCAGCTGACGTGATAGGTCGCCCCGTCACGCCGAATGTGCGGGAGGTTTCTCCGATATTTGAACTGTGGGGCCATGCGGCGAGGATAGGCACGGGGCCTCAACGCTTGTTCAACCTGCCCCAGGTGCATTCTCGCTCACTACTGGGCGCATCGAGCGCGGGCTTCCAGCCCGCAAGGGACGACCTCGAGAGGATGGAACGTGGGCCTCCGGCCCGCGACAGGTCCGTCGATACAGAGGGCGCAGCAGGAGTTCTCGGTCCAGAGGGCCGAGCTCCAGAGGGCCGAGCTCCAGAGGGCCAAGCTCCAGGGGGCCGAGCTCCAGAGGCCCGCGTTCGGTCCTCGTTACGCTCCTTCCCTCGGCGTGATCTCGCCAGGGCTCTTCATCCCTGGCCGGCGCACCGGCCCGTCGGTCGGGAGGATGAACCAGAAGGTGCTTCCCTTCCCGTAGACCGATTCACAGCCGATCTGTCCGCCGTGGAGCTCCACGAGGCGCTTGCTCAACGCGAGGCCGAGCCCTGAGCCTTGCACCCGCCGGCTGGCGGACGCGTCCAGCTGGCTGAATTCCTGGAAGAGTTTCGGCATGTCCTCCGGGCGGATCCCCATCCCGGTATCGCCGACCGCCACCCAGACCGCCTCGCGGCGTTCGAGTCGCGGGTGTTCGCCGCTCCGGTCACCGGGAACGGGGAGCGGCGTCGAAGTGGCGAGCGCACGCAGGACGACTTCGCCCCCTTCGGGGGTGAACTTGGCCGCGTTGCTCAGGAGGTTGAACAGCACCTGTTGCACGCGGACCGCGTCGGCGAGGGCGTGGAGCGGCTGGTCCGGCAGTTCCAGGCGGCAGGTCTGCTGCCGAGCAAGGCGGAGGCTCTCCGTGTCGGCGGCCGCGCCGCGGATGGCCTGGATCAGATCGGTCTCGGAGAGCTCCAGGTGCATCCGGTCGGCGTCGATGCGCGAGACGTCGAGCACCGAATTGATGAGGCGGAGGAGATGTTTGCCATTTCGGTGGATCGATTCGAGGAAATCCCGATGCTCGGTGCGCACCTCGCCGAGGTCGCCGGTGAGCAGGAGCTCGGAAAAGCCGATGATCGCATTGAGCGGGGTCCGGAGCTCGTGCGAGACATTGGCGAGGAATTCGTTCTTGAGCCGGGTGGCGCGCTGCAGCTCGATGTTCTTGCGGGCGAGCTCCACTTCGCTGCGCTTGCCCTCCTCGTGCATGTGCGCCCGATCGAACCCGATGGCGGCCTGGTCGGCGAGGGCGCGGAGGAGTTCGAGGTGCTCGGTGGTGAATTCACCACCGTCCTGGCGGTTGAAGACGCAGACGACCCCGATGACGAGCCCGCCCGACCGGAGCGGCGTGATCGCGGCGGCCTTGAGCTCCCGCGGCGTGTCCGCGAAGTCGAAGTTGCGGGGGTCCAATCCCATGTCCGCGACGAGGACCGGTTCGTCATTGGTCACGACCCAGCCGGCCAGGGAGCGATCGGTGGGGATGAGACGTTGTTCAGCGTGCTGCATCCGGCCGGTGGCGGCCACCACTTTGAGGAAGCGTCCCTCTTCGACCACGAGCCCGATGGCGGCCGACTCTCCGCCGACGAGGTCAGCGGCGAAGCGGCAGACCTCGGTCAGGAGGTCGGGAAGGGATCGCCCCGAGAGAAGCACCTGTGCCAGATGGCGCAGCGCCTCGAGCTGACGGTTCCGGTCGGCCGCCGCGGCCAGGGCGTCATGCAGGGACTGGCTCCGCCGACGGCCCAGGATGCGGCCGCGCCAGACCGCGAGGAAGGCGATGAGCATCGCGGACCCTGCCGACCAGACCCCGGCCCACCGGTGTTCCCAGGCCCAGAACACGCCGATCCACCCGAGGCCGACCGCGATGAGGGTCAGTCCGACGGGTGTAAAGAGCCGGCGCGCCAGGGGCTTTTGATCCACTATCCCTCGGGGCCTTCGGTGAGGATCTGATGGAAGACGGTCTCGCCGGTCGCGAGGGCGCGGCGGACGTAGGGACGGCAGAGACCGCAATTCCCCCCGACCTTGGTCTCGCGCCGGATCGCATCGAGGTCCCACCCGCCGGCACGGGCGCGTTCCAGCACCTGGGCGAAGGTGAGCCCGGTGCAGATGCAGCGGTCGATGTTCATGGGCTGGAGGGGCGGATCTCGAGCTCCGAGATCGTCGCACGCGGCGGAAGCTGCAGCACCCCCAGCACCGCGGCCGCCACGTCCTCGGGCTGGAGGATCTTGGCGGGATCGCGCTCGAAGAGGGTCTGCGCGTGGATGATCTTGGTATCGACCGAGCCGGGACAGATGGCCACGACCCGGACGCCCTCCTTCCGGACCTCGAGCATCAGCGATTCGCTGAACCCCATCACGGCGTGCTTGCTCGCGGAGTACGCCGTCCCGCCCGGGAAGCCGCGCTTGCCGGCCAGGGAGCTGATATTCACGACCGCACCCTGCTTCCGCGCACGCATCCCGGGAAGGACGGCACTGGTCACGAGATAGAGGCTCCGCAGGTTGGTCGCCATCACGGCGTCCCACTCCGCCAGCGTCAGTTCGGCGAAGGGTTTGAGCACGCCGATGCCGGCGTTGTTCACGAGGACATCGACGGGGCCGAGTCGGTCGGTGACGTGCGCCACGAGTGCGGCGACCTGCGCCGGGTCGCCGACATCACAGGCGCGACCGGCGGCGGTGATGCCCGCGGTCGCGAGGTCCTTGAGCAGGGCATCGACCTTGGAGGGGGTCCGGGCGCAGACGCCCACCTTGTAGCCAGCCTGGCCGAGCGAGAACGCGATGGCGCGACCGATCCCTTCGGTCGAACCGGTCACCAGAGCGGTTGCAGTCATGCCCCTAATCTATACCGCGGGCTTGGTCGGCTCAGACACCCAGGAGGTAGTTCAACGCCTGCCCGGCGGAGTATCCCTCCGCGCCACCGGCCACGGCCAGAATGGAGGAGAGCTCATCGCCGCTGGTGATGAGTTCCGGTTCGATCACTCCTTCTCGTACCTGCCCGAGCCCGACGTCCGACATCAGTCCATTGCAGAGGCAGCGCCGGCCGACAGTGTCGGCGAGCTCCCCCCCTTTGCCGAGATAGGAGTCGATCGGCTCGGCCGGGCAGCGATACGTGAGCCGTCCCTCCGGCGTCTGCACCGCGACACGGAGATATCCAAGGTCACAGACCCGCTTCCGCTCGATGGGCGGTACGCCGACGGTGGGGAGTTCCACCACCTTGAACGGATAGCCGGTGGGCGAGGCACGCGGATCGGTGAGAACGGAGGCGGTGCCGGTGGAGACGGCGGCAAAGACCCGCCGCTTGATCTCGGCGGCCAGTCCGGACTCGTCGGCAAACGCGAAGATGGTCCCGACCTGGATCCCCGCGGCCCCTTCGGCGAGCGCGAGCTCCAGCCCTGCAGGAGAACCGACCCCACCCGCCAGCCAGAAGGGGAGGCCCAATTCGCGCATCTTGGCGAGATCGACGACGTCACGGTCGCCGTAGATCGGCTCCCCGCGCTCGTTGAGCCGCGGTTCGCCGCGGGGTGGCGCGTTGTGTCCGCCGGCGGTGGGCCCTTCCACCACGAAGCCATCCACCCGGCCGTTGGCCTTCTTGGCGAGGGTCGCCGCGAGCGTGGCGGCGGAGATGACGGGGAGGAAAAGCGGCCGGGTCAGCGCGTGGAGCGGAGAGGGCCAGTGATCGGCCGGGTCGAAGGTGAGGTGCGTGGGCGCGCCACCCAGGACCTCGAACTTGATCGAGGTGGCCTTGTGCTCGGCCAAGGCATCGAGGACCCCGGGGATCTCGCGTGGAATGCCGGCCCCCATGATCACGTAGTCGACCCCCGCGAGCATCGCGCCGTAGAGCGAGGGGAGCGTCGGCATTTGCACCTTGGTCAGCAGATTGATGCCGACCACGCCGTCGTGGCCCTCCTTCGCGAGGAACACCTCGACGAAATTGGCCAGGATCGTCACCCGGTCACGCGCGGGACTGACCACCTTCTTGTACATAGGGAGGAGCCGATAGGGCGTCCCGGGGGCGCGGCCTTCGGGGAGAAAGTACCGGTGCAATACTTCCTCGCCGACGCCGGCGATGGGGAAGCGCGCGATGGCGCGGCGCATGTGCCCTGCCGGATCACCGTCCTGCAGACGACGGATGAGCACGGTGTCGATCCCCGTCCCCGAGACGACGCCGAGCTGGCCGGCGCGCGAGACGGCACTGGCGAGACGCCAGTTGGAGACAGCGACTCCCATCCCACCCTGGATGATCCGAGGGTGCGGCCGTACTGCGTCCATCTGTACCCTTCCTGCGTGGGTGTGACCTGTGTGACGTACGTCTGAAGCGTGAAGTATCGGTGGGTGTACCGTGGCGGGGAATGACCGTGAACAAGTTGTCACGCGGTCTTTAGAGAGTCTTTAGCCAGCGGCCCTCCCGCCGGCCCGCTGTTCATAGAAACGGAGGCGGGAGGCGAGACGCCGCACCTCCATCGCCCGCTCGAGGGGGAGCCACCCCGCCACCTCCCCGGCCTCGGCCCACAGCTGCTCCTCCCCTTCCGGGCAGGCAGGGGCCTCCTCAGGGGCGACCCGAAGGAGCAACTCCGCCAACTCGTGGCGGTAGTGGGTCAGGAGGAAGTCGAGGCTCGGGCTCATCGCTACGTAAGGTGACGCCTGAAGAGCAAATTCGTGTCACCATTCCGTCTCAGACCGGTACATCCCAACGCAGGCCTACGGACGGGTCGGTGGTCGCAGGCGGGTAGGCGGAGGGGTGTGAGGTGGGGAGGACGCACGAAACAGCATCGGAGTCATCCTGAGCAGAGCGAAGGATCTACTCGACTTGGCCCGGTCGCCGTGAGTTCGGCGACGAAGCGCAGCGGGCAAGATCCTTCGCTTCGCTCAGGATGACTCCCTGCGTTGTGACCCTTCGTTTCCCTTCGCCTACCCGCCTACCCGCCTACCCGCCTACCCGCCTACCCGCCTCAGCGTCCTCCATACGCCTTTGCCGGCACGGTCCGCAGGTACATCCAGATCGCGGCCACCTCGTCGTCGCTATAGCGGGCGAACTGCTGGTACGGCATGTCGGGCTTGAGATGGGTACCGTCGGGCCGGATCCCTTCGCGGATCGCCTTGGTGAACTCGGCCTGAGTCCACTTGCCGATGCCGGTCACGGTATCGGTGGTGATGTTCATCGGGTGCGCCATCTCCGGCGGGGCGCCGGGGATCTGGCCGCCGCTCAGATGCTCGCCGTGGCAACCGACGCAGGTACCGGCGAGGTAACGCCCGTACTCGACCGTCACGCCTGCGACCGGCGTGGTGGGACGCGCCGCCTGATGATCGATGAGCTCGGCAGGTAGGAGGGGGAGCTTCCCGGTGAGGAAGAGGGCCCGCCCCACGGGGCCGACCGACTGTGCCGGTTGCTCATGATCGACCGGCGGGCGGGACCTGATCCAGGCGATGAGCGCCCCCAGGTCCTGATCGCTGATGTGGTAGAACTCCTGGGCCGGCATGAAGAGGAGCGCCCGGCCGTCGGGTGCCACCCCCTGGCGGATCGAACGCTCCCAGTCCGCGGGGGTCGCGTACTTGGCGGCCACCCCCCCTTTCCCGCTGGTCAGGTTGGCGGCGTACAGCCGCGCCACCGGTGGGACGTCGATGAAGGTCTGGCCCCCGAGGCTCGCGGTGTGACAGATCGCGCACCCGCGGGTCTCGGCCACGTGCCGCCCCCAGGCCAGTGAGGCGGAGTCGGTCGGGACGGGGACATCGCGTCCAGCGACTTCGTAATGCCTGGAGATCCGGCGTTGACTGAGGGCGTAGATGATCCCGAGGCAGACGACCAGCAGACCGAGGATGGAACCAGCGACGATACCGACCCAGCGAAGCAGACGCATAGACGCTCCCATCAGGAGTTCGAAGAGAAGACGAATAAAGGTATGGCCTGTCTGAAGGAACGGATAGAATGAACTAAGTCGCTGCAGGACAACGTGATACGAGACTGCATGAAAGATCAGATCCCTCGCTCTTCCTTCGCTTCGCTCAGGACGAGGCTCGGGATGACAGTCTTAGTGCAAGCTATTCCGTTACGTCGCGAAACTCCTCCACCTCCTTGAATCGCTTGAAGCCCCGGGCCTCGTAATTGACGATTGCCATCGGGGAATCGAACGTGCAGGTGTGGAGCCAGACCCGCTGGCTCGGCAGGCTCCAGGCGACGTCGACGATCTGGGTGAGGGCGGCCCCGCCCATCCCGCGCCCGACGAACTCGGGCATCACGCCGAAGTAGACGATCTCAGTGCTCCCGTTCAGGTCGGTCGCGAGCTCGGCATAGCCGACGCCGGGGCGGCCCTCGAAGAGAAACTCCCAGGTGCGCACCCCCGGCGTGGCGAGCCAGCGGGCCCAGTCGTCATCACTCCACGTGAGCCGGTCGCGCCAGTGCCACTCCTTCCCGATGGACTCGTAGCACCGGCGATTGAATCCCGGTTCCGGCGGAAAGACGAGGCGGACGGAGAAGCCCGGGACCGTCCTTGCGGGGCGGAGCTGGTCGAGCGTGGTGAGCTCGAGATGGGTGACGGTGACCTGGGTGCGCGGCATCGATGGACGTGTGTTGAGAGTCTCAGCTTCCCTTGATGATCCGGTCGATCTGGCGGCGGTGCACCAGGTCGTGGCCGGCCATCAGCGGGAGCATCAGGCCGAGCGACTCGCGGCCACGCTCAACGTGCTGCCCCGCGCGTTCCAGCTCCCGGGGCTCGAGCAGACGGATCAGGCGGAGATTGCGACGCCGCATCACGATCAGTTCCTCGAGCACTTCATCGAACGGAGCCTCCTGGTAGCGGAGTCGGGCGGCCCAGCGATCCTGGTCGTACCCCTGCAACACCGGCTCTCCGTCTTCCGCACAGACGAGCCGAGTGCGCCAGAGGAACGCCGTCTCGGCGTCGGTGAGGTGCTGCACGACATCGTGCACCGACCACTTGCCGGGAGCCTCGGGGCGGCGACGCGCAGCGTCCTCGAGGCTCAGGGTGCGGGCCTCCAGCCAGCCGGCGAGTTCGTTCAAGAGCTCGATCGGGTCGCGCTGGCCCACGAGGCCGATTACGGCGCGGACGTAGGCACTGGCCGCCGCCGGCGCTCGGCCGGCGGGATTCGAGAGATCGCTCATCGCGTCGACGCGCCGAGCCGAGCGAGCACGACCGCGGTCATCGCGCGGACACCCACGGGGATGGCCCGGTCATCGGCACGGAAGGTGGGAGTGTGCACCCCGCCCGATCCTTCGGCCGAGTCGCGCGTGCCGAGGCGAAAGTAGAAGGAGGGGTAGCGCTGAGCGAAGAAGGCGAAATCCTCCGAGCCGGTCCGCTGCCCGCCGAGGGTGACGTGGTCCTTTCCTGCCACTCGCACCAGGGCGGGGACCATCTGGCGGCTGAGCGTGGTGTCATTCACGAGCACCGGGTAGCTCTCATCGAACATCAGCTCGGCGCGGCCGCCGGCCGAGAGGGCGACGCCGTCCAGGATCTCCTGCATCCGCCGCTTCACGGTATCGAGCGCGGCGGGCGAGAAGGTGCGGATGGTGCCGTGGAGCTCGACCTTCTCGGGGATGATGTTGCGTCGTTCTCCGCCGCGGATGATCCCGACCGTCACCACGCTGGGCGTGAAGGGTGAAAGGTTCCGGCTCCGGATGGTCTGCAGGGCTAGCACCGCCTGAGCCGCCATCACTACCGGGTCCACTGACTGTTCCGGGGCCGCGCCGTGGGCGGTGCGGCCGATCAGGTTGGCGCGGAAGGACTGCGCCGCGGCCATCGCGGGGCCGGGGGTGTAGGAGAGGTCGCCGACCAGCAGCGACGGGTCCGAGTGGAGGGCGAACATCGCGACCGGCTCCAGCCCGGGCGGGAAGAGCCCCTCCTTCAGCATCAGCGCAGCGCCTCCCTCCTCGCCGACCGGCGGCCCTTCCTCAGCGGGCTGGAAGACGAAGATCACGGTGCCGGGGAGCCGCGTCTTCATCTCGGCGAGGGTAGCGGCGACGCCCAAGGCGACCGTGACGTGCACGTCGTGCCCGCAGACGTGGGCCACGCCGACGTTCTGGCCGTCGTAGTCGACGCGCACCGTCGAGGCGAAGGGGAGGTCGGTCTGCTCCACCACCGGGAGCGCGTCCATATCGGCCCGGATCGCGACGACGGGCCCGGGGCGACCGCCGCGGAGGATCCCCACGACCCCGGTGCGCGCGATGCCGGTGTGGACCTCGAGCCCGAGGGCGGTGAGGCGGGCGGCCACCAGCGCGGCAGTGCGGGTCTCGTGGTTGCCGAGCTCGGGATGCGAATGGATGTCGTGGCGGACGGAGACCAGCTCGGGGAGGATCCGGTCGAGGCTGGCGCGGTTGCGGGGGTCGTCCGATTGGGCGAAGAGGCGCAGGGGCGCAGCGGCGCAGGACAGGACGGCGAACACGACGCTGGAGCGGAGATCCACGAAGAGGCCTTGGTCTGAAGGACAGCGTAGATTACGAGTGTGGCGACGATACGCAAGTTCTCGATGGCCGTGCTGGTCCTGACCGCGTGCGGGGGCAGGAGCGGCAATCAGGCCGACTCCACCGCCGTGGGCGTCGCCTCCCGCACCATCGCCGATGAACCGAGCGCCGTGATCGACTCGGCGCGGGGGGCGGTGCTCGGTGTACGCCTCGGGATGCCGGCCGACAGCGTGACGAAGATCCTTGGCGCGCCACTCCGGGAAGGAGTGGACGCGAGCGACACCCTCCCCACCACG
>JANMWE010000237.1:0-20706 GCA_031393795.1 Gemmatimonadota bacterium
CCAGCACCCGGTCGGGAGGGGAGCCGGCCCGCGGGTCGACGATGAAGGCCCCGGCGAGGGTCTCCCGTTCTGCGTCCACGTCGGGGACGTGCTTCCCCATCACCGCCCAATAGAGATAAGTGCCCGGTGCGCCGGCGGGGAATCGGAGGTGGCGGGTGTCGCCGGCCGGGATCCGGAGGGTGTCGTGGGCCTGGTCCGGGCGGGTGGTGAGCCCCACGATGTTGAGGGTCGAATCCGATCCGGTGTTCGCGATGGTGATGTCGATGACCGTCCCTTCCTTCACCCGGATGAGCGGGGCGGGGATGCGTGGTGCCTCGCCGGCCTCGGCGAAGGCGACGACCTCGACCGAAGGGCCCGAGTCGGCTTCCGGGCTCCAACGGGCTCGGCGGGTGACGAGGCTCAGCGTGAGGGTGTCGGCGTGGAGGGTGCCGGCCGGGAGGGTGTTGTCGTTGGCGACGACCGCGGGAAGGTAGGTGAGCGCGGTGTGACAGGAGGCGCCCACAAGGATCAGGACGAAGGTGCACGCACGTTGCAACGGCAAGCGGATCATCTATGGGGGGTCCCTGGTGTCGTGGCCGGTTCGTTGGAAGGCGTCATGGAGAACTCGAAGATATTCGGGGGCGCCTGCGACGCTCGGTACGCCGGTCCCAAAGTACCGCCTGTCGGGGGGGAGGGCGAGGACCGGCGCTCCGGGTCAGCCCCTCTATCCCCGCCACAGATGCCAGACCTCGGCCACCGGCGCGATCGAGAAGCCGATGGGGGGAGGGCGCGACCATCAGATTCCAGCAAAAGATCGGCCGCCAGTTCGGCGGCCGATCGGCGTTCAACGCTTCGGTCCTCTGGCCCTCGACCCGACGTGGACGACGCTCAGGGCTTGAGGCTCGCGAAATAGATCTCGAGGTTGGTCGGGTGGTCGCCGTACGTCCTCCCGGGCCCGGTCCACGTCATCCCGGCGCCATCATTCAACGAAACGATGCCGTTGTAATCCCCGAGGAAGGGCCGGATGCCGTTGGTGCAGGAGGAGCAGGGCACCCCGGATTGCGACGGATCGAAGCCGCTCTGAGTGACCCGCTGGCTCTTCCAGCTCGCGCCGCCATCGGTGCTCGAGGCGTAGGTCATATCCACCAGCAGGTTACCACTGTAGCTCCGGTCGTAGAAGGCGAGGTCGAGTCGTCCGGAGGCGGAGGCCGAAAGCTCGGCCGCAAAACGGTCGCCGGAGGGAACCGGTGCCACGACCGCAGGGGTCGACCAATGCGCCAGGTCGGCGGCCTCGGCGTGGGTGAGGTAGATCTTCGCCTGGCCACCCACGATGTCGGCGTAGGCGACGTTGAGTCGGTTCCGGACCGGGTCATACGCCGGTGCCGGATACGACCCCGGCCCACGGAAGGCGCCGCCGGAGATGTTGAAGCAGTATGGCGGATAGAGGCAGACCGGATTCTGGAAGGTGGCGAGCCGGATGGGAGCGTTCCAGCTGGTCCCCTGGTCGGTGGACCGGCTGACGTACAGCACTGTCCCCTTGCCTCCCTGCACGCTGTTGTCGAACACCAAGTACGCCACGCTCCCGTCGGTATTGGTCACGATCCGGGCGTCCTGATCGCTGCGCACCGAACCGCTGGTCACTTTCTGGGCGGGTGAAAAGGTGCGCCCGCCGTCACGGGAGGTTGCAACGTAGATCGGCGAGTGCGAGCCGTTGCCGTTGAATTGGGCCCACGTGATGTAGAGCGTACCGTCCGGCCCGGCCCACATCGCTTCGTGGTCGGGGAACTGCCCGGTGGAACCCTTCGAGATCCCGTTCCCCTGCCAGATGGCGGCCTGGGCCAAGGGTTGGGAGGGGGGGCCGGTCAGCCAGGTGCGACCGCCGTCAGTCGACCGACTCACCAGAAGGACCACATTGTAAGGTGACACCGCTTGATACCCGAAGCAGGCGAAGTACGCGGTCCCGCTGCGGTCGAACGCTACCGCGGGGTCGCCGCCGTAGTCATACCGTCCGGTCCCGGCCACGGCGGGATCGTTGGTGTATTGCGAGATGCCGGGGATGAACCCGCTGGGCAGGGTCCGCGTCCAGGTGCGACCCCCGTCGAAGCTCGCGTTGACGCCGCACGCGTCGTTGTAATTCCAGTCGTTGTTCCCGGTGAGGAGGTTGTCCGGATTCAACGGGTTCACCGCCAGCGTCGTCTCGTTCTGTGCCGTGGTGTCATTGGTGACGTTGACCACCGACCCACCGCCCGACGGGGCGGCCATGAACCCCGCTCCTGGGGCGGCGGTGTCGGTCGGGTCGCCCGCGCATCCTGCAAGCGCGGCCAATGTCAGGGCGCCGCAGAGGAAAGCCATTATGCGAGAGGCGGACCGATCGGGCGCGTCAGGAGAACGCATGAATGACCTCGAATGGTGGGGAGGAGGAACGAGACCATAACCTACGGGTCGGTCAGCGGGGTAGCAAGACAGTCTGTCCACTAGGCCGGACCCCGCCACAGATGCCAGACCTCGGCCAGCGCCGCGATCGCGAAGCCGATGGGGAGGGCGACCACCAGGCTGCTCCAGTGGCCGTGCTCGCCGAAGAGCTTTCCTCCTTTGTGGCGACCGGGAAGGAGCGCCCAGACCCCTCCCGCGGTCAGTGCGAGATCGAGCTCCAGACGGGTGACCCCGCCGTCCACCCGTAGCGGCAGCGTCGCCAGCCAGAGGGCGCAGACCGCGCCGCCGCGGACCAGGGAGCGCTGGTGGGCGCGTGCTTCGTCGGGGTGCTGTGCGTGGGCTTCCGGCGTGTTGTGCTCGGTCATTGGGACTCCGTATCGATCAAGAGTGCTGCTCGTTGCGAAGCCACCGCTCCGCTTCCGCGACGGTGACGAACACCCCGATCGCCGATCCCAGTTGGGCGACCTGCCCCGCGACCTGCTGGACCGAGTCGCTTTCCGCGCGGACATCGACGTACGCGAGCACCTCGAAGGTCGCACCCGACAGTGCGGTCACCTCCGCGGCCCGCTGGAAGAGCTCGGGGAGGCTGAACCGCGGGCCTTCCGCCGCTCCTTGACCAGGACGCGATAGCAGTCGCGGGAGCGGCAGGCCGCGCGGATCTCCTCGAAATAGCCGATGACCGTCTCCCGGCCGTTCTGGCCGGTAACGGTGGCGTGCAGGTACGAGCCCTTCGACTCGACCGACAACGTGTACGGCATTGGCCTGGGGGGTGGGGAGGATCCTCTCCACGCTGGTGGAAGCCAGGACCGGAAGGTGCAGCGCGCCGCGGGCCCCGGCAAGCGTTCAAAGCGCGACCTCCCGGCCACGCCCCTCCGCGCGCGCGCGGGTGTAGACCAGGGCCGCGGCGGCGACATCCTGGAGCGCCGTGCCGGTGCTGTCGAAGACGAATGAATCCTCCGGTGTCGTCCGACCTGGTCGTTGCCCGGTCACGAGCTGACCGAGGTCGGCGTGGACGTCGGCGGCGGTCATCAGGCCGGCCACGATGGCGTGGTGCAGCTCGCCCATCTGGACCGCCTGCTGCAGGATGTCGACCACCACGCGTGTGGCGGGAAGGACGCTCGTCTCGAGTTCCTGTTTCTCCGGACTGTCGGCCCCGACGGCGGCCAGGAAGAGCCCCGGATGGAGGAGCGAAGCGGGAAAGATCGGCCGCCGGGCGGGCGTGCAGGTGACGCAGATGTCGCTCACCGCCACCGCGGCAGTGAGATCCGTGGTCGCAGTGACGGTGAGGCCGAGCTCCTCGGCCATTTCCGCGGCGTACCTGCGTGCCGTGGTAGGGTCGAGGTCAAGGGCGAATGCCCGAGTGACCGGGCGGACATGCATCAGCGCCCGCAGGTGGCTGCGGCCCTGGTTGCCGCATCCGACGATCGTGACCGCCGAGGCCCTTGGCGGGGCCAGATGGCGTGCCGCGAGGGCGGTCGCCGCCGCGGTGCGGAGGATGGTGATCTCGATCGAGTCGAGCAGGGCGAGCGGGCGACCATCGGCGGCGTCGAAGAGGGTGATGACCCCCTGGATGGTCGGGAGCCCCCGGAGCCGGGGATTCTCGGGGAAGTTGGCATTGATCTTGGCGGCGAAATAGCCCGGGGTCCCGCCGAGGGCGGCGGTCTTGATATGGAACCCGCCGGCGGGAAGCTGGGCGCCGAGGACGCCCGGTCCGACCGGCAACTGCCCGAGCGCATAACGACGGAACGCCTCCTCGACCGCAGTGATGCAGTCGGGAAGCGTGAGGAGCTCCGTGACGTCGCGCCGATCAAGGATCAGCATCGGCCTTCAGGGGGCCGCGGGCGCCGGGATGTCGCTGCTGAACATGTCGGCCACATAGAGCCACGACCCGTCCGCCTGCCGTTCGCGGACGTCCAGGAACTTCCCGCTGTCGACCGGCGAGCCCTTCAATCCAAGGGTCAGATGGTAATGCCCGGTCGCATAGGCCCGGTCCCCGGTCCCGACGATGGTGTCGTCGACGAGGGCGAATGCGGTGATGGGAGGGAAGGCCGCCATATACCCCTGGATCGCCGCGCGCCCGCGAAGGGTGGGGGAGTTGGGCGGGAGCATCTGCGCATTCTCGACATACAACTTGCCGACCCCGTCCCAATCCTTGGCCAGCGCCCGGTCCCGAAATGCCTGTGAGAGCGCCAGGTTGGCGGTGCGGTCCGCATCGGTGAAGGTCCTGGGCGCGGAGGCGCAGCCGAGGGTCGCAAGGAGTGCTGCGGTCGGGAGCAGGGACTGCAAGCTGATCTGCATCAAGCCCTCGGGGAGGATGGGAGAACGGCGTGGGACGTGTGACACCTCCGACCAATGTACAGGCCGCGCGGTCCCGCCGTCACCCGTGGGGTCAGCGAGACCGTTGCTTGGACCGCTTGCGTGGGCGGATGTGCGGATCGCCGGGGCCTGCCCCGCTCAGCGCGGGTGCACGGTCAATCGCGCCGTGCCCACCACGAACCCGGTCCGCGCCGCGATGACGACGCTCCCGGGGGCATGCGCGGTCACCAGCCCGGCGGCGTCCACTGAGGCCACGGCGTCGTTGGACGACGACCAGGTGAAGGTGCGGTCCTTCGCCGGCAGGCCGCTTGTGCCGTGCGCCGAGGCGACCAGCTGGAGCGCGCTGTCCACGAGCAGCGTATCGACGGCGGGAGCGAGCGAGACGGTCGCGACCGTCGTCGCGGTCTCCTGGGGGGGTACGCCCGCCACGCCGGTCCGCTGCCGCTCGGCCAGTTCCTGCTTGGCCTCCCGGCACCGTTTCGTCTTGGCGAAACCGACCGCGGCGGCCGAGCCCGACAACACGCCCCACGCCAGTCCGATGGTCCGCGTTTGCGACGCATCCGCGGAATAGAACTGGGAGGACGGATCGTCCGAAGCGAGCAAGCCGCCCAGCACGTTCAGGCCACCCCAGATGATGTCGACCACCGGGCCGGCGTTGCTCTCGGTACAGGTGAAGTAGGTCTGCGACCGATGGTCCGCCGGTGGGGCCTGGGTCAGGATGAACCCACAGGCCGACGTGCAGAGCAGGGACAGCCCCGAGGTGAGGAACGCGCGGGCGATGGCTCGGAGCGACTGTGGCAAGAGGGACGCGGTGGTGGGGGGGATCGGGTGGGTCACTCCTCGGTCGAGGGCGCGCCGCCGCGGCGCGCCCGGGGGCTCACACCCCCTGGGCTCGGTCGCTGATACGAGGCCGTTCGCGTCAGCGGACGCTTCATGTTCTCACTCCTCGGTCGACGGCGCGCCACCACTTCTGGCCACCTGGTCGGCCTTCACGTTGGCGGGATTGAAGCGTCGGGCGGCCTTCAGGATCGTCTCGATGGTGTCGTCGAAATCCGGGTGTTTCTCCTTGACCCATCGCAGGTGATTGATCCGTGCCACGACGAAGGCCTTGAGGTACGGGCTCTCGAGCCCCTTCTCCTTGAGCTTCTTCACCGCCTCGTTCACGTGCTCGTTCAGCTCCAGCAGCTTGGCGGCGCGCCGCTTCCGCTCCTCGAGCGCGGCGGGGAGCTTGGACGTGAGGAATGCGTCGATCCGCTTGAGGATCGAGTGGTACGCCCCGCCCGAGAACCGTCCATTCTCCTGATAGCAGAGCCCGAGGGTGATGAACGCCGCCTCCTCGAACACCTCCGCAAAGCTCTTCTCGGCGGCGTCGTCCATCTCGCTCAGCGCCTGCGCCAGGCGGGAGACCTCGAGCGACTTCTCCCGGAGGTTGTGGGCCTTCTCGGTGTTGAGCGCCAGGATGCGGTGCGCCACCTCCGGTTCCGGCACCACCAAGGCCACGATCGCCTTGGCGCCGAGCTGGGTCATCGCGCCGAGGCGGTGATAGCCGTTCGGTGACCAGTAGCGTCCCGGCTCCGCTGGCACGGCGATGATCGGATCCAGGAATCGGTCGAGCTTGTCGATCGCATCGGCCAGGCGGGCAACGTGGGTGTCCGAGAGGTCGCGCTGGTAGGGGGTCGGCGCGACGATATCGATAGGAAGGGCGGCCAGAAGCTGCCAGCGGCCGCCGAGGGGATCGCGGTAGGTGGCGAGGACGGTGCCGCCGTCCGTGGCGATCCGCTTGGCGAGGGCCTCGACCGGGGCCGGGGGGGCGGTACTATCGAGCTTGGAGGCGTCGAGGCCGCGGGTCTTGGCCGCGCCGGCCTTCTTCGACTTCTTGGGGGCGCGCTTCTTCTTGGGGGCAGGCATTCAGGGAGTGTGCGGCTCGGGGTTCGGGGGGGCAAGGGGTTCGCGCCGCGCGAGGGCGCGACCACGGTAGAGTTTGCGATCCGCGGCCTCGATGAGGGCGTCCGGGGTGGCACCGTCCCGCGGGTGGATCGCCACGCCCTGGCTCGCCCGCAGGGCGGGGCGCTCAGGATCGGCCGCGAGCCCTGCGCTGACACGCTCTCCCACGTTGAGCGCCTCTTCCTCCGTCGTCTCGGGGAGGAGGAGGGCGAATTCGTCGCCGCCGTACCGTGCGGCCGTATCCACGACCCGGGCCGAATCGCGCAAGACCTCCGCGACCCGGCAGAGCGCTCGGCTCCCGGTGAGGTGGCCGTGGCGGTCGTTGATCTGCTTCAGGCCATCGACATCCATTAACAGCAGCGCGAAAGGTCGCCCGGTCCGTTCGGAGCGTTCGATCTCCGCCTCGAGGTTGGTGATGAGGTGGCGATAGTTGGCGATGCCGGTGAGCGGGTCGCGGGTCGCCAGCGCCAGGAGCTGCGTTTCGGCGACCTTCCGTTCGGTCACTGCGGCCGCGAGCGTCAGGGTCATCACCGCCGCGACCGCCATGTACGTCTGCAGCAGGAGGAGCGAGGCGTTGGTGCCGGGCGCGCCGAAGGAGTCGTTCTGGTGCGCCATCCCCCAGACGGCGATCGCGCCGAGGAGCAGGATGGCCGTCGAGGCTTCGCGGGGTCCGAAGCGGGCCGCCGCCCAGGTGAGGAAGGGGATGCAAAGGAAGCGGAGCTGCGGCCCGCCGATCCCGAGCTCGGGGAGGCCGCCGAAGAGGCCGAACCCCACCACGACCAGTCCCAGGAGCAAGGCCAACGACTCCAGCCCTCGCTCCCGCTGCCAGCGGCCGAGGGGGATCGTGATCCAGGTCAGGAGTACCGGAGCGACCAGCAGGTCGCCCGACACGTCTCCCAGCCACCAGGTGGACCAGATCGAGCCGGCCGTCCCTGGGGGCACGAGGCCCGCGAGATGCAGCGAAACGACCCCCAGGGTCGCGCTCACCATCGTGCTTAGGAGGGCCGCGAGCAGCGTGAATTTGAAGACCCCTTCGGCGCGATTCAGGCAGTGGCGCCCACCGGCGAAACGGGTCACCAACCACGCCCCGACGACCCCCTCGAGGGTGTTGCCGGCCGCGATCCCGAGCGACGTCGCGACCGTCCCGGCCGTCGTCAGATTCACGAGAAAGGCGCCGAGGAAGATCGCCGGCCAGACCCGGTAGCCGAGGATGAGGAAGGCGACGAGGGCCAAGCCCGTGGCGGGCCAGATCGGCGTGGCGCTGGGGAAGGCGAAGGCGAGGCGGAGCCCCGCCTTGCCGACGATGAAATAGGCCGTGAAGAGGAGGGAGGCGACGCCCAGGTCCCCGGCAAAGTGCGGGCGCGGCCTCTCGAGGGTGGGCATCGGGGTATGATGTGGCCCGCCCCGCCAAAGGTCAATGCTCCGCGGCCGAGTGATGCTGGTCACGGCCCTGGATGACCCAGGATCCTGACCTCCTCTCTCCCTGTCCGCGCGCTCGGATCGGGAGGCCGATCGGCTCCCATTCTCGCGGCCAGCAGGCTACAATATCCTCCATGGATCCCCTCTCCCACGTGCTCGCGCCGGCCGCCTGACCGGCACCCGCGCCGTTCCTTACCACCGCAACAGACGGAGGATCACGATGAGCAAGCGATCGAATCTCCTGGCCGACCGGCTCGAGCGAGGCGCCGCCGCCCTCGCCACCCTGGCGGAATCCCTGACCGAGAAGGAATGGGCCCGCCCCATCCCCCACGACGGCCGCACGGTCGGCGTCGTGGTGCACCACGTCGCGAGCGTCTATCCGGTCGAGATCGGGCTGGCGCAGACCCTCGCCGCCGGGAAGCCCGTGGAGGGTGTGACGATGGACGACGTCCACGCGATGAACGCGGGGCACGCCAAGGCGCACGCCCAGGCCACCAAGGGGGAGGCCGTGGCGCTCCTCAGGACCAACAGCGCCGTCGCGGCGGCCGCGATCCGCGCGTTCGATGACGCGGCACTGGACGCGGCGGCCCCGGCCTCGCTCTACCACAACGCGCCGATCACCTGCCAGTTCATGCTGGAGGACCACGCGGTGCGTCACAGCTATCACCACCTGGCGATCATCCGGACCGTGCTGGGGCGGTAGTCGCCCCCGGTCATTATGAAGCCGAGGTCGGCGGCAGCCCCCGCGGCCTCGGTCCCCAGTTCAGCGCGCGCGCTGCCTCAGTCCAGTTGGGCCAGGAGTTCGCCCAGCGCCGCGGCGCTGTCCGGGCGATCGGTCGCCTCCCGCGACAGGAGTCGCATCACCAGCGACGACAGGAGCACGGGGACCTCCGCGTTCCGTTCATGCGGGGAACGGGGCACCTGGTGGAGCACCTTGGCGATGAGGGAGATCGGGTTCAGCGCCTCGTGGGGTAGTGCACCCGTCAGGCACTCATACAGGACAACGCCGGCCGCATACAGGTCGCTCCGGGCGTCGACCGTCTCCGCCAGCAGCTGCTCCGGGGACATATAGGCCGGCGTCCCGACCACCATCCCCGACTGGGTGATGGTGCTCGTGTGGTCGGCAAGGGTGGCGATCCCGAAGTCCATCACCTTGAGCACCCCCGCCGCATCGAGCAGCATGTTCTGCGGCTTGATGTCGCGGTGGATCACTCCTTGCTCGTGCGCGACGGCGAGCGAGGCCGCCAACTGGCGCGCGATGCCCAGGGTCGCCGCGGGGGAGAGGGTGCCCCGCAGGTCGATCAGGTCGCGGAGGGTGATCCCCTCGACGTATTCCATCGTGACGTAGTACGCTCCGTCGGCCTCGCCGAAGTCGTGGGTGCGGACCACATTGGTGTGCGAGATGCGCCGCGCCAGGCGGATCTCGCGCTTGAACCGTTCCACCATCGTCGGGTCGCCCCGCATCGTCTCCGGCCGCAGCAGCTTGATGGCGATGTCCTCGGCCAGCTCCCGGTCGTGCGCCTTGTACACCGTCCCCATCCCGCCGCGGCCGACCACCCGGATAATGGTGTATCGGTCGCCGAAACGGGCCCCCGGCAGAAGGGTGCCGGCGTCGAGCTCGCCGCCCGCGGTCTCGGCGGTGGCGCGCTTGGCCTCGTCGATCTCCAGCCGCAGGGTGTTCACCTGGCTGCTGAGCCGTTCCTCCCGCGCCTTGACCCCCGCCGCCATCGCGTCGAAGACGCGCGCGAGGCGGCCGATGGCGTCGTCCCGCCGCCCGACCTCCGTGAGCCCCCCGGGGAGATAGCGTCCCTGTTCCACCGCCACCGCGGCCTCCACCACCCGGTCCACCTGGCGGAGATAGTCCACCTCCATATCGCGCAGACGCTTCTTCTCGACCGAGGCGCTGACCCGCGCGCGAAGCAGGACGGGGTCGAACGGTTTGGGGAGGAAGTCGTCGGCGCCAGCCTCGATACAGCCGGCGATGGTCTCGAGCTCGTCCGCCGCGGAGATCATCACCACCGGCAGGTCGCGCGTGGCAGGATCCTGTTTGATCCTCGTCAGGACCTCCTTCCCGTCGATCCCCGGCATCCGCACATCGAGCAGCATCAGGTCGAAGGAGCTGGCGTGGGTCATTGCGAGGGCCGTCGCCCCGTCACCCGCGGAGGCGACCTCGTAGCCCTGGCGCACAAGGTGTCGCAGCAGCACGTCGCGATTCTCTGCCACATCGTCCACCACGAGGATCCGTCCGCGAGCGGTCCCCTCCGCCGAAGACTCCGCGGACGCGGTCGGCACCGGCACCGGCGTCGGCGCCGCTGACGCCAGCGCGGCGGGACGCTGGACCGCAAGGAGCCGCCCGGTGGCGTGGCGCACCTTGGCGACGTCGGCCCCGAACCCCGTGGGGGGCGTGGCGGTCCCGGCGGGATGGAGCACCTCCATCGCGGCGAGGATCCGGTCGTGCGGTCCGCTCATCCGGACCCGGAGCGCCTCGATCGCACTTGGCGTCACGGTGTTCCCGGTGGCCGGAAGGGCCGCTTCGATCTGGACCAATACGTCGCGCGCGGCTTCGAGCGCCGCGCGGAGCGGGGCACGGCGCCGGTCGTCCATGTCGTCGGCGGCCTCCTCCAGGAGCAGCTCGCAGTAGCCGACGATGTGGTTCACCGGCGTCCGGAGGTCGTGGCGAAGGGCCGCGACCTGTCCCGCGGGGAGCGCGTCCGGGGCGTTCACGCCGCGCCGCCGAGCAGGGCGGTCATCTTGCCGAGGAGCCGGGTGATCTCGACCGGCTTGGTGTCATAATCGCTGCATCCCGCTTCCATCGCCTTGTCGCGGTCTCCCGCCATCGCGTGGGCGGTAAGGGCGATGATCGGCACGCGCGCGAGCGCCGGTTCCGCGCGGATCTGCCGGGTGGCCTCCCAGCCGTCGATCACCGGGAGGCTCATGTCCATCAGGATGATGTCATACGGGCCGGCCTTCGCCATCGCCACCCCCTCGGCGCCGTCGACGGCCATCGCGACCTCGTAGCCCACCTTGATCAGGCGGCGCGAGAGCATATCGCGGTTCATCTCGTTGTCCTCGACCAGCAACACGCGTGGCATCACCGGGTCTCCGCGGCGTGAGAATGCGATCCCTTGATCCGGGTCCCGAGCCGGGAGGCGATCTCGGAGAGGAGCTCGTCGCGCGAGTAGCCCCCCTTCTGCAGCACGGCCGAGACGTGACCATTGAGCCGGCGGTGATCCTCCGGGGTCAGGTCTTTCGCCGTCACGATGATCACCGGCGCCGTGCTCGAGCGGGGCGCGGCGCGCAGTGCCTCGAGGAACTCGAAGCCGTTCATTTCGGGCATCATCAGGTCGAGCAGCACCAGGGAGGGCGGGGCCTCATCGTAGCGCGCCAGCCCTTCCCGGCCGTTCCGGGCCACGCGGACCACCCATCCTTCTCCTTCGAGGGTCCGGCGCACCAATTCGGCGGTGGGGGCGTCGTCCTCCACCACCAGGACGCTCCGCGCCCCTTCGTCGGTGCGATAGCGTCCCAGCACCCGGCGGAGCTGCTCCCGGTCGATCGGCTTGGTGACGTATTCCGCGGCGCCCAGGGCGTAGCCGAGCTTCTTGTCGTCCACCACGGTCAGCATGATGACGGGGATGTCGGCGACCGTGGGATCGGCCTTGAGTTCGGCGAGGACCTCCCACCCGTCCATCCCCGGCATCATCACGTCGAGGGTGATCGCGTCAGGATGCTCGAGCCGGGCGAGGGCGATCCCCGCCTCCCCGCTCGACGCCTCTCGGACGGTGAATCCCTCGCGTACGAGGAAGCGCCGGAGCAAGGCACGCACCGACTCCTCGTCATCGATGACCAGGATGCGGCCGGCGGTGCCGGCCGAGGGCGTGGAGGACGTGAGCGCCGGAGGTGCGGCAGCCGCCTCGACATCCTCCGGGAGGCGAAGTGTGAAAGTCGACCCGACCCCCGGGGTGCTCTCCACTTCGATCCGTCCCCCCATCATCTCGCCGAACCGCCGAGTGATCGCGAGGCCGAGCCCGGTGCCGCCGAACCTCCGCGTGGTGGAGGCCTCGGCCTGGGTGAAGGCCTCGAAGAGCCGCCCCTGCTGTTCGGGGGTCATCCCGATCCCTTCGTCCCGCACGCGGAAGAGGAGATCGTGGCCCGCCCATGTGCTGGCCCGGACCCGCACCACTTCGAGGTGGATGCTCCCCTTGTCGGTGAACTTGGTGGCGTTGGAGAGGAGGTTCAGCAGCATCTGCCGGACCTTGGTCAGGTCGGCCCGGAGCGGTCCCACGTTCGCCGCGACGGTCACTTCGAGGGTGTTGGCATTCTGTGCGATGAGGGGACGGATGGTGGTCTGCACCTCGTCGACCAGGACGCGGACGTCGAAAGTCTCGAGGTAGAGCTCCATCTTCCCGGCCTCGATCTTGGAGAGGTCGAGGACGTCGTTGATGAGGGCCAGGAGGTGCCGCCCTGACGAGCGGATCTTCTCCAGGTCGGCGGCCTGCTCCCCGTTCCCCCGTTCCTCGGCGTCCTCCTTCAACATCTCGGAGTAGCCGATGATGGCGTTGAGCGGTGTCCGGAGCTCGTGGCTCATGTTGGCCAGGAAGCGGCTCTTGGCCTGGTTGGCCGATTCCGCCTCGCTCTTGGCCTTGAGCAGGTCGGTGACGTCGTGGTAGAGCGCCATGATGCCCACGTTCCGCCCCTCGACCACCACCGGGACGCCGGCGAGCTCCACGTCGATGAGGGTGCCGTCCTTCCGCTTTCGCTTCCCGATCCCCTTGGCCGTCGTGGTCGTCGCCTGGCTGGTGTAGGCGTGGGCCTCGCTCAGCGTGCGTTCATCGTTGAGCAAGGAGTCGATATGCGTGCCGACCGATTCTTCGACCGAGTAGCCGAAGAGGGTCTGGAACGCAGGGTTGAAAGAGGTGATCCGTCCGTCGAGCTCGAGGGTGACGATGGCCACCGGGGAGTTGGCCACGACCGCCTCGAAATACTCCCGCTGGCGCTGGGCCTCGGTATAGAGCCGGGCGTTCTCGATGGCGATGGCGGCCTGCGGCGCGAAGAGCTGCAGCAGCCGGAGGTCGTCGGGGCCGAAGTTGCGCGTCGGGTCGGCGTGGACGCTCGCGATCGCCCCGACCAGACGCTGGCCGATCAGGAGCGGGGCCACCATCACTGCCTGCACCGTGTCGCGGACGTCGGAGTATTTCGTGGAGCGGCCGATCCACTTGTCGTAGTTGGGGATGATGAGCGGCTCGTGCGACACCGCCACTTTCCCCATCGCCCCTTCGCCGAGCGCGAGGCGGGTGCCGGTGGAGTCGCGGGAGATCCCGGCGCTCGCCACGACGTGGAGCTGCTGGGTCGCTTCCTCGAAGATCGCGAGCTCGCCGCCGGTGACGCGGAGGAGGGCCACGGCGCGCCCGAGCACGGCGTGGAGGAGCTTGGAGAGCTCGAGCTCGCCCGAGAGGTCGGCCATCGTGTCGAGGAGCGCCTGCTGCTCGTCGGCACGGCGGCGGGCGCTCACCAGCAGGCGGGCGCGCCCGATCGCGAGGCTCGCGAAGTCGGCGACCGCGGTGAGGACCTTGAAGTCTGCGCCGCTGAAGGCGTCGGGCTCCGCACTCTCGACCACGAGGACGCCGATGGTCTTGTCATCCACCCGGAGTGGGATGTCGACCTCGGAGCCCGTCCGGAGGGCGCCTTTCCCCTTCGAGCCGGTATTGAGGCTGGAGAGGTACGACTTCTCTGCCGTGACCCGCGGGGAGTAGTGGAGCTTTCCGCTCGTCACGGCGCGGTCGCTCAGCCCTTCGCCCGGGTGCAGTCGCCAGTCGGGCGGCAGGCCATCCCACCCGACGCTCGCCTGGAGCACCCGGTCGCCGGTGGCGTTGAGGAGGAAGAGCCCGAGGAAGTCGTAGCCGAGGGCGTCGTCGTGGAGTCCGGCGACGACGCGGTCGCATACCTCCCCTTCGTCGTGCGCGGCGGCCACCTCGGCCGAGAGTCGGAGCAGGGCCGACTGCCGCTGGGCCAAGGTACCGGCCTTGCGTCGCTTGGGCACCGATCGCGCCTTTCGCGCCTGGGGCGCCTTCTTCACACTCTTTTTCGGGGGCATTGCTGACGGGGGCAGATGAGGGGTGCGGCGGGACCATCGAATGTCCCCCCGGACGGGAGGGAATGCAAGTCGAAGGCCCCGTTCATGCGTGAGGGATCTACGTGGCCTTGTCCATCGAGAAGGTCATCCGGAATCCGTCGGGGTCGCGCAGCCGGAAGATGCGGGCCCCCCAGGGCATGTCGGTGAGCTCCGTGTCGAGCTTCCCACCCCGTGCCACGATCCCCTCGGCGAGGGTGTCGATGTCCTGGACGGTGGTGAACTGGAGCGAGAAGCCGACCCCCTTCACCCGGTTCAGTCCCTTGGCGCCGTCGTCCTGGTTGATCAACAGCTCCACATCACCTGCCTTGAGGGTGACGGCGACGACCTTTCCCTCCCGTTCGTACTTCTCGTCCACCGTGAAGCCCAGGACGTCGCGGTACCACCCCAGGCTGTTCGTGAGGTCGTTGACTGTGAGGGAGGCGGTCAAGGCGCGGGCGCGGAAGCTCTCAGGCGCGGCACGCGGGGTCGGTGTGTTGGTCATGTCTGCTTCCAGGAGGATGGTCCTTATCGTTTGGCCTGCACGCCACCCACGATGATGGTGATGTTGTCGCTCCCGCCGCCGTCGAGCGCGTCCTGCAGCAGCTGTTCGCACGCCTGCTGCGAGGAGGTCCGCGCCTTGAGCCGCGCCGTGATCTGCTCGTCCGTCACGTGCTTGGTCAGTCCGTCCGAACAGAGCAGGTGCACGTTGTCCCACTCGGCCTTGAGTCGGGTCACCACCGGCAGCGTGGTCTGCCCCCCGATGGAGCTCGAGAGCACGTTCGCCAGGCGCGACTTGGCCCCCACGGTCCGGGTCCAGACCCCCTGGTCCACCATGTCCTGCGCCATCGTCTGGTCGCGGGTCAACTGGGTCAGCTTCCCCTCGCGATAGAGATAGTACCGGCTGTCCCCCACCTGGAGCAGGTAGTACCAGGGCCACACTCCCATCCAGAGGGTCAGCGTGGTCGCCATCCGCCCCTTGTCCTCCTCCTTCTCGGCCCGCGCCTGCACCGCCGCGTGCGCCTTCATCGCGGCATCCTGCAGGGCGTCGATGAATGCCCCCTCGTCGGCATCCTTCCGGTCGTAACAGTCCATCGTGCCGAGGATGTACTCGGTCGCCACCTCGAGGGTGGTGGCGCTGGCCTCGGCGCCGCCGATCCCGCCGCCGACGCCGTCGGCCACCATCGCGAGGTACGCCAGGCGCTTCTCGGCGAAGGGGGTGAGCTGTGCCTCGGAGAGGCTCGAGCGGACGATCGTCAGCCGCTTGTGCAGCGCCGCCAGGAGGAACTGGTCCTGGTTGTCCGCGCGCACCTTGCCGGGATGGGTGAGCCCGTATACGTCGATCTCGTCGTCATCCGGCTTCCGTCCAGGGTCCACGGTCATTGGGGGGCGACCTCCATCACCCAGACATCGCTCTGACGGTCCTCCACCGTGAAATAGATCCGCCCCGGACCGAGGGCCCACTGCGGACGATACGACGGCCGCGCCAGATCGTCGAACCGCACCAGCTCGTGCGGTGCGCCACCGGTCGCGGGGACGCTCCAAATGGAGCCGCGCCCGCGCGCATCGTGGCTCTTGAAATAGATGGTACGGCCGTCGGCGCTCCACGCCAGCCGTTCGCTGCTCGGCATCCCGGGCTTGGAGCCGTCCATCACGATCCGGGACGGGCCACTGTCGACCGGGATGATCGCCACCGAGGCGGGGACCGTCGAGGTGGAGTAGGCGAACGACCGCCCGTCGGGGGACCAGACGGGCCAGACTCCGCGAGTCCGCAATACTCCGGGAAACCAGGTGCCGTCGGGCTTGCGACGGATCACTTCGAAGGATCCAAGGCCGGTGCCGACGGTCACAACGAGCGCTTTTCCGTCGGGGGACCAGCGGGGGACCAGCTCCTGCTCGGGCGAGGTGGTGACCCGCTGGAGCGGCCGGCCATCGAGCGGCTGGACAAAGATGTCGCGCGATCCCGCGCGCCAGGAGTGGAAGGCGAACTCGGTCCCGTCCGGCGACAGGTCGGCCGAGAATTCGGCCGCCGAATCACTGGTGAGCCGCTCCGGCTCCCCGCCACCGATTGGCATCCGGTAGATGTCGGAGTTCCCCGACCGGTCGGAGTCGAACAACAGCCATTTCCCGTCACGTGAGACCGTCATCGCCTCGATCACCTGCGTGCCGCTCGTCAACGGAGTGGCACCCGCGGCGGTGAGGGTGCCGGAGGCGGGGAGGGGGAGCGACCAGATGTTCGAGCGGGCGGCATACTCCCCATACGCGAGCCGCGTGCCGTCGGCCGAGAGCGAGATCGATTGGGCGCCCAGGCCGGTGGTGAGCCGCACCGCCGCGCCGGTGGCCTTCCCGCGCGCGACGCGCTGCGCGTAGATGTCGCCCGGGCCGAACCGGGTGCTCACGTAGTAGAGCCAGCGACCGTCGGGGGACCAGGCCGGGCTCTGGTTGAGCGAAAAGCTGTCGGAGATGGTGGCAACGAGACCATCCGCCACCCGGCAGATCACGATGCGGCTGGGCGACAGATTGCCGAAGCGCACGCCGACCGCGAGGTACAGCGCGTTCCCGGAGGCGCAGGCGATGAGCGCCGCGTCCGGCGACCAATTGCAGAAGGAGGGCTCCACGATGTGGGCGACCTGGCGGCTCGTGCCGGCCGGGTCGCGGACGAACAGGGTGTCACCGACCGTGTAGGCGATGGTCTGGCCATCCGGGGCCCAGGTCGCGTTGCTGATGGAGCTGCCGTTCCCGGCGGGGAGTTCCTGACGCACCGGTCCCCCCGACGCAGGGGCACTGAAGGCCCCTCCCCGGGAGAGGAAGAGGATGCGCGCCCCGTCGGGCGACCAGCGGGGCTGGTCTTCCGAGTCGGTCGAATCGTCGCTGATCGGTGTCGCGCGCCCGCCTGCGACCTGCCGGACATAGATCCGCGTGCCGCCCGACGTTCCGCCAGCATAGGCCACGCTCCGCCCATCGGGCGAAAGCGCCGGTTGCACCTCCAGGCCGGGATCCGAGGTGACCTGCACCGTTCGGCCGATCTCGAGCGGTGGCAACGGCCGCCGCCCGCTCCCGAATCCGGCCACGAACGCGAACATCGCGACGACGCCGAGTGCCACGCCGAGCTGGATCCGGCTGCGGAGCTTCACGGCGCGGCGGGCGGAGCCGGAGCGCTGCGTGGCCGAGGGGGCGGCCTGGCCGTTCAGCATCGTGCTGAACTCGGCGGTGGTGCTGAAGCGGTCGGCCGGGAGCTTCTCGAGCGCCGTCAGGACGGCGTCCTCGACGTGGGGCGGGATGGTGCGGCGTTGGGCCAGGAGGGGGCGGGGGGACTCGGTCATCACCTTCGCCACGATCGCCTGGGCCGTGGGTCCGGTGAAGGGAGGCTCGCCGGCCAGCATCTCGTAGGTCACGCAGCCGAGGGCGTAGATGTCGCTCCGGCTGGTGATCTCCCGCTCCCCCATCGCCTGCTCGGGGCTCATGTAGTGCGGCGTGCCGATGCTCATCCCCGACTCGGTCATCCTGGTCTTGCCGACGGTGTGGAGCGCCAGCGCGATGCCGAAGTCGGCCACGAGGGCCTGGCCGTCGTGAAGGAGGATGTTCTCCGGCTTGATGTCGCGGTGGATCACCCCGTGGCGGTGGGCGTAGTCGAGCGCGCTCGCGACCTCGGTGGAGATCCGCACCGCGTCGGCGATGGGGAGGTGCTTCTCGCGTTCCATCCGGTCGCGCAGCGATTCCCCCTCGACGTAGGGCATCACGTAGAAGAGGAAATGGTCGGCGGCCCCGGAATCGAAGAGCGGGAGGATGTGCGGATGCTGCAGGTGGGCCGTGGTCTTGATCTCGACAAGGAAGCGCTCGGCACCGATCACCGCCGCGAGCTCGGGGCGGAGCACCTTGATCGCCACCTGGCGGTCGTGCTTGATGTCGTGGGCCAGGAAGACGGTGGCCATCCCGCCCGCGCCGAGCTCGCGCCCGATCTGGTAGCGGTCGGCGAGAGCGGTGCGGAGGCGGTCGATCTGTGACTGGTCCATTCAGCGGGTCCCGGAGAGCAGTTGCTGGAAGGCGGGGTCGTTCCGGATCGGATCCCAGGTCGGATCGACGCGCAGGCGGGCGGGGGTGAACGCCCCGGGCATCCCCTGGACCGACCGGAGCTGTTCCACCGCCGGCCCGGCCTGGCCGAGGATCGCATAGATCCCCGCAAGTGAGGTCACGTTGTTCACGCCGAAATAGGCGTCGCGGGCCGGCGGGAGCAGTTGGACCGCCCGCTTCCCTTCACGGATGGCCGCGTCCGCCATCCCGAGGCGGGCGTAGACATATCCGAGGGATACGTGGAAGCCATAGTCGTCCGGCATGCTCCGCACCTGCCGTTCGAGCACCACACGGGCCGAGTCGAACAGGATGTGGGAGGGGCCCACCTCTCCGTGGAGGAGGAGCAGGTCGGCGCGAAAGGTGTAGCTGAGCTCCGGATCTACTCCGCTCGCGATCGTGGCCCCCGCCATGAAGGCCCGGCTGAGCGAATCGTCGGGGGCGACGACGAATGGCGGGAAGAAGAAGGAGCCCGCCAGGAAGCGTGCCGGCGGCATCCGGGTGAGCGCCTGACGGATGACACGCCTGGCCCCCGCGACGTCACCATTGCGCTCCAGGAGTGAAATGACCTCGAAGTAATAGGCGTCTGGTTGATCGCCGCCGATCTCGACCGCCTGGTGGAAGAGGGCGTCCGCCTCGTCATACCGACCCATCATCTCGTAGGTCTCGCCGAGCTGCGAGATCGACTGGGCCGACCCGGGGTCGAGCTCGCGCCCCCGCTGCAGGTGGTTCAACGCCTCGTTCCACTTCCCCTGACGCCGCTCCACGAACCCGATCGAGTTGAGGAGGTCGGCGCTGTTGGGCTGTGACCGCTGGACGATGGCGAACTCCGCCAGGGCCTTGGCGTACTCGCGCTTCCGGTACCAGACGTTGCCCATCGCCCGGTGCGCCTCGGGGAGATCAGGCTGGAGCTCCAGGGCACGCTCGGCGGCGGCCTGGGCCGCCTGGATCGTGGCGTCGGTGCGCCGGATGTAGAGCCAGTGCGCCAGCCCCAACTGCTCCGCCAGCCGTCCCCAGGCCAGCGCGAAGGTCGGGTCGAGCACCACGGCGCGCTGGAGCATCGGGATCGAGGCCTCGAAGTTCTCCTTCGCCAGCCCGCGATTGACGTAGTCCACCGCGCGAAGGTAGAGGTCATACGCTTCGGCGCTCTCGGTGGGACGGCGCGCGAGGGCCTGACGTTCCGGATCGTCCAGCGCGACCTGCAGGGCGCCCGCCACCTGGGACGAGACGTCGGAGTAGACCTGGAAGACGCTGGTGAGCACGGCATCGTAGCCGTGGGCCCAGACGCTGCTCGTATCCGACACCCGCACCAGCTCGGGGCTCACCCGCACCTTGGCGTCCTTCCCGGGCGCTTCCTCCCACTGCACGGTGCCAGTGAGGACGTAGCCGACGCCGAGCTCCCGCCCGATCTCGGTGATGCTCTTGGTGGTGCCACGATAGCGCGCCGCTGTGGCCCGGGGGATCACGGAGAGGCCGCCGATCCCGGTGAGTTGGGTGGTGATCGCTTCGGTGACCCCATTGGCGAAGTAGAGCCGGCTCGAGTCGCCGAGGTTCTCGAAGGGGAGGACCGCGATGCGGCGGGTGTTGTCGGCGGCACTTGCGCCGCCCCGCTTCCGCATCACGCCGAATGCGGCGGCGAGCGCGAGCGCGATGCCAAGCACCAGGTATCCCGCGCGCTGCCAGCGATGGGGCGCGTGCGGGGTTGGTGCACGCGCGCTGGTCGCGGGCACCGCGCTCGTCGGGGGCATCCCGCCGCTCGGCGTCGCCATCGCGTCGAGCTGGCGGTTCAGCTCCTCAGCGCTCTGCCACCGGTCGGCGGGGCGCTTCTCGAGGCACTTCATCACCACCGCCGCGAGGGCAGGGGGGCAGGCGGCGCGTCGCTGACTCACCGGCTCCGGGGCCTGGGTCACGTGCGCCGCCAGGACCTGCTGGGCGGTCATCCCGGTGAAGGGGGGACGACCGGTCAGAAGTTCATACGCCATCGCGCCGAGGGCGTAGATGTCCACCCGGTGGTCGATGTTCTCCTCGGCCGCCGCCTGTTCCGGCGCCATGTAGGCGGGAGTGCCGAGGGCGACACCGATGGTGGTGATCCCCTGGCGCCCGGTCGCTTCGCTCACCGCCTTGGCCACGCCGAAGTCCATCACCAGGGCGTGCCGCCCGGTGATCATCACGTTGTCGGGCTTGATGTCGCGATGGACGACGCCACGCGCGTGGGCGTAGGCGAGGGCGTCGGCCACCTCTTCCAGGATCCGCACGACGTCGTGGATCGGGAGTTCACCGCCGAGCACCAGCCGATCACGGAGGGAAGTGCCTTCGACGAAGGGCATTACATAATAGAGGAAGCCCTCGGCCTCCCCCGAGTCGTGCAGCGGGAGGATGTGCGGATGCGACAGCTTGGCCGCCACCTCGATCTCGCGGAAGAAGCGCTCCTGGCCGAGCGA
>JANMWE010000045.1:0-2393 GCA_031393795.1 Gemmatimonadota bacterium
CAGGTTGCCGAACAGGAAGATGATCCCGAACAGCGAGAGGATCACAAAGTGGCCGGCGGTCATGTTGCCGAAGAGTCGGACCGCCAGCGCGAATGGCTTCACCAGCTTGCCCAGCACCTCGATCGGCGCCATCGCGATCGACAGCAGGACCGCCGCCCAGTGTGGGAGGCCGTCGACGTGCATGAAGATCGTGCCGAGATACCCTCTGGCGCCCAGCTTGATCATCCCCCCGATCTCGATGCAGAGAAAGGTGATGAACGCTAGTGTGGCGGTCACTGCGAGGTTGCCGGTGACGGTCGAGCCGTAGGGGATCAGCCCCAGGATGTTGGCGTACAGGATGAAGAAGAAGAACGCGATGATGAGCGGGGCGTACTTCGGCCCCATCTCCTCGCCGATGTTGGCGATGGCGATGTCGTTCCGCACGAACAGGACCATCGCTTCCATCACGTTGGCGAACCCCTTCGGGGCCACGCCGGCCTTCTCGGCCCGGGCCACGCCGCGCGCGGCGATCTTCAGGGTGATGAAGACCAGCGCCGCCACGACGAAGAGAAAGACCACGTGCTTGGTGGGGGAGAGGTCGAGCGTGAGGGGGCCGAGGTGGAGCGGCTCCCAGCGCGGCAGCTGCCACTCGATCCCGAACGGGAGCTCGATGGTCCAGGCGTCGGCCGTGTGGTGCAGCATCATCTCGCCGAGGTCCGGCGGAGCGCCCGCTTGGGCTTCTTGGAGGAACATCATCGTGTCGCGCGCGTCTCCAGGAAAAGCAGGGGGATCAGCACCCCCAGGTATCCCATCGCCGCTCCGAGCGCCGGAAACTGCGCCGGCCAGAGCGAGCTGACCACTGCCAGGATCACCACTCCCATCACCCTGAGCCCCATCCCCCCGGCCCACCCCTTCACGAAGGCGGCGAAGTCAGCCTCCTTCGGCACCTTCGCCGAGATCTTGCCGGCGAAATACTGGATCGTCGTGGCCAGGAGCCCGAACACGGCGGCCGTGTATCCCGCCGCGCCTCCCCAGATCCCCCACGCCACCAGCGCCACCACCACCGTCAGCCCCCGCCCCATCCAGAGCGCCCTCATCCCTTCTCCTTCTTGGCCTGGAGTCGTTCCCGTTCGAGCTTGGCGTAGACGTTCAGGAAGCTGAGCGCCGAGCCGACCAGCGTACCCGTCATCGTGAACCAGGGGATCGTGCCCAGCCAGGTATCCGCGGCGAACCCGGCCCCCATGAACAGCACGATGCCGAGACCAAAAGTGATGCCCAGGGCGACATAGCGATAGCCGTCCCCGACCTCCCGCTGACTCCCCGGATCGGGCTTCATCTGGGGCCGAATTTAGACGCTTGTGAAATCTTTCGCAAGGAAACGGCCACCTCGATTCCCACCCCTGAAAAGCGCACCACGAAGACACGAAGGTCACGAAGGGGGCACGAAGAAATGCTCTGTGGTCTCAATGCTGGATCTCAACTTGTGACCAAAAAGAGTTCTCCTTCGTGGGTCTTCGTCCCCTTCGTGGCTTCGTGGTGCGCACTTGAACGACCTGCACGTCATTGGGAGGGCCGCCCCCTGCCCCGGAGCCCCCGACCGGTGCAACTTCCGGGTCATCGAGGGCGTAAGTCGCCGCATAGCGAAGGGGCGTAGGTCCCCCTCACCCCTCACCCCTTACCCCTCACCTAATGAACGACGTCGACCAGCTCGCCCGCCTCCATCAGGCCGTGAAGGATCTCCGTATCCAGGTCGGTGAACGGATCGTGGGGCAGTCCGATACGGTCGACGGGATGCTCACCGCCATCCTCTCCGGCGGTCACGCCCTCCTGGTCGGGGTCCCGGGGCTGGCCAAGACCCTGATGATCTCGACCCTGGCCGAGGCGCTGGATCTCTCGTTCAATAGGATCCAGTTCACCCCCGACCTGATGCCGTCGGACATCACCGGGACCGAGATCATCGAGGAAGACCTCACCACCGGCAAGCGCGCCTTCCGCTTCGTGCACGGCCCCGTCTTCGCGCAGGTGGTGCTGGCCGACGAGATCAACCGCACCCCGCCCAAGACTCAGGCCGCCCTCCTCCAGGCGATGCAGGAGCACCAGGTGACGGTCGGCGGCACCACCTATCGCCTGGCCGAGCCCTTCTTCGTCCTCGCCACCCAGAACCCGCTGGAGCAGGAGGGGACCTATCCCCTCCCCGAGGCACAACTCGACCGCTTCATGCTCGAGCTCCGGGTCGGCTATCCCAGCCGCGCGGAAGAGGAGCAGATCGTCGAGCGCACCACCGGGAGCCGCTCGGGCACCGTGAAGCCGGTGCTGGACGCCGCAGCGCTGGTGCAGATGCAGGAGCTCGTCCGGCGCATCCCGGTGAGCAAGGAGCTTATCGCCGCTTCGGTCCGACTCGCGCGCCTCACCCG
>JANMWE010000274.1:0-1550 GCA_031393795.1 Gemmatimonadota bacterium
AGGGCCTGGGGCCTGGGGCCTGGGGATGCAGGTGGAGGGCCGATCGTGGACTCGCTCGCACCGCGACTCGAACTGCCTCCCTAGGCCCCATTCCCCAGGCACCAAGTAGATGCGCCTCACCCTCCTCGGCACCGGCACCTCCTTCGGCGTCCCAGTCGTCGGCTGTCCCTGTCCCGTCTGCGCTTCGACCGATCCGCGCGACAGGCGCTCCCGCTGCGCCGCGCTGATCGAGGAGGGAGGGCGGAGCCTCCTGATCGACACGCCACCCGAACTCCGCCTGCAGCTCCTGGCCGCCAAGGTGACCTCGGTGGACGCGGTGCTCTACACTCACGAGCACGCCGACCACGTGGCCGGGATCGACGACCTGAGGGTCTTCTCCGACCGCGAGAAGCGTGAGGTTCCCCTCTACGGCTCCGTCGCAACGGTCGAGTCGCTCCGCACCTCCTATCGCTACATCTTCGACGACGGCGTCACGGTGATGGCCGGGACCAGCAAGCCGCGGCTCTCCCTGCACCCGCTGTCCCCGGGCGCCCCGGCGACGGTCGGCGGGTTCGAGGTCCTTCCGCTGGCCTTTCCCCATGGCGCAGGAGAAGTGTTCGGCTACCGCCTCGGGCCGCTTGCCTACCTTACCGACGTAAAATCGGTGCCGGCGGCCGCGCGCGATCAGTTGCGCGGCCTCAAACTCCTGGTCCTGAACGCCCTCTGGTGGCGGCCGCATCCCACCCACCTTTCCATCGATGAGGCGATCGCGGTGGCCCAGGACCTCGGCGCCGAGCGCACCCTGTTGACCCACCTGACCCACGAGACCGGGCACGCCGAGCTCGCCGCCAAGTTGCCGCGCGGCATCGAGCCGGGGTACGACGGACTCACCGTGGAGATCCGATGACGCTCCGCCTGCAGTACGGCCGGATGTTCCAGGACCGCCTCGACCGAGCGCACGGCATTCCACGCGCCCGCCTTGCCGAGCTCGAGAAGCGCTTCCCCGCGGTGCTCGCGGAGGTCGCGTCCCGCCGTGCCGCCGGAGAGTATGGCTTCCTCAAGCTCGGCGCCCTCACGGACGAAGCGAAGAAGATCACCCACTTCGCGGAAGGGCTCGGGCAGGCGTACGATCACGTCCTCGTCCTCGGCATCGGGGGCTCGGCGCTCGGCACGCGGGCACTCCTCTCGGCACTCCGGGCGCCGGCCTGGAACGAGCTCGACGATGAGGGGCGCGATTTCTTTCCTCGCCTCACCATCCTCGACAACGTCGACCCGTCGAGTGTCGCGGCGGCGCTCAAGCGGATCGACCCGCGGCGCGTGCTGGTGAACGTGATCAGCAAGTCGGGTGGCACGGCCGAGACGATGGCGCAGTATCTGATCGTCCGGGCGTGGCTGGAGGAGGCGCTGGGAGACAAGGCGTACCGGCACATCGTGTTCACCACCGATCCGGCCAAAGGGGCGCTGCGCGCGCTGGCCCAGCAAGAAGGGATCGCCACGCTCGACGTGCCGAGCGACGTGGGCGGACGCTTCAGCGTCCTCTCGGCGGTGGGGCTGTTGCCCGCGGCGCTGGT
>JANMWE010000278.1:0-11755 GCA_031393795.1 Gemmatimonadota bacterium
GTGGCCTCCAGGACGTAACCCGCCTTCTCGAGCACCCGGCCGCTCGCGGGATTCCAGCTGAACACACTCGCCTGCACACGCACGAAGTCGAAGTGCGCGAAGAGCTGCTCCGTCACCGCGCGCACCGCCTCGGTGGCGATCCCCTTGCCCCAATGCGCCTGGCCCAGCCAGTAGCCGAGCTCGGCGCCGATGCGGAAGACGTCGGCCAATGGCTCGAACGAGATCCCGCCCACCGCCTCGCCGTCCACCTCGATCGCGAAACTGGTCCCCGACGGCACCGTGGCCACGAACGCGAGCCACTCCTTCGCGTCCTTGAGGGTGTACGGATGGGGGAATCGGTCGCGCATGTTGCGCCAGACGTCCCGGTCATTGGCGTGCCGCGCCAGCGACTCGGCGTCGCCACGGCGCCAGGGGCGGAGCAATGCCGATGAGAGTTTGATCTCGGAAGGGATGGTCATGTCAGGCGCGCAAACCCATGATGGACCGAACCCAGGAGACTCCCGGCGGGGGAGCGCCCATCGACCCAACAAGCCTGCTCGGATCGGGCCGATCGTGGCGTCCAGCCCGGATCATTGTGGGCTCGGTCCATCATGGGTTCCCGCGCTGTAGTAGCCGACAGTGCAACGATCCCTGGCGAGTGCATCCGAACCTAGACTCCCGCCCAGTATTCTACTTGGTACGCGCTGACCTCACCGCTGCGGGGGCCCCGGCCGAGCCCGCTTCCTGCCTTCTTCCCTTCCTACCCTCCTACCCCCCCACGCCCTTATCTTCCGCGCCGGCATCTCAACTGGATAGAGACGTGCGCCAAGCCTTGCTCTGGCTTTCACATCAGCAATCGATCTTCCGCTTCGTCCGCAGCAATCCGCTGGCGAAGCGCTTCGCGTCGCGGTTCGTCGCCGGGGAGACCCTCGACACCGCCGTCACGGCGGTGAAGGAGCTCAACGCCCGGCGCATCACCGCGTCGCTCGACCTGCTGGGAGAGAGCGTCACCAGGCCCGAAGAGGCCGGCGCCGCGCGCGACGAGTATCTCCGGATGCTCGACCGCGTCGCCGCGGACAAGGTCGACGCCAACGTGTCGGTCAAGCTGACGCAGATGGGGCAGGACATTTCCGAGACCTCCCTCCGGGAGAACGCGCTCGCCATCCTCGCGCGCGCCAAGCAGCACAACAGCTTCGTGCGGTTCGACATGGAAGGGACCCCGTACACCGATCGCACGCTCGACTTCTTCGCCAAGGAGTGCTTCCCGGAGTACGGCCCGCATTGCGGCGTCGTGATCCAGGCGATGCTCCGCCGGAGCCCGCAGGACATCGACCGCCTGATCGCGATGCGCGCGCGGGTCCGCCTCTGCAAGGGCGCCTACCTCGAGTCGGCCGAACACGCCTTCCCCGCCAAGCGCGATGTCGACGCCCAATACGTGGCGCTGATGAAGAAACTGATGACCGAAGGACACTACCCGGGTATCGCCACTCACGACGAACGGATCATCGCCGAGGCCAAGAGCTTCGCGGCGGCCAATAGGATCGGCCCCGAGCGGTTCGAGTTCCAGATGCTCTATGGTGTGCGCCGCGACCTGCAGGAGAAACTCCGCAGCGAGGGATGGAATCTCCGGGTCTACATCCCCTTCGGCACCCAGTGGTACCCCTACCTGATGCGCCGCCTGGCCGAACGCCCCGCCAACATCGCCTTCATCATGGGCAACGTGTTCAAGGAAGCCGTCGGAGGCCCGTGAGCGAGGTCACCCTGGGCGGCTACATGGCCAAGCACGCCCGCTCGGCGGCCTTCGGCGGCAGCGACGGGCGGGCCTACTCGGTGGGGCTCTGGATCGACGAGGCAGCCGACGGGCGCGGTCGATACGGGGCCGCGCTCGTCTTCGTACGTTGGGATCCGAACGGCGAACGCCCCGACGGCCACATCGAGACCGAGTACCTGGCCTGGGGCAGCACGCCGGCCGAAGCCGAGGAACGGGTCAAGGCGCTGTCGCTCTTCGACGTGAAGGCCGCGCTCGACGAAGGCATCGCGGCCAAGCCGCCGGAGGGTTGGTGATCCTCCCACGCACGGGGGTCGTGCTCGAGCGCGACGGTGGCCAGTTCCGCGTCGCCACGCCGACCGGCGAAGTGCGCGCCGTGCTCCGGGGCAAGGCGAAGCGCGGCACCGAGCAGGTCATCGTCGGCGACCGGGTGCGGCTCGAGGCCGAGGCCACCGGAGAGCTGGTCGGGATCGAAGGGATCGAGCCTCGGCGGTCGCTGCTCGAACGGCGCGTACCGATGGGGCGCGGGGCGCGGCCGGTCGCGGCCAACATCGACCGGGTGGTGGTGATGACCGCCGCCGCCCGCCCCGACCCGATCCCCTCGCTCATCGACCGGCTGCTCGTCGTCGCGGCCGCGAACGAGCTCACCGCGGCGCTGGTGATCAACAAGATCGACCTCGATCCGGGGACGACCCTGGCCGAGCGGTACCTGAACGCCGGCTATGAGGTGCTGAGGGTCTGCGTGAAGAGCGGCGAAGGGCTCGAGGAAGTGCGCGCGATGCTTGCGGGGCGCGAGTCGGTGATCACCGGGCCGAGCGGGGCGGGGAAGTCGAGCCTGCTGAACGCGCTGGAGCCGGGGCTGACGCTCCGGGTCGGCGCCGTGAGCGAGAAGGTCGGGCGCGGCAAGCAGACCACGGTGGGTGCGGTGATGATCCCATTCGCCGCGGGCGGTTTCCTGGTGGACACCCCGGGGTTCAGCGAGGTCGGGCTCTGGGGGATCGTCCCGCGCGAGCTCGCCGCCTGCTTCCCCGAGTTCCGCCCGCTGCTCGACCAGTGTCGGTTCCAGGACTGCAGTCACACCCACGAACCGGGCTGCGCCATCCAGGGTGCGGCCGACGCGGGCGCGGTGCATCCTGACCGCCTCGCCAGTTACCGGACGTTGCTGGCGGAACTCCAGGCAGAGCCCCGGGACTGGGAATAAGCGGAGATGAAAGAGGAGACGTGGAAGGAGTCGGACGAGGAGCCATCTCCTCCCGACTCCTTTGTCGTATCCTCTCACGCCTCCTTCCACGTCTCCTTCTTCGTCTCACCTACTTCCGAGTCCATCTCTCCTTGTCCCTCGTCTCCACCTTCGTCATCATCCGGTCGAACGCCTCCTGCAGGTCGATCCCTTCCCGGTTCGCCATGCAGATGAGGACGAAGAGGATATCGGCCATCTCCATCCCCAGGTCTCCCGCCAGTTCTTCTTTCTTCTTGGTCTTCTGCCCGAAGCGATGATTCACCTCGCGGGCCAGTTCGCCGACCTCTTCCGCGAGCCGGGCCACATTGGTCAGCGGGTGGAAATACCCCTCTTCGAACTGTGCGATCCATGCATCGACACGGGCCTGCGATTCCTGCAATGACATTCCGCGATCACTCCACCGTCTGCTGCGTCTCGCGCCAGTGATCGACCCGGTCGTGCAGGTCGGCCGGCTTGGTGAACAGCACCTTCCCGCCGAGGGAGACGATGATCGTCGAGGTGCGGACCCCAGGGACCTTCCCGCCGGCGAAGGTGAAGATCCAGACCCGCGGCTTCCCCGGGAGCGAGTCGTACCCCCGATAGACCAGCCTGACCCGGCGCGCCCCGAGCGGGTCGTCCACGCCGGTGATCTTGCCTTGGGCAAAGTACGCCGCGGCGTACGACCCGCCGCCCGCGAGGGCCGCCACGAGGGCCACCAGGAACAGGAACTTGAAGAGCTTGCCCATGGTCTCGTCTCGGAAAGAGATGGCAGGAGTATGTCTGGGCGTGCGGTCCGAGGCAACTCGTCCCCCTTCCCGTCCCCCCAGCGGCCATTAGCTTCCGACATCCCCCCGTTCTTCCCGAGCTTCCAGAGCATATGCGCCCGCGCGACGCCATCCTTGGCGACCTCGAGAACATCTATCAGGCCTCCTTCGACGCCGCCAGGAAGGCCGAGCAGCCGCGTCGAGCGGAAGAGCTCGACAATGCCTACCAGCGGGACCAGTTGATGATGGAGATCCTCATCGACGTTCGCGACCTCCTCGCGCGCCAGCCCGCTGCTCCGCCGGGACAGAGCGTCCTCGACCAGCTCGAGGCCCTGCGGCGTCTCGCCAATCGCTGATCCCCCTCCTTCCGAGATCCTCCCGATGAAGTCCTTGGTGCGTGGTGCGTGGTGCGCGGGCCTCCTCGCCGCTGGTGCTTGCTCCCCGGCGCCGACCGCTTCGATCGTGATCTACGGGAAAGTGTGGACCGGCGACTCGGCCCATCCCGTCGCCAGCGCCGTTGCCATCGCGGGCGACACGATCCTCGCCGTCGGCGACAGCGCCGAGGTCGCGCGCTGGGTCGGGTCGGGCACGGAAGTGATCCATGCGGCGGGACTCGTGACCCCCGGGTTCACCGACGGGCACACGCACTTCATCGACGGCGGTGCGCAGCTTGGTCAGCTCGACCTGCGTGATGCTCACTCGACCGACGAATTCATCCGTCGGATCGCCGCCTATGCCCGCACCCAGCCGAAGGGGACCTGGATACTCGGCGGGAACTGGGACCACGAGTGGTGGCCGGGGGCCCCGCTCCCGACCCGCCAGATGATCGACTCGGTCACCCCCGACAACCCGGTCTTCATCGACCGGCTCGACGGCCACATGGCGCTCGCCAACAGCGCCGCGCTCCGGCTCGCCCACGTCACCAGGGACAGCGTCGCACCGGCGGGTGGGGTCGTGGTGCGCGACGCGCGCGGTGAGCCGACCGGGATCTTCAAGGACAACGCGAAGGACATCATCTATCGCGTCATCCCGGCCCTCACCCCTGAGCAGGAGGACAGCGCTGCGATCCACGGAATGCGCTACGCCGCCTCACTCGGCGTCACCAGCGTGGCCCACGTCTCGGCGGGGTGGGGGGACTACGAAGCGTACCGCCGGCTCGCCGCGAAGGGGCTCTCGGTCACCCGCGTGACGGTGTTCCCGCCCCTCGAGTGGTGGCACGCCGTCGCCGACACCATCGCCAAGAACGGCCGTGGTGACGCGTGGGTCCACCTGCAGGGGGTGAAGGGGTACGTCGATGGGTCGCTGGGTTCGACCACGGCCCTCCTATACGGCACCTATCTCGACGACACGCGCTCACACGGTCAACAGATCACCAGCACCGAGCACCTGCGGAGCTGGATCGCGAGCGCCGACTCGGCGGGGCTCCAGGTGGCCGTCCACGCCATCGGTGACAGCGCGAACGGGCTGATCCTTACCATCTATGATGAGGTGGCGCGGGCCCACGGTCCCCGCGACCGTCGTTTCCGCATCGAGCACGCGCAGCACCTGAACGCGGCGGAGATCGCCGCGATCGCTCACCAGCACGTCATCGCCTCGATGCAGCCGTACCACGCCATCGACGACGGCCGCTGGGCCTTCAAGCGGCTCGATGCGGCCCGCCTCCGCGGGACCTATGCGTTCCGTTCGCTGCTCGATTCGGGCGCGGTCCTCGCCTTCGGGTCCGATTGGACCGTGGCGACGATCGATCCGCTCTGGGGGGTCTACGCCGCGGTCACGCGACGCACCCTGGACGACAAGAATCCGGGCGGGTGGCTCCCGGAACAGAAGATCAGTGTGGACGAGGCGCTCCGGGCCTACACGGTAGGGAACGCCTACGCCCTCTTCCGTGAACATGAGCTCGGCAGCCTCACGCCGGGCAGACTGGCCGATATCGCCGTGATCGACCGGGACCTGCTGACCATGCCGGCGGAATCGCTGGCCCACGCGCGCGTGGCGGTGACGATCGCCGGCGGGAAGGTCGTGTACCGCCGCTGATGCGCGCCGTTCTTTTCCAGGTCCTGACCGCCGCGAGCCTCGCGACCGCGGCGTCCGCCCAGGCCGCGCCGCTGGAGCCGCCGATCGATTCGCTCAGGGTGTGGGCCCGGCGCGACTCGCTCGATGCCCGGGCCTTTTTCGACCTGGGGATGGGGTACTGGTCCAAGAACAAGTTCGACCAGGCCGACACTGCCTTCCGTCGGGCGCTTCTGCTGGCCCCGCATTACGCCCAGCCCCACCTCGCCCTGGCGCTCCTCCCCTTCGGTCGGGGAGACCGCTACCTCACGGACCTCTCGCATCGAGTCAGCGCCGACTCGCTGTCCGGGCTCTTCCGGGCGTCCGCCCAGTACTACCGGCAGGCCTACCTCCTCGATCCTCTCGTTGACCCCCGGATCCTCCGCTACCTCGGCGTCGACGAGCTGGTCCCGCGCTCGAACCGGCTCGAGATCGCCAATGGGGTGATCTTTTCACTGGGCGTGCCCTGGTGGGAAGGGCGGACCAAGCGCGGGGTCCAGGCACTGGTGGACGGACGCCCGGACGAAGCGTTCGTGACCCTCGACGCGGTGCTGCACTCCCGCCAGATGACCCAGGGGGCCATCCTCCCTGACCTCTTCATCTGGTACTACGGGCTCGCGTCGATGCACTCTTCGCACTACGACCGCGCCGCCGCCGCCTTCCGTGAATTGGCCCAGCGGGCCAACCGCCGCCAGAACGACGAACCCGATCGGGTCATCCCGAGCGCCCGCGCTGACTACCTCTTTCTCTATGCCGCCACCTCGGAGCAGGCGGGGAACCTCGGGGTCGCCATCCCGGCCTTCGAGGAGGCGCTCGCGGCCGACTTCGGGCTCTACCAGGCCCACGTGCGGCTGGCCGACATCCGCGAGACCCGCGGCGAGATCGAGCAGGCTCTCACGGAACGGCAGCGCGCCGTCGATACCAGCCCCGAGACGGGCAAGCTCTACCTCGACCTCGGCATCACGCTGATGCAGGCCGGGCGCGCGGCACCGGCCGAGTCGGCGTTCGTCGTGGCGGCGCGCCTGCTGCCGGATGACGCCGGAGCCCAGGAGTTCCTCGCCCAGCTCGCGGCGCAGAACGGCCATCCGGATGTCGCCCGCACTGCGCTCGAGCGCTTCGTGATCGTCGCGCCCGCCCGCTACGCCGATCAGGTGGCCGATGCGCGCCGCAAGCTGGCGGAACTGCCGTGATCCGTCGCGCGCGCCTGCTCCTCCTCCTCGCCGGCCCGTTGACCCTCGCACCGGCCGCGCTCCCGGCACAGGTGCACCTCAAGCCCGGGGTCACGGTGCGGAAGCTGGAGCAGGCGGTGGCGCACGACCCCTACGATCCAGTGGCGCTGTACGACTTGGCCCTGGGGTACTGGAGCAAGAAGCGCTGGGACGACGTGGAACGGACGCTCCGTCGGGCGCTCGACATCGAGCCCCGCAACGCCCCGGCGCTCCTGGCCCTGGCGCACCTCCCGTATGCCCGCCGCCCCAAGCTCTGGGACGAGGAGGAACGGGGGACCGTCCCCCCCGAATGGCAGCCCACGCTCATCCAGCGCGACCGGCTGTCGCGCCGGGCCTTCCTCATCGACCCCCTCGTGGATCTGCAGATCGTGGGGGCCGTAGCCCCCGACGAGAACACCCTCATCCGCGGTGGGACTGACGCGACCCCTGAACGGACCGCGCTGGTCGGGCTCACCAATTTTCGGAATGCCCAGTACGACCAGGCGTTCGCCTGGTTCGACCGACTCGCCCGCGCGCTCGGCGGTGAACAGGATCCGTCGCGGATACCCGATTTCGTCCTCTATTATCGGGGGCTAGCTGCGGCGCACCTGAACGACATTCCCGCCGCCATCCGCGACTTCCGGCGCCTCCACGCGATGGGCGACACGCTCGACGCCCCCGGCGGACTCGTCGACCCCGTCCTCGCCACCTACGTGCTCGCCTTCCTGCTCCAGCGGGCCGGTGCATACGACGAGGCGGTCGCGACGTATCAGCAGGCGCTCGCCGGCGATCTCGGGCTCTGGATGGTGCACGTCCAGCTGGCCCGCATCCACGACGATCGCGGCGAGTGGGCGGACGCGGTCCGCGAACGGGACCTCGCGCTGGAGGCGGATCCCGACGATCCCAGTCTCCTGCTCGACCTCGGAATCACCCTGTCGAAGGCGGGACGACCCACGGAGGCGGAACCGGTGCTGGCCCGGGCGCAGGCCGGGTTGCCCCGCAACTTCCGTGTGCCCTACTTCCAAGGGCTCGTCGCCCAGCAACTCGGCCACCCCGACGCGGCGCGCGCCGCGTTCCAGCACTTCCTGACCCTGGTGCCCAGTCGCTACGTCGACGAGATCGCTGACGTACGTGGCCGTCTTCGCGACCTTTCCGGACCTCGATGATGCGGATCCTTCGTCGGCCACTCGCCCTGCTCGCCTTGCTCGCCCTCGCTTCGGCGGGTCGGTTGGCGGCGCAATCGAGTTATGAGCAGCTCACCGCCTTCAGCGACGTCCTCAACTACATCCGGCTCAACTACACCGATTCGGTGGGGTATCCGGAGATGGTCCAGGCGGCGATCGAAGGGGTCCTCCGATCGCTCGATCCGCACAGCTACTTCCTGGCCCGGAATGACTACGCCCGCCGCAATTCAATGGAGCGGGGCGAGCTCGCCATCACCGGGCTTTACTTCGAGCTGGTCGACGGCCGACCCACCGTCCTCGGCGTGCTGGACGGCAGTCCGGCGGCGCGCTCGCGGATCCAGCCTGGCGACCGGCTCCTCTCCGTCGATGACACCAGCGCCGCGGGAATCGATGTCGAACACCTGGCCCTGAAGCTCGCGGGCGAGAAGGGGTCGCGCGTTCGCCTCCGTTTCGCGCGCGGCTCGCTGCTCGAGCCGGACACCCTTCGCGTCACGCTCAAGCGGGAGCAGATCCCGCTGCGCGGTGTCAGCACGGCCGGGATGGCCGACAGTGTCACCGGGTACGTCCGCCTGGCCGAGTTCACCCTCGGAGTGGGGGAGGAGGTCGACCGGGCGCTCAAGACATTGAAGGGACGCGGGATGCGGCGCGCCATCCTCGACCTCCGCGGAGATCCAGGCGGGCGCATCGTCGGTGCGGTGGACGTGGCCGGGCTCTTCCTGGCGCGTGGCGCGATCGTCTTCAAGACCCGCGATCGGCGCAGCCAGAACGATCACGACTTCGCCACCCAGCTCGACGGTGCCTGGCGCGAGCTCCCGCTCGTCGTGCTCATCGACGATCGGAGCGCGAGTGCATCCGAGGCCCTGGCCGGGTCGCTGCAGGACAACGACCGCGCCCTCATCGTCGGCCGGCGGAGCTTCGGCAAGGCGCTGATCCAGCGCCCGTTCGTCCTCCACACCGGCGACGTGGTCTTCCTGACCGTCGGCCGAGTGCTGACGCCGAGCGGCCGCTTCATCCAGCGGCGGTATGAAGGACTCGGAGTCGAGCAGTACTACTCGTTCCGCGGCACATCAGGCACCGCCGAGGACACGGCCCAGGTCTTCCACACCCTCGCGGGTCGGCCGATGCGCGGGGGCGGTGGGATCGCCCCGGATCTCCCCACGCCCGCGCCGGTCCAGATGCCGGTCTGGTGGTCCGCGGCCTCCGATTCAGCCTACGACACGGCCGTCTCCGACAGCGTCGCCGTGCTCCTCCCGGCGACCCCGGTGGCCCGGGAGCGCTGGCTTACCGACAGCGCCGCCTGGCGCGGCGCTCTCCTCCCTCCCTTCCTGGCTCGTACCCGGGCCGGCCTCCACGCCGCCGCCCTGCCCGACTCGGCCCAGGCCGCCCGGATGGCGCGGATACTCGCGTACCGGGTGGCAGAGGTGCGCTGGGGGGTCGAGGCGGGCCTGACCTTCGCCCTCCGGAATGATGGCGATGTCCGGGCGGCCCTGACCGCCTTCCCCCGCCTGCCCGTCCTGCTGGCCCCGACCCGCCCATAGCCCTATTTTTGGGGCCATGGCCACCCGAACCAAGCCCAGCCCCAAGGCCGCCAAGGCCCTTTCCAAGACCGATCTCCTCGACCTCTACCGGGTGATGTTCCTCTCCCGCCGGGTCGACGACAAGGAGATCCAGCTCAAGCGCCAGAACAAGATCTTCTTCCAGATCTCCGGTGCAGGCCACGAGGGGGTGCTCGCCGCCGCCTCGAAGGTCCTCCGGCCGGCGCACGACTGGTTCTACACCTACTATCGTGACCGGGCCCTCTGCCTTGGCCTCGGCATGACCGCCACCGAGCAGCTCCTCTCGGCCGTGGCCGCCGCCGACGATCCGAACTCGGGCGGCCGGCAGATGCCGAGCCACTGGGGACAGAAGGACCTCAACATCGTCAGCGCCTCGAGCCCGACCGGCACCCAGTTCCTCCAGGCCGTGGGCTGCGCCGAGGCGTGGCTTCGGGCCGACCAGAACCCCGCAGCGGCCGAGCAGGTCCCGACCGAGCGGGACGAAGTCGTGCTCGTCACCACGGGTGAAGGGACGACCTCGCAGGGAGAGTTCTGGGAGGCGATGAACACCGCGTCCAACCTGAAGCTGCCGGTGGTCTTCCTGGTCGAAGACAATGGGTACGCCATCTCCACGCCGGTCGAGGTGAACACCGCCGGCGGCAATATCTCCAAGCTGGTCGCTGGGTTCCCCGCTCTCCTGCTCGAGGAGTGCGACGGCTGCGATGTCATGGCCTCATACGACGCCATGTCGCGCGCGGTCGAGTACGCCCGGCAGCGGAAGGGCCCCGCGCTAGTGCACGCCAAGGTCATCCGGCCATACAGCCACTCCCTCTCCGACGACGAGGTCCTCTATCGTCCCCCCGCCGAGCGCGAGGCCGATGCGAAGAAGGATCCGCTCACCCGGTTCCCGAAGTACCTGATCGACCAGGGGGTCGCGAGCGAGGCGGAACTTGACGCCATCCGGAAGGCGGTCGATGAAGAGGTCGAGGCCGCGACGGCCACGGCGCTCGCCGCGCCGCAGCCCGCCAAGGACAGCGTGTACAAGTTCGTCTACTCACCCGATGTGGACCCGACCTCGGACAGTTTCGACACCGAGGACGACCCCAAGTTCACCGGCGAGCCGACCACGATGGTGGACCTGCTCAACGGCTGCATGAAGGACGAGATGACGCGCGACCCGCGCATCGTGGTCTTCGGCCAGGACGTGGCCGACGCCTCGCGCGAGGAGAACCTCGGCGAAGTGAAGGGGAAGGGAGGGGTGTTCAAGGTGACTTGGGGGCTGCAGCGCGCCTTCGGGTCGTCCCGGGTCTACAACTCTCCGCTAGCCGAGGCCAACATCGTGGGGCGGGCCATCGGGTTGGCGACGCGCGGGTTCAAGCCGGTGGTCGAGATCCAGTTCTTCGACTACATCTGGACCGCGTACATGCAGATCCGCAACGAGCTGGCGCTCATGCGGTGGCGTTCCAACAACACCTTCGCCTCCCCGGTGGTCATCCGCGTCACGTACGGCGGATACTTGAAGGGCGGCGCGGTGTACCACTCGCAGACCGGGGCCGCGATCTTCACCGGCATCCCCGGGCTCCGGGTCGTGTGCCCCTCCACGGCGCTCGACGCCAACGGGCTCCTCCGCACCGCCATCCGGAGCGAGGATCCGGTGCTCTTCCTCGAGCACAAGCACCTCTATCGGCAGACCTACAACAAAGCGCCGAACCCCGGGCCCAACTTCATGATCCCCTTCGGCAAGGCCAAGGTGGTCAAGGAAGGGAAGGACGTGACGGTAGTGACCTACGGCGCCGTGGTCCAGCGGGCGCTGGTGGCCGCCAAGGAAGCGGAAGAGAAGGGGCTCTCGGTCGAGGTGATCGACCTGCGGTCGCTCTCGCCCGTGGACTGGGACACCATCCGCGCCTCCGTCAAGAAGACCAACCGGGTCATCGTGGCGTATGAGGACGCGCTGAGCTGGGGCTACGGCTCAGAGATCGCGGCCCGGATCGCCGACGAGCTGTTCAACTTCCTCGACGCGCCGGTGCGGCGGGTGGCCTGCACCGACAC
>JANMWE010000060.1:0-7754 GCA_031393795.1 Gemmatimonadota bacterium
TGGCGGTGTGGCTCGATCCCGACCGCATGCGCGAACGCGGCGTCGATGTGCAGCGCCTGCAGGCCACGCTGGCGGCGGCCAACATGGGGCTGCCGGCCGGCGCCGTGCTCGACCCGTCCAGTGGCGCGCCACGCATGTTGAGTGTCGAGACCGGCAACTTCATCAGCTCGGCCGAGGAACTGGCCGACCTGGTGGTCGGCGTGAGCAGCGGGCGGCCGGTCTACCTGCGCGAGGTCGCCCGGGTCGAGTACGGCGCGCGCCAGCCGCACGACTACGTGTGGTTTACGCCCGGCGCCGCAGGTACCGGCGCGGCGTCTCCGGCGGCGGCCGCCAGCGCACCCGCGGGCCAGGTGTTTCCGGCGCTCATGCTGAGCATCACCAAGAAGCCGGGCCAGAACGCGGTCGACGTCGCGCGCGCCGCCCGGGTGCGGCTCGACGAACTGCGCAACACCGTCATACCGGCCGGCATCGAAACCACGATCACGCGCGACTATGGAGAGACGGCGGCCGAAAAGGCCAACAAGCTGATCCAGAAACTCGGCTTCGCGACCGGTTCGGTGATCCTGCTGGTCGGTCTGGCGCTGGGCCGGCGCGAGGCGCTGATCGTCGGCGCGGCGGTGATCCTCACGCTCACGGCCACGCTGTTCGCCTCGTGGGCCTGGGGTTTCACGCTGAATCGGGTCTCGTTGTTCGCATTGATCTTCTCGATCGGCATCCTGGTGGACGACGCGATCGTGGTGGTGGAGAACATCTACCGCCACCTCAAGCTGGGCGGACGTCCCGCGGACACGGCCGCCATCGAAGGGGTGGACGAGGTCGGCAACCCGACCATCCTGGCCACCTTCACGGTGATCGCCGCGATCCTGCCGATGGCGTTCGTCTCCGGAATGATGGGCCCCTACATGCGGCCGATCCCGGTCGGCGCGTCGGCCGCGATGCTCGCATCGCTGGCGGTGGCCTTTGTGGTGACGCCCTGGCTCGCCTTCAAGCTTCTCGCCAGGCATGTGACGCCCGGCAGCACCGTTGGTCACGGGGACGGCGTGGAGAGCGGATTCGGGCGGCGGTATGCGCGCGTGATGAACGCGCTGATGGATGCGCCCAAGATCCGGAATCGCTTCTATATCGGCATCGGCGTTCTCCTGCTCGGCTCGATGGCGCTGGTGGCGTTCCGGGTGGTGCAGGTGAAGATGCTTCCGTTCGACAACAAGTCGGAGTTCCAGGTGATCCTGGACCTGCCGGAAGGGACCACGCTCGAGACCTCCAATGCTGCGGCCGAAGAGGTGGCGGCGTGGCTTCGGACCGTGCCCGAGGTGCGGAGTACCGAGACCTACGCCGGCACCGCGGCGCCGTTCAACTTCAACGGTCTGGTGCGACACTATTTCCTCCGGAGCGGCGCGAATGTGGCCGACGTGCAGGTGAATCTCCTCGCCAAGGGGGAGCGTCACCGGCAGAGCCACGCCATCGCCCTCGCGGTGCGGTCGGCGGTGGACTCGATCGCGCGGCGCTACGGCGCGCGCGCCAAGATCGCCGAGATCCCGCCCGGACCGCCGGTGCTTTCCACCCTGGTGGCGGAGGTCTACGCGGCCGACGACGCGACGCGGCTGGCGGCGGCCGAGCGGGTGCGCGACGTGTTCGATGCCACGCCCGGCGTGGTCGATGTGGACTGGACGGAAGAGGCACCGCAGGGACGACTCGACCTCCGGGTCGACCGCGCCCGTGTGGCCGAGGCAGGGGCGAGCGTGGCGCAGGTGAGCCAGACACTGGCGTTGGCGCTGAGCGGGATGACGGCGGGGCGGCTGGTGAGCGTCACCGCGCGGGAGCCGGTGACGGTGGTGCCGCGGCTGGACATCCGGCAGCGGTCGTCCGTCGCTGCGCTGCTGGCGATCCCGGTCTCCACGCCGCGCGGGCCGGTACCACTGGGTCGCTTCGTGCGGGTCGACTCGACCACGCGTGAAGTGGCGCGGTTCCGGAAGGACCTCCGGCCCGTCATCTACGTCACCGGCGACGTGGGGGGCGCCATCGAGGCGCCGGTCTATGCCATCCTCGCGATGAACGCGGTGCTCGACACCGTGCGGGTGGACGGCGCCGAGATCAAGCGCTACAACTCGACCGCGCCCGACCGGCTGGACGAGACCGCGCTCAAGTGGGACGGCGAGTGGCAGGTGACCATCGACGTCTTCCGTGACCTCGGTCTCGCCTTCGCCGTGGTGCTGCTGCTGATCTATGTGCTGGTGGTGGGATGGTTCCAGTCGTTCACGGTGCCGCTGGTGATCATGGCACCGATCCCGCTCACCCTCGTCGGCATCCTGCCGGGACACGCGCTCTTCGGCGCGTTCTTCACTGCCACCTCGATGATCGGGATGATCGCGCTGGCGGGGATCATCGTCCGCAACTCGATCCTGCTGGTGGACTTCATCCAGCTGGCCGAGGAGCGAGGCAGATCCTTGCGCGACGCGGTGGTGGAGGCGGGGGCCGTGCGGTTCCGTCCGATCGCGCTGACGGCGGCGGCGGTGGTCGTCGGGGGATTGGTGATGGTGCTCGACCCGATCTTCCAGGGCCTGGCGGTGGCGCTGATCAGCGGCGCCGTGGTGGCCACCCTGCTCACGATGGTGGTGGTGCCGCTGCTCTATTGGGAATTGCGACGGCGGCAGGTCGTTACCGAGGAGGTCGCATGATGACGCTTCTGTTCTTGAGCTATGCCGGTGCCAGACCGGACCGGATCGCTGGGCGCCTCGACGCCGAAGGTGTGGCGGGACACACCCGCTTCGCCCACGCCACCGGGCACGGGCTCACCGGCCCGCGCGAAGGGACCCGCGCCTGGCCCGGCGAAGTGACGGTCTTCACCACGGTGGTGCCCGCGACCGAAGCGCCCCGGCTGCTCGAAGCGCTCCGAGCGGAGTCGCTGGCGCTCCCCCCCGGCGAGCGGCTGCACGTCGCCGCACTCCCCGTAGAGACCTTCTTCTGATCGAGTACCTCTCACCTCTTACTTCTTACTTCTCACTCGTGAGCAAGGACCACCGACCATGTGTGATGGAATGCTGATCCGGCGGATCGCCGGACTGTTCGTGATGGCCAGCGTGGTGCTGGCGATGACCGTCAGCCCGCTCTGGCTCTGGTTCACCCTCTTCGTGGGGTTCAACCTCTTCCAGTCGAGCCTGACCAACTTCTGCCCGTTGGAAATGGTGCTGGGCCGGCTGGGATGGTTCCACTGCCGCCCCAAGGGGGCAAGGGCCTAACCCCGGCGGCGGAGGAGCTTGCGGCGGCGTTCGAGGTCCTCCTCGATCCCGCCACAGACCAGGGAACAGAGCTCATATACGGCGGGGTCGGCCACGCGGTACCAAGTGGTCGTCCCTTCCTTGCGCCGCGCAATGAACCCCTGCTGGAGCAGGAGCTGCAGGTGCTTGGAGGTGTTGGCCTGCCCCGCGCCGGTCTCGTCGGCCAGGTCGCCCACGCTCTTCTCCCCCCGCCGCAGGGCGTTGAGGAGGCGGAGCCGCATCGGCACCGCCAAGGCGGCGAACCGCTCGGCGATCACGTCGGCGCTGGCATCGGTCAGTTCGATCATCGGCAGTATCCTCTTAATCAACTATCTATCAATATAAGCATATATCGGCCCAGACGCTATATTGCCGGGGTCCCCATGACCCTCCTCGCCGCTCTCCTCGCCCTCGCAGTCGGACTCTCCCTCGGCCTCCTCGGCGGCGGGGGGTCGATCCTCACGATCCCGATCTTCCGCTACGCCCTCGGGATGGGGGTCAAGGAATCGATCGCGATGAGCCTCGGCGTGGTGAGCGTCACCAGCCTCGCCGGCGCGCTCCGCCATTGGCACAAGGGAAACCTCGACCTGAAGGCGCTCGTCGCGTTCGCCCCCGCAGCCGTCATCAGCAGCTATCTCGGCGCCAAGCTCGCCCACTTCGTCCCGGCCACGGTCCAGATGGCCGGGCTCGGGATGGTGATGGCCGCCGCCGCGGTCCTGATGTGGGGCGGCGGGGCGGCGAGCCTCGTGCCGGGATCCGTGGAGTCCGCGGAGTCCGTACCTTCGGCGGCGAAGAGCCCCCGCGCGGAAGCGATCATCGGCATCGGCATCGGTCTCGGATTCCTGACCGGGATCCTCGGCGTCGGCGGCGGCTTCCTCATCGTCCCCGCACTGGTGATCATCCTCGGGCTCGACATCAAGAAGGCGGTCGGCACCTCCCTCGGCGTGATCTCCCTGAACGCCGCGGCAGGGTTCGTGGGGTACCTGGGGCAGGTGACGATGGACTGGGTCCTGATGGCGGGGTTCACGGCGGTCGCCATCGCGGGGGTGTTCGCGGGGGCAGCACTCGTTCCCAAGGTCTCCCAGCTGCAGCTGCGACGGGGCTTCGCGGTCTTCCTGATCGGGGTCGCGGTCTACATCCTTATACGGCGATGATCTTCCAGCGCTTCTTCGACGACAAGCTTGCCCAGGCGAGCTACCTGATCGGCTGCGTCGCCACCGGCGAGGCGGTCGTGATCGACGCCAACCGCGACGTCGAGCCGTACGTGCGCGCGGCCGAGCACGAAGGGCTCCGGATCGTGGCGGTCACCGAGACCCACATCCACGCCGACTACCTCAGCGGGAGCCGGGAGCTCGCGGCGCGTACTGGCGCTCAACTGCACCTGAGCGACTGTGGTGATGCCGACTGGAAGTATGGCTTCGCGGCGAGCGACAAGGCCCGTCTCCTCAGGGAGGGGGACGAGATCGTGGTCGGCAACGTGCGGCTCCGCGCCATCCACACGCCGGGGCACACGCCCGAGCACCTGAGCTTCCTCTATATAGATGGCGCCGCGACGACGGAGCCGATGGGGATCCTCACCGGCGACTTCGTCTTCTGCGGCGACGTAGGGCGCCCCGACCTCCTCGAAAAGGCGGTGCACGTCCGGGGGAACGCCGAGCAGGCGGCGAAGGTGCTCTGGCAGAGCCTCACGAAGTTCCGCGCGCTCCCCGATCACCTCTCGATGTGGCCCGGTCACGGGGCCGGGAGCGCCTGCGGGAAGGGGATGTCGGCGGTGCCGAGCAGCACCGTGGGATATGAAAAGCGGGTGAACTGGGCCTTCCTGGCGAAGGACGAGAAGAGCTTCGTGGCCGGGGTGTTGGCGGGGCAGGTGGAGCCACCGGCGTATTTCGCGACGATGAAGCGGCTCAATCGGGATGGGCCGAAGGTGCTGGGGGGGATCGCGACTCCCGGGTTGCTGGATTTCTCCCAATTGTCAGTTGGGAGTTCGGAGTCAGGAGGGGTGCAGGGGAAGGTGGCGGTGCAACCCTCCAAACTCCCAACTCCAAACTCTCCTGTCCTTGTCGACCTCCGTTCCGCCGCGGAGTTCGCCGCCGGCCACATCCCCGGCTCGCTCAGCATCCCGCTCAACAAGAGCTTCACCAGCTGGGCCGGATCGCTGCTCCCCTATGACCGCGACATCCAGTTGATCTTCCCCGATCGCGACGCCGCGGGGCTCCGCGAGGTAGCACGCGACCTGGCGCTGATCGGACTCGACCGCATTGCGGGGTACTGGAGCGTCGACGCGATCGACTGGTGGCGCGACCAGGGACGCCCGCTCACGACCGTCTCGCAGATGTCGCCCGCGTCGGCCGCCGCCGCGAAGTACGCGATCGTGGATGTGCGCGCCGCGAGCGAGTGGGAGCAGGGGCATATCCCGGGGGCCACCCACATCCCGCTTTCGGAGCTCGCCGACCGGCTCGCGGAACTCCCCACCGACCGCCCCCTCGTGCTGCAATGTGCCGGCGGCGGACGCTCGATGATCGCGGCGAGCCTCCTGCAGGCGCACGGCGTGGCGGGAGTGGTGAATCTCTCCGGTGGGTACACCGCCTGGCTCAAGGCCGGGCTCCCCACCGAGTCGTAGCGTGGATCAATTCGTCGCGCCCCTCAAGGCCCTCGCCGACGCCGGTCTCGTGATCCAGGTGACCGGCGCCACGGTGCTCTGGCTCCTCTTCCACATCGTGCGACAGCAGGGGACCGACCGGCGCTATTTCCGGCTCTGGACGATGGCCTGGGGCTTCTTCGCGCTCGGCTTCCTCGCCCTCGCGATGCGGTACCGGCTCTTCACCGGGACGGTCTTCAATATCTACCTGCAGCACGAACGCCAGCCGATGGTGCTGGCGCTCTACGCGCTCTACCAGATCGCCAAGATGTGGGGGGTCGGGTTCCTGATCACCGGCGCGCTCGCCTTCAATCACATCCCGCGACCGCGCTGGCTGGTCTGGCTCACGGTCACCGCCGCCTACGCCATCCTCACCGTCCTCTTCGCTCCCACGTTCGAAGGGGCGCTGGCGCTCCAGGCGCTGGTCGTGGTGCCGACGTACAGCCTCGGCGCCTGGTCATTCCTCCGTACCGTGCGCGCCGACCGCTCCCTCGGCCGGACGATGACCGGCGCCGTGCTCGGCGTGCTCGCCATCATCTGGACGTTGTACGGGATCAACTACGCCGCGTCGTACTGGACCGCAGAGGCGGGACGGATCTTCCCGACGCCGTTCGCCGGGATCATGCCGATCAGCACCCTCATCGATACGGTCGGGATGGTGCTCCTCGCCTTCGGGATGGTCCTCCTCCTGATGGAGGACCTCCAGCTCGAGACCGACGAGTTCCGCACGGTGCTCTCGGAGCGGATGGCGCAGACCCAGAAGATGGAAGCGGTGGGCCGGCTGGTCTCGGGCGTGGCGCACGAGCTCAACAATCCGCTCGCCGCGATCCTCGCCTTCAGCGACGAGCTGCTGGTGGAGCCGAGGCCGGCAGCGGAGCGGGAGGCGCTGGAGGTGATCCGCGACCAGTCACGGCGGGCGCGCACCATCGTGCGCGACCTCCTGGCCTTCGTCGGCCGGCGCGAAGAACGGCGGGAGCCGGTGGCGATCGGGCCGATGATCGAGCGGGTGGCGAAGGGGGTGGCGCCCGAGTTCGCGCGCCACGGAGCGGTGCTCGAACTGCTGGTGGCGCCCGAGCTGCCGATCATCGCGGGGGACCGGGCGGGGCTCGAGCAGGTGCTGACCAACCTCCTCAGCAATGCCGCCTACGCCGCGGGGCGCACCGGGCACGTCACGCTCCACGCGCGCCGCACCCTCACCGGCGACGTGATGGTGAGCGTCACCGACACCGGCGCCGGCGTGCCGCCGGAGATCCGTCCCCGACTCTTCGAGCCCTTCTTCACTACCAAGCCGGCGGGATCGGGAACGGGGCTCGGGCTCTCGGTGTCGCTCGGCATCGTGGAGCAGCATCGGGGCAAGATCGAGGTCGAGAACGTGCCGGGAGGCGGGGCGCGCTTCACCGTCATCATCCCGGCCGGGAAGGCCCCGCCGGTGGCAGTGCCGGCCGTTCCATCGGCGGGCTATGGCCAGGGCGCGTCGGTGCGGCCCTCCACCGTGCTCCTCATCGACGATGAAGCGTCGGTCCGGATGGCGCTCCGGCGCTGGTTCGAGCGGCAGGGGTGGTCGGTGGACGAGGCGGTGGACGGGGCGCAGGCGCTGGCGCTGCTCCTCTCGGCGCCGACCGAGGAGACATACGGACTGGTGCTCTGCGACCTCCGGATGCCGGGGATGTCGGGGATCGAGCTCCACGCTCGGCTCACCGACCAGCGGCCGGCGATGTTGAACCGGTTCATCTTCGCGACGGGAGACACGGCGAGCCCGGAGACCGCGGCGTTCCTGGCGCGGGTGGACCGACCGGTGCTGGAGAAGCCGTTCGAGCTGTCGCAGCTGGCGGCGATCGTCGAAGCGACTGTCGGGGTGCGGT
>JANMWE010000007.1:0-2447 GCA_031393795.1 Gemmatimonadota bacterium
ACGCTGAGCTGCATTCCGGAACGATCCACTGGTAACGCTTCCGCTCTCGGCGCGCGCAAATCGGATGTCGCACCCAGCGTCCCCTGCCCATATCTTCAAGTAGACCCAACACCCAACACCCAACTCTCAACTCTCGGCTCCTAGCTCTTAGCTCCCCCATGGACCCCCGCATCTTCTCCCTCGACGAAGCCGAACGCACCCTCCCGCTGGTGCGGCGCATCGTCGTCGACCTGCAGCACGAGTACGCGCTCTGGCGGGCGGCGGTGGGGCAGTTCGAGCTCATCTCCGCGGGCGCCCGGGCCGAGGAGCGGCTCCCACCTGAGGTGGTGGCGGCGGAGCGGGAAGTGGCACTCCTGGCCGAGCGAGTGGCCGCACTCTTCGGCGAGCTGGAAGCGATCGGCTGCATCGCGAAGGGGATCGAGGCAGGGCTCATCGACTTCTATGCGCTTCGGGACGATCGGCTCGTGTATCTCTGTTGGCGGCTGGGCGAGGAACGGATAGACCATTGGCACGACCTCGACGCCGGCGTGGATGGCCGGCGGCCGATCGACGCACTCCTTTCAACCGGGATCATATCGTGAGATCGCTCTGGGTATTCCTCCACCTCCTGGGTGGCGTCCTCTGGATCGGCGGCGGCCTTGCCGCGATGTTCGTGAGCCTGGCGGCCAGGAAGATGGGCCGGCCGGAACAGGGGATCGCCGCTCGGCTCGTCGCCGCGGTCTACGCCAAGATGATCGCGCCAGGGGCGGGGATCATCGTGCTGTCCGGGCTCTTCCTCACGATGACCTACATGGGCGCCCTCAATCGGGGCGAACTCGAGGTCGCCATCAGTCCCTGGATCATGGCGATGCAGGGGCTCGGGCTCGTCGGCGCGGCGCTGGTCTTCGCGGTGGCGCTGCCGGCGGTCAACAAGCTCGCCCGCCTCGACCCTGTGGCTCACGCCGAGCCGTTCGACGCCCTCCGCACCAAGCAGCGGCTGGCGGGTATGATCGCGACCACCTGCGCGTTCGTAAGCCTCCTCGCCGGCGCGTTGTACCGGTGAGTGAGAAGGCGCGTAAGGCGCGTGAGGCGCGGTAGATGAACCGACGTGAGATCCTGGCGGCCGCCGCGCTATTCCCCGGAGCAGGTTGGCTGGCTGCTTGTGCTGCAGCGTCGACCACGGCTGCCGCTCCCTCTGTCGCGCCTCTCGCGCCTCTCGCGCCTTTTGCCGACACCGAGAACTGGTGGCACGCACTCCGGCAGCAGTTCTACGTCGCCGACGGGATCTTCTTCAATACCGGTACCTTCGGCGCCTCCCCCCGCCCGGTGGTCGACGCCACCATCGCGCACCTCACCGCATTCGAGACGGTCTTCAAGCAGCAGGGCGTCGACGGTGCCAAGCTCTTCCGCTCCCTCGGCGCGCTGGTGGGATCTCCTCCCGAAAATCTCGCGCTGACGCGCAATACCACGGAGTCAATGAACGTCGTGGCCCGCGGGATCGACCTCGGTCCGGCGGACACGATCGTCTCCACCACCCACGAGCACGTGGGCGGTATTTCCTGCTGGCAGCTGGTGGCCAAACGCTACGGCGCCAAGCTCGTGACCTTCACCCCGCCGCTTGACCCCGCTTCGCCGCAGGAGCTGGTCGACGCCTGGGTCGCGGCGAGCCCGCCGGAGACCAAGGTCTGGAGCATCAGCCACATCCTCTTCTCCACCGGGATGATCCAGCCGCTGGCACTCCTCACGGCCGAGGCGCGGAAGCGGGGGATCATCACGGTCGTGGACGGGGCGCACCCGCCGGGGATGCTGCAGCTCGACATCACGGCGCTCGGCCCCGATTTCTACGCCTCGAGCCCCCACAAGTGGATCCTGGCGCCGAAGGGGAGCGGGTTCCTGTACATCTCCCCGGCTTGGATCGACCGACTCTGGCCCCTCGCGGCCTCGGGGGGATGGGACGACCTGAGCATCAAGGGGATGCGCTTCGACCACGTGGGCACGCGGAACGACTCGATCACCGCCGGGCTCCAGGCGGCGCTCGATTTCAATGCCGCGATCGGACAGGCCAACATCGAGCGCCGCATCCGCGGCCTCGCGACGGTGCTCGACGCCAAGCTCCGCACCATCTCGAGGGTCAGGATGGTCTCTCCTTCACGTCCCGAGTTCCGGAGCGCGCTGGTGAGCTTCACCATCGAGGGAAAGCCGACCCCGGATGTCGCACGGCGCCTGGCCGAGCTCGGTCCGGTGCGGGTCCGGCAGGTGGGAGAGTACGGTTACAACTTCATGCGGCTCTCGACCCACATCTACAACGGCCCCGATCAGATCGAGCGAGTGGTGGAGCTGCTCGGCAAGATCGCGGACGAGTAACCTCACCCCCCCGGCCCCCTCTCCCTTACGGGAGAGGGGGAGCACTGCTGCGAGTTCCCCCTCTCCCGTAAGGGAGAGGGGGTTAGGGGGTGAGGTTCCCCGTC
>JANMWE010000022.1:0-7521 GCA_031393795.1 Gemmatimonadota bacterium
GTGTCGCGCGATGAGTGGCTGAACATGGGTGAGATGATGGGCGGCGTGGGAGCCATGGGCGGCCCGGCGACGGGCCTGCTCCTGCCGCTTTCGGCGGCCACCACCGCCACCCCACCGATGGCGGGAATGGACCACCCCCAGAACGCGCCTCCGGACACCAAGGCCGCGAGTCGGGTGAAGGCGCCCATGGATCATGAGATGAGCCATATCCCGGCCGCGATGGCGGGGGAGGATACCGCCCGGCACGCACAGGTCCGAGCGATGGAAGCGCTCTACGAACGCATGCTGGCGGATACCGTGATCCAAAAACGGATCGCCTCCGACACGGCCCTGCGGCGCCTCGTGGGCGAAGTGCGCGGAGGAACATTCTCGCCTCCCCCCTCGCCACCAAGGATGCCGGCACCGAAGCGATCGCACCCGGAACGGACGGATTCGATGCCGGGCCGGTCGCACACCGGTATGCCCGGAATGGCCACGCCACACGACTCGACGCACCATTGACTTGCCCCCACTCCGCGAGAGACACCTCCTATGAGCCTCTTCCCGCTGCACAGTGGGCACCCGATGGTGATCCACTTTCCCCTCGTCGCGCTCGTCGCCGCCGTGGCGCTGGATGCACTCGGCGCATGGTCGGGGTCATCACGCTGGCGACTGACCGCGACATTCCTGTGGTGGATCGGGCTGCTCGGGGCCGTCGCCGCGATCGCTACCGGACTGATCGCCTTCGATCGCGTCGAGCATTCCGAAATGGCCCACCTCCAGATGATTCTACATCGTAACCTGGCCTTCGCCGCGGTCGCGATCCTGTCCTCCACGGCGATCTGGCGCTGGCGCCGACCATTGTCACGCGGCGCGGCGCTGCTCGGTGTCCTGGGTGCCGCCGGCCTCCTCGGGGTCGGGTATCTCGGCGGCGAGCTCGTGTTCCGTCATGCGGTCGGTGTGTCGACCGAAATGATCGAGCAACTCATGATGGAACGGGGAGGGCATTCCCATGGCGGGGAACATATGGAAGGGATGCCCACGGCAGGGGACAGCGCCGCGAGTCCGATGCCGCCGGGACATCACCCCGCACAGCACGACGGGCGCCCGGATAGCGCGTATTCTCCCTGATCCAATGGGGCGGGAGAGATCGAATATGAAGGCACCTTCATACTGTGTTCCGGACGCCTTCACTTGGCTTGATTAGGTTCCGCTCACGATGCTACTGCTCCTCGCTCCGCTCGGCCGCCGCACCCTCGCGCTCGTCGCCCTGCTCGCCACCTTGGGCGGGGTCGTGGCGCCGGTGTGCGCGACCTCGATGGAGGAGAAAGCTCCCGCGTCCCACTGCGCGACCACGGACGGCCAAGGGATGCCCCAGCACGGCACTCCCGCCGGAGCTCCGACCCACCACCATACGGTGGCCCTCTGTGGGTCAGGGGTGTGCCTCTCTTCACAGATCTCGTCCACGACCATTCTGGCCGTCGGAGTTCCGGTCGTTGCCCATCCGCTGTCCATCGAGGTCGCCCTGACCTCGGTCGCTCCGCAGCACACCACCCCCCCTCCTCGAAGCTGACCCCACGCAGGTGAGACAGCTCCGCGCGTCCGCGCGGCAGCGGCCTCCATCCTTTGATCGCGCCTGATCGCGCGTGGGTACAGCATGTCATTCAGATCCTTGTTGCTCGCCGGGGGCGTCGCCCTCGTCCAGGCCATCGCGATACCAGTCGGAGCCCAGGTCCCGCTGCGGCTCGGCGACCTCTATGGGGCGCTGCCCTCCGCGAGCCCCCGCATCGCCGCCGCGGCCGCGCTCGCGCGCGCCGCCGAGGCACGGGTGGCGCCAGCCCGCACCCTGCCGGATCCTCAGCTCCAACTCGGCCTGATGAACCGCGAGCTGCCGGGCCTGGGACTCTCTGACCCACTGGGGATGAACCAGATCCAGTTGATCCAGATGTTCCCGACCGCGGGGAAGCTCGGGCTCGCGGGCCGGGCGGCCGCGGAACGGGCGACCGCGCAGCAGGCGCGCGCCGACGAGGTGGGCTGGGACGTCCGCGCCCGGGCCGCGATGGGGTTCTATGACCTGTACCAGATGGACCGGTCGATCGGCGTGGCGCGGGAGACCCTTCGGCTCCTGCAGGACATCGCAAAGGTGGCCGAGACCATGTACGGGGTCGGGCAGGGGCGCCAGGTCGACGTGCTCAGGGCCCAGGTCGAGATCGCCCGAATGCAGGAGGAGATCCTCCGCATGGAAGCGGGACGCGCGGCGGCCCTCGCGCGGGTCAATGCACTCCTGGCCCGGGCACCCGACTCCGTCCTCGGCCTCCCGATCCTGCCCCTCTTTCCCGACAGCCTCGTCCCCCTCGACAGTCTGGTCGCGGAAGCAGAGACCCACCGTCCGATGGTCCGGGCCGGCGAGGCCGAAGTGCGCTCGGCGGAGGCCACCGCCCGAGGGGCTCGGCGTGAGATCTGGCCCGACCTCGAGGTCGGGGTCCAGTACGGTCAGCGCCCAATGGCGGGTGGAGGGACCGATCGAATGGTGAGCCTGATGCTCGGGGTGAACCTGCCGGTCTTTGCCGGCAACCGGCAGTTCGCCATGCGACGGGAGACCGAAGCGATGCGGGCGATGGCCCGGGCCGACCTCGACGAGATGCGCGCCGAGACGCGCGGGCGCGTGGGTGAGCTCTACGCCGCGGTCGAGCGCGCCCGGCGACTGGGCGAGCTCTACCGCACCACCATTCTTCCGCAGGCCGAGACGACCGTCCAGTCCGCCCAGTCCTCGTATCGGACCGGGGCGGTGGACTTCATGACATTGCTGGATGACCAGATGACCGTGAACCGTTACCGTCAGGATCTCATCGCCCTCGACGCCGAGCGCGGCACCGCGCTGGCTGAACTTGAAATGCTGCTGGGTCGCGAGCTGTTCGACCCGGCATCCGCGCGCCCGGAGGTACCGTGACCATGTCCGATCCCACACCGTTCGGCACGGCGGGCCTTTCCCGTCGGGCCTGGCTCTCGATCGCGGGAGGCCTGCTCCTGACCGCGATCGTGGTCTACGCGCTGTTGCCCCACCGCGCCCCGCCCCCCGCGGGTACGGGGGGAACGCCGGTGCAGGAAGGCGGGGTCGTCACCCCGGCCGAGATGCCGGTGACGCTGGGCGAGCGGGATCAGACCCGGATCGGGGTGACCTTCGCGCCGGTCCTCTGGGGACCGCTCGACCGGGAGGTCCGGACCGTGGCGCAGGTGAACGTCGACGAGACCCGGGTGAAGACCGTCGCCCCGCTGGTGGAGGGATGGGTGGACCGGCTCTTCGTCGACTTCACCGGTCGCTCGGTGCGGGTCGGGGACCCGCTCTTCAGCCTCTATGCCCCGATGGTCGTCTCTGCCGAGGAAGAGCTCATCCTGGCCAAGCGGCTGGAAGGTGGAGTAGGGGCGGGGACCCCGGAGGCACGCCAAAGCGCCGCGGACCTCCTCGAGGCCGCGCGCCGGAGGCTCCGGTATTGGGGAGTTCCAGATGAGGAGATCCGCCGGGTGGAACGGACGGAGGCGGTCGAACGCACCGTCACCTTCCGATCCGCGTATACCGGCGTCGTCGTGGAGAAGGGGGTCACGGCGGGTCAGCGCCTCATGCCCGGGGACGTCGCCTACCGGATCGCCGATCTCAGCCGGGTGTGGCTCGAAGGAGAGGTCTTTGAACAGGACCTTCCGGCGGTCCGGTTGGGGCTGACCGTCCGGGCGGAATTCGCGGCGCTGCCGGGGGACGTGCGGAGCGGCAGGGTCACCTACATCTATCCGACGATCGACGCCCAGACGCGCACGGCCCGGATCCGGGTCGAACTGCCCAATCCCGGATTGATCCTGAAACCCGGGATGTACGCCACCATCCGGTTCTCGACCCCGGGCGTCCCGACCCTCAGCGTGCCGCGTTCGGCGGTGCTGAGCACCGGGGAGCGGAACCTCGTGTTCGTGCGCAACGGGGGCCAGTTCGTCCCTCGCCTCATCACTATCGGCACGGCGACCGACGATCGGGTCGAGGTCCTGTCGGGGGTGGCTCGCGGCGACACCGTGGTCGCCTCCGGCACCTTCCTGATGGATGCGGAGTCGAACCTGGGCTCGTTGCTCGGGGGAATGGGGAACATGCCGGGGATGGACATCGCGGCGCCTGGCGCCCGCGCAGGTCCGGCGCCAGCCAAGCCCGCTGACGGATCGATGCCGGGGTTGGATAAGCCACCGGCCGCGCTTCCGCGCTCCCCGGCATCGACGCCGGTGACCCCCACCCGCCCGAAGCCGGATTCGATGGCCGGGATGGATCACACCCAGATGTCGACGCCGGAGTGATGCGTTTATGCTGAACAGGATCATCGAATGGTCGACCGCGAACCGGCTCCTCATCGGGCTCTTCACCGCCGCGGCCGTCATCGGCGGCGTCATCGCCGTCCGACGGACCCCGCTCGAAGCGCTCCCCGACCTGAGCGACGTGCAGGTCATCGTCCAGGCCGACTACAGCGAGCAGGCGCCGCGCATCGTGGAGGATCAGGTCACCTATCCGATCGCCGCGGAGATGCTGAAGGTGCCGGGGGCGAAGACGGTACGGGGGTACTCGTTCTTCGGGGTCTCCTTCGTCTACGTGATCTTCGAGGACGGGACCGACCTGTACTGGGCGCGAAGCCGGGTGCTCGAGTACCTCAGTGGCCTCGGGCAGAAGTTGCCGGCGAATGTGAAGCCCACCCTCGGGCCCGACGCCACCGGCCTGGGGTGGATCTACCAGTACGCGTTGGAGGACACCACCGGGCGGATGGACCTGGCGCAGTTGCGGAGCGTGCAGGACTGGTACCTCCGGTACGCACTGACGGCGGTCCCTGGGGTCTCGGAGGTCGCCACGCTCGGCGGGTTCGAGAAGCAATATCAGATCGACCTCGACCCGGCCAAGCTGCAGGGCTACGACATCCCCATCACCCGGGTCATGGCCGCGATCCAGAATGCCAACGCCGATGTCGGGGCGATGGTGATGGAACTGGCAGAACGGGAATACATGGTCCGCGGCCTGGGCTACCTGACCTCGATCTCGGACATCGAGAACGTGGTCGTCGGTGCGGCTCCCAACGGCACCCCCATCCGGGTCGCCCAGCTCGGGCGCGTGACCATCGGGCCCGCGGTACGGCGGGGGGTGGCCGAGATGGATGGACGGGGGGACGCCGTCGGGGCGATCGTGGTGATGCGGTTCGGCCAGAACGCCCTCACGACGATCGCGAATATCAAGGAGAAATTCGCCCAGATCCAGTCGGGGCTGCCGCCCGGTGTGGTCATCCGGCCGATGTACGACCGGAGCGATCTCATCGAGCGCGCCATCGCGACCCTGCGCGACAAGCTCGTCGAGGAGAGCATCATCGTCGCGCTGGTCTGCATCCTCTTCCTGCTGCATGCCAGGTCGGCCCTGGTGGCGATCGTGACCCTGCCGGTCGGGATCCTGATGGCCTTCATCGGCATGCGGTGGGTCGGCGTCGGGGCGGACATCATGTCGCTGGGCGGGATCGCGATCGCCATCGGCGCCATGATCGACGCCGCGATCGTGATGATCGAGAACATGCACAAGCACCTCGAGCGCGCGGTCGAGGCGAAGCTGGGCGCGAACGCCCCCCGGGGTGCGTCGTTCGACACCGGGGTGCTGACGTTCGACGAGCGGTGGGCGGTGGTGGTCGCGTCCGCCCGCGAGGTCGGTCCCGCGCTCTTCTTCTCCCTGCTCATCATCACCGTGAGCTTCATCCCGGTCTTTTCGCTGGAAGGACAGGAAGGGCGACTCTTCGCGCCGCTGGCGTACACCAAGACCTTCTCGATGGCCGCCGCCAGCCTCCTGTCGATCACCTTGGTCCCGGTGGCGATGGGGCTCTTCATCCGCGGAAAGCTCTACCGCGAACGCGCCAACCCGATCAACCGGGCCCTCATTTTCGTCTACCGGCCGGTCCTCGAACTGGTGCTGCGGCATCGGGTGCCGGTGATCGGGGTCGGGATCGGGGTGCTCCTCCTGACGATCGTTCCCGCGTCGCGGATCGGGAGCGAATTCATGCCGCCGCTGCAGGAGGGGACGATCCTCTTCATGCCGACGACGCTCCCGGGCGTCAGCGTCGCCCGGGCGCGGGAGATCCTGCGGATCCAGGACAGCATCCTCAAGGGCTTCCCCGAGGTGGCCCACGTCTGGGGCAAGGCGGGACGCGCCAACACGGCGACCGACCCCGCCGGACTCGACATGTTCGAGACCACCATCACTCTCCGTCCAGAGGACGATTGGCGGCCCGGAGTGACCTACGAGTCGCTCCTTGCCGCAATGGATTCGGCCGTCCGCCTGCCGGGAGTCACCAACGCCTGGACCATGCCGATCCGCGGACGGATCGACATGCTGGCCACCGGCATCCGGACGCCTGTCGGCATCAAGATCTTCGGCAATGACCTGGGGGAGCTGGAGCGCATAGGAAAGGAGGTGGAGCGGGTAGTGCAGGGAGTCCCCGGGACCCGGAGCGCCTTCGCGGAACGCGCAGTGTCGGGGTACTACCTCGACATCGCGATCGATCGGGCCGCCGCTGCCCGCCACGGGTTGAACGTGGGCGACATCCAGACCGTCATCGCCACCGCGGTCGGCGGGATGACGATCACGCAGACCGTCGAGGGGCGGGAACGGTACGGGGTCCGGATCCGGTATCCGCATGAGCTGCGCGACACCCCGGAACGGCTGGCCTCGGTGCTGATCCCGGTGGCCCACGGCGTGGGTGGGGCGTCATCGCCCGCCGGGGATGCCATGGGCGGGATCGCCGGGGCCGCCCGGGGCGCGGGGGGCCGCAGCGCGTACGTCCCCCTCGGTCAGGTGGCGACGATCCGCCAGACGGCGGGTCCGATGGTGGTCCGGACCGAGGACGCGATCCCGACCGCCTGGGTGTACGTCGATGTGGTGGGCCGGGATATCGGCAGTTACGTCGCCGATGCCCAGCGCGCCGTACGCGACGGGGTCCGGCTGCCTCCCGGCTACACGCTCACCTGGAGCGGCCAGTACGAATACATGCAGCGGGCCAAGGCGCGGTTGACGCTCGTGGTCCCCGCGGTGCTCGGGATCATCTTCCTGCTCCTCTATTTCAACTTCAAGAGCGTCGGGGAATCTCTCATCGTCATGCTCTCGCTCCCCTTCGCCCTGGTCGGCGGGATCTGGTTCACCTGGGCACTCGGTTACAACTGGTCCGTGGCCGTCGCGATCGGGTTCGTCGCGCTGGCCGGCGTCGCCGCCGAGACCGGGGTGGTGATGCTGATCTACCTGGACCACGCCTGGAAAGCCCGGGCGGACGCGGGTCGACGTGACCTGATCGGCCTGTACGAGGCGGTGATGGAGGGAGGCGTGGAGCGGGTCCGCCCCAAGATGATGACCGTCACGGCGATCATGGCCGGCCTGCTCCCGATCCTCTGGGGGACGGGAGCGGGGGCGAGCATCATGAAGCGGATCGCCGCGCCGATGGTGGGGGGGATGATCAGCAGCACGCTGCTCACGCTCCTGGTGATCCCGGCGATCTA
>JANMWE010000037.1:0-8853 GCA_031393795.1 Gemmatimonadota bacterium
GGTGGCGCGGTGGCCGGGAATGCCTCGATCGCGGGGGGCGTGGTCACCTCCTCGGCGAACCAGATCCTGACGGTCAACGGCAACCTCACCGACGCGACCAACGTGTCGTGGCGCCCCGAGATCACCAGCCTGACCGGCACGCCGTCGATCGTGCCCGATTCGTTCACCCGGAACGTGACGGTGAGCGGGAGCCTGAACCTCAGCCACAACGTCGCCTTCAAGGCCAACCTGACCTCGACGGCCGGGGTGATCGCGCCGAGCGGCTTCCACATCCGGGTCGACAGCGCATTCACGCTGAACGGCAGCGGGCAGTTCAGGATGCAGAACGGCGCCGACACCCTCGACGTCGCCGGCGCGACTTCGTGGAACGGCTCGACCGCGACCGGGCTCCTCACGGCCGGGACGATCATCTTCCGCGGCAACTTCAGCGAGCCGAGCGGGTCGACCGAGTTCCAGGCGACCGGCACGCACGTTACGATCTTCGCCGGCACCGCGGCGCAGAGCGTGACGTTCGCCGCCCAGAGCCTGGCGGGGAACCACTTCCAGGATCTCGTCATCGCGAACGCCGCGGGAGTGAACTTCGCCGGTGGTGGCGCGGTGGCCGGGAATGCCTCGATCGCGGGGGGCGTGGTCACCTCCTCGGCGAACCAGATCCTGACGGTCAACGGCAACCTCACCGACCCGACCAACGTGTCGTGGCGCCCCGAGATCACCAGCCTGACCGGCGCGCCGTCGATCGTGCCCGATTCGTTCACCCGGAACGTGACGGTGAGCGGGACGCTGACGCTGCCGCATTCGATCGCCATCCAGGCGAAGCTGAGCCAGACCGCGGGCACGATCACGATCAACGGCTTCAAGCTCCGGGTCGACAGCGCGCTCGCCCTCACCGGCGGTGCGTTCCAGATGCAGAACCCCGCGGACAGCGTCGACATCGGCGGGACGGCGACGTGGAACGGCGTCACCACCCCCGGGCTCCTCACCGCCGGCACCCTGATCCTCCGCGGTGACTTCAGCGAGCCGACCGGGAGTTCCGTCTTCCAGCCGACCGGGACGCACACCACCGTCTTCAGGGACCCGGTGACGCACACCGTCACCTTCGCCGCGCCGTCGGCGGCCGGGAACCGCTTCAACGACCTGCGGCTCGAGGGCCCGACCGCCTTGGCCCTCGGCAACAACATCGTCGTCAACGGGTCGATCGCGGCACCCCTCGGCCTGCCGGTGACGGTCGGCTCGACCGCGGGCGTCCGGTCGGTCGCGACCCGTGGCCTCGCGCTCAACACGGTGACCTTCGACAGCGTGCGCGTGACCTACAGCGGCGGGCCGATCGCCTTCCTCCAGAACGTGACCTTCCAGCGACAGGACCCGACCGCAGTCCAGTTCGCGATCGCGGAGGCGGGGAGTGCCACGCCCGAGGCGCTCGCGAACGTGCAATTCCTGACCACGCCCACCACGGGCAAGTACCTCTCGGCGACGGACACCCTGGCGAACGGGAGCCCGCTGACCATCAGGATGTTCCACAGCTTCCCGCTGGACGGCACCCCGTTCGAGCAGCAGGTGGCCGGCGCCGATGGCGCCACCATCGACTGGTCGACCTTCAAGTTCCTGATCCAGCCGGTCAGCGCCGGGGTCCTCGGGATCCTCGACACGGTGCAAGTGTACGTGCGGGGCCCTGACGGCAATCCCGACGCGAACTTCACCGGCAGCGTCTCCCTCGCGTTCGGCGCGAACCCCGGCGGCGCCACGCTGGGTGGGACCACGACGGTCGCCGCGGTGCTCGGCGTCGCGAAGTTCGGCGACCTCACCGTCAGTGCGGCCGGGTTCGGCTACACCCTGGTCGCGACCACGGCCGGGATCACGCCGGATACCTCCGCGCCGTTCAACATCACAGTGCCCCTTCCTGCCGGGTTCGCCAGCCAGTGGTTCGGCACCACGAGCACTGACTGGAACACCGCCACCAACTGGAGCACCGGTACCGTTCCCGATTCGACCACCAACGTCTTCATCTCGGGCGTCGGCATCAACGCGCCGTCGGTCCAGAGCGGCACGGCGAAGGTGAACCGCCTCCGGGTGGCCACCGGCGCCACGGTCACCATCGCCGCCAGCGACTCCCTCGTCGCCGACAGCACCGTCGAGGCGGGCACCACCATCGTCGGGTCGGGCTTCCTGATCCTCCGCGGGACCGGCGCGCTCTCGGGCCAGGTCAGTTCACAGGCGACCGTCCTCGGGACGTACGCCGTCGCGGGTACCGCGAGCTTCGGCTTCAACCTCGACATCCGGGGCGACCTCCTCGTCGGGCCCGACACCCTGAACGTGACCGGCCTGCTGCAGACCACGGGCAACGGGCGGCTTGGGATGTCCAACAAGGACGCGGTCGTCAACGTGACCGGCCCGGCACAGTTCAACGGCGGGACCGACACCTTGCTGACCGACGGGACGCTCCGGGTGAGCGGGGACTTCCTGACCGGAGGGGCGACCTTCGACGCCTTCGCGCCGAGCGGGAATCACCTGACGATCCTCAACGGGAGCACGATCCAGCACATCACCTTCACGCCGCCTCCAGGGCCACCGGCCCTGGTCGCGGGCCCGCCGCCGGTGTATCCGCTCCTGCCGTCGCACTTCGCGCGGCTCCAGGTCAGCACGGCCGGCACCGCAGAGCTGGAAGGGTCGTACGGCGCGCTGGGCTCCGTCGTCATCACCACGGGCGCGACGCTCTCGGACACCAGCCTCGGCGGCTTCATCTCCCACGGCACCTTCGATGTCGATGCTGGAGGCACCGTCCAGGCCCGCACGCTTCGCAGCGGGGCGACGATCAGCGTCGCCGTGGGCGGGACGTACAGCGTCGCGACGACCGACTACTTCGGCGCCACGCCGGTCTTGATCGCGGCCATTCCGTACGACACCCTGGAGATCGAAGGGAACGTGGTGGCGAACGCCGACCTGGTCGTCGGAAGTGATCTCCATGTCAATGGGTCGCTGTTCGCGGCCCGGTTCGACGTGGGTGGCCACACCGTGGTCGTCAACCGCGGCGCCAACGTCAACGGCAACGGTGCCATCGTGATGACGAATGCCGCCGACCGGCTGAACGTCGCCGGCGACTTCTTCACCAACGGCGCCAGCACCATCGGGCTCCTGACGGGCGGCACACTCCAGATCGGCGGGAACTTCCGCCAGGCCGCCGACGTCTCGGGCTCGGCCTTCTGGGCCAGCGCCGGCCACACCACCCGCTTCACCGGCCCGCTCGGTCATCGCAACCTCAAGTTCGACGCACGGGCCACCAGCGCCACCGACACGATCAACTCGAAGTTCGGCAGCCTCGACCTGGCCGACGGCGTGGACAGCATCGCGCAGAACGGGTTGCTGGCCGAGTCGGTCTCGATCGGCGGATCGGTGGAGTACGACACCACCTTCGGTGGGGACATCACGGCGCTGGGACCGGTGACACTGCAGCCGAGCGCAGGGGTCCACCTCGCGTCGCTGACCGCGTACAACGGCCTCTCCTTCACCGGCGCCCCCGGCTACGTCGTCGGCTCGACCGGGCTCCTCGGCGGCGGCGGGATCCTCCCGCACCTCCCGTACAGAAACCTCACGATCGCGAACGCGGTCTTCTCGCTCGGCGACAGCCAGACCGTGGCGGGGAACCTCAACCTCGGCATTGCTGCGAGCGAGGTCGGGCCTCCGGCGCAGCCGGGCGAACTGATCGCGAATGGTTTCGGCCTCAAGGTCGGCGCGAACCTCGGTACCAATGGCCTGGGCCTCCTGACGATGGCCTCCGGCGACTCGGTGGATGCCGGCTCGGCCTTCTTCCGCGGCGGGAACAGCACGGGCCACCTCACCGGCGGCACGCTGGTGGTGCGCGGTGACTTCACCCACCAGAACAGCTCGTCCTTCATGGCCGATGCGGCCCATAAGACCGTCCTGATGGCAGGGTCCCAGGCGACGCTCTACACCAGTTCGGACAACTCCCATTTCGGGAAGCTGGTCGTGCTCGACGCCTTCCCCCGCCGCCTCGGTGGTGGTGGATACGATGTCGAAGTCCTCGATTCCCTGATCCTGGGGAATACGACCAGCGGGATCACCGACACGTTCGGGTTCAGCACCGTCCCCGTGTTGGTGCACGGCCCGCTCTTCTCGGTGGCCGGGAGCCAGATCACCCTGCGCGGCACGCTCGAGGTGGACGACAGCCTGACCGTGGCAGGGACCTACGCGGTCAACACCACCGTCTTCGGTGGCGCCAACCAGCGCATCCCCTTCCTCCCGTATTCGAGCATCCTCGTCACCGGGACCGCGTCGCTCACCTCAGCGCTCGACCTCCCGACCCCCGCGACCCTTCAGGTCGGGAACGGGGGCCCGGCGAACCTGACCCTCGCGGGCTTCGCCCTGCACGCCGACGGCGTGTACACCAACGGCCAGGGCACGCTGACGATGACCTCCCCGAACGACACCGTGGATGCGCGGACGGTCGCGCAGTTCAACGGCGGCAACGAGACCGGCAAGATCACCGCCGGCGTCTTCCGCTTCCACGGCCTCTTCAGCCAGGGGAACACGAACAGCGACTCGTCATTCGTCGCGACCGGGACCAACGAGAGCCGGTTCACCGACTCGACCACGGCGGTCACGGCGACGCTGACCACGATGGACAACGGGCGCTCGCGGTTCAACCACGTGACCGTCACCGGGAAGGGCGTCAACTTCGCCGGCCACGCCTGGATCGGCGGGAACGCCGGCATCGCCTCACCGGTGATCGACTCGGTCGGCGGCACCTTCGCCACCCTCGGCGGCGACCTCAACGACCCGAATAAGCTCTGGAGGGTCGATACGACGTCGTTCAAGAAGGTGAGCGCCTTCTTCCCCGACACGATGCGGAAGGACGTCTGGCTCACGACCAACATCCTCACCGGATCGCACTTGATCGGAGGCGAGCTGAAGGTGCTCGGCTCGGTGGTCCTCGGCGGCCACACGCTGCACGTCGGGCACAACCTCTCCACCGAGGGGACCGGTCGGCTGCTGATGACCAACTCGCTCGACTCGATGGTGGTCGACAGCACCGCGATCTTCGGCGGCGCCGCCGAGGCCGGCGTCCTCACCGCCGGGCACCTGATCCTCAACGGCGGCGGGCTCCAGCGGATCGGGACCCCCGACGCGTTCGACGCCACCGGCAGCCACGTCACGGTCCTCAACGGGGCCTCCGGACAGACCCTCAGCTTCACCGGCGGCGCGCAGGGGTTCGGCTTCAATGAACTTGACCTCGCCGGGAGTAGCGTAGCGATCACGGCCGGCGTCCTGGTCCACGGGACGCTCCGCGACATCCACACGACGGGCACGCTCTTCCTCAACGGTCCGGACAGCACCATCACCGCCGGCCAGGTGCAACTGCGGAGTGTGCAGCTCGCCGGCGTCGCCCTCGTCACCGGCGATTCCTCGGTGATCGACACGGTGAGCTTCTCCTTCGGCGCCCCCGAGGGGAAGACTCAGCTCACGATCCGCGGCGCCGGCCGCGCCACTCCGCTCGACCTGCGCGCGATCACGTTCAACAGCCTGCCGACCGCGGGCAAGCTGCTGCAGGTGGACGACACGCTCGCCGACGCGAACGCCCTGGTGGTCCGGATGTTCGGCAGCATCCCGTTCGACGGGTCGACGCTCACCACCGTCAGCGGCGGCGCGACCGCCCAGTGGAGCCGGTTGGCGCTTTCGGGGCCGCTCCCGGCCGCGATCGACAGCGCCGTGCCGTTCGGCTTCTCGCTGCAGGTCACCGAACCGGACGGGTCGTTCCGGAGCAACGTGAGCGCGTTGGTAAACCTCACCATGGCGACCAACCCGGGGAACGCGATCCTCACCCCCGCAGCTCCCGTCGCCAACTTCGACGGCGCCAGCGCCAGCTTCTTCGGGATCCAGCTCATCGGCAGCAGCGCCGGCGCATCCTTCCATCTTGCGGTCCAGGGGCGGCCGATCGACGGCTTCACCACGCCGACCTTCAACGTGACCAACCCGGCCCCCGCGGGCGCGGTGGTCTTCACCAATGGCGCCGCCACCGGGCTGTGGAGCGCGCCGGGCAACTGGTCGACCGCCGCGGTCCCCCTCACCTCCGACTCGGTCTTCATCCCGGGCGGCGCCTCGGTCACCTTCAACATTCCGGTCGACACCGTCGGCACTCTGGTGCTCGGCTCCGGGGCGACGCTCACCATCCTCCCCGGTGACACCCTCGTCACCTTGGGCCGAGTGATGGCGGGGAACACCATCGCCGGGACCGGGACGCTGGTGCTGGCCGGCGCGGGACAGCAGGTGTCGGGGGTGCTGCCGAGCACCCGCATCACCGGCACCGTTTCGGCGGTCGGGACCGTCACGGTGAACGGTTCGCTCACCGTGGACGGGATCGGCGCCCAATTGAACGTGGGAGGGGTCGCGGTCCACGTGACCGGGACCTTCGCCACGCTCAACAGCGGGTTCCTCACTATGGACGGGGCGACCGACTCGCTCGACGCCGCCGGCCTGCAGTTCTTCGGCGGGAGCGAGACCGGCCGGTTGATCGACGGGACGCTCACGCTCACGGGCGCCACCTTCTCCCAGGGCGGGGACCCGACGAGCTTCGACGCCACCAGCAATCTGACGGTGGTCTTCCCGAACAGCGGGATCCCGGTCACGGCGACCTTCGCGGACACCACACAGTCCTCCCGCTGGCCGCGCGTGGTCGTCAACAATTCGAGCGGAGTCCACTTCACGGCCTCGGCAGGCCCGGTCTTCATCAATCGATCGCTGGTCGTCGGGAACAACGGGGTATTCACCGGGGACACCATCGTGGTCGGTGATTCGCTCATCACCGGAAGCGGGAGCAACATCACCGTGGGGCAGCTGGAGCTGCTCGGTGCGACCGATGTCCAAGGCTCGTACTCCGTCCCCTCGACGGTCTACGCGGGCACCGGACAGTCCATCAAGCCCCTTCCCTATGTTGATCTGTATGTTGGCGGAAGCTCCGGCACGTCATTGGCCGGGAACGTCGATGCTGCCCGGGTGTACGTCTCGAACGCGCCGTTCACGCTCAATGGGTACACCCTCCACACCAAGCTGCTCCAGACCACGACCAACGGCACCCTCGTGATGCAGGGCGCGAGCGATGCCCTGATCGCGGACAGCGCGGCCAACTTCCTCGGCGGTGACGAGACCGGACTCCTGACCACCGGTGAGATCCGGCTCGCCGGAGACTTTTCGTCGCCCTCGAGGGTGTTCCAGGCCACCGGCACCCATGTCACCCGGTTCGTGGGCCCGGGCCCGCACAGCGTGACGGTCTCGCCGGCGCTCGCCTGTGATGTCGGCTGCTTCGGCCCGCCGGTCGGCTTCGCCACCCTGGTGATCGACACCGGCACGGTGCAGCTCTTCGACGGGCAGAACCGCGGGACGTATGTGAGCGTCCAGGTCCGGCTCAACTCAGGCACGCTCAATGGTGCCGGGCGCTCTCTCACAACCCTGGGCGACCTCAACGCCGATGCGAAGAGCGCCCTGACGCTCAACCTCCTTGCGCTGGGTCAGAGCATCGCACTTGCCCCGGGCGCGACCTTCGCCGTCACCAACACCTACTACAACGGTCTGGCCGGCCACATCGCCGCCGCGCCGTACAAGAACCTGTTCGTCAACGGGAATGCGGTGCTCGATACCGCGGTGACCGCAGGGTACGCCACGGTGCTCGGCACCGGCCGCCTCGCCCTTAACGGGCGGACCCTCACGGTGGATTCCAACTTCACGGTGACGGACGGCGCCCACCTGGTGATGACCAATCCGCTCGACTCCTTGGTGGTGACCGGGGTCGCCACCTTCCAGGGCGACAGCAGCGAAGGGGACTACACCGCGGGCGGCATCCGGGCGCGGGCCTTTCTCCAGATGGTCGGGCCCTCGACGAGCACCAGGTCGTTCGTCGAGACCGGGTCGCATCGCCTCACCCCGGCGCTGGGCGACACCATCCGGATGAACGCCACCGGACCACTCGGCTCGCGCCTCAAGACCATCGACTTCGGCACCGCCGCGGGCGGCGTGACCATCGGCGGCTCCATCTGGGTCAGCGATACGCTGCGGATCGCCAACGCCGGCACCTACGTCAACTCGGACTCGCTCACCAACATCGTGGCCGGCACCGTCGAGATCCTGGCGGGCGGCATCGGGGTCAATACCCTCGGCATCCGGGACTCGATCACCTTCACCGGATCGGCCTACGACGTCGGGCTCACCAAGTTCGCCGGCAACATCCTCGGTGGACAGCTGATCCCGAGCGGGATCCCGTACCGCAACGTCGAGGTGCAGTACGGCGCCCATCCGGCCGGGAACGTGGATCTCCTGACCGGCGGGTACCAGATGTCGGTCACCAACAGCGGCCTCCTCGATCTCGCCGGCCACACCCTCCGCGCGGCCCGGTTCGCGACCCAGAATTTCGGGACGCTCAAGATGAGCACCCCGACCGACTCCCTGATCGCGACCAATGCCGTGTTCGGTGGCGCCAGCACTGCCGGCCTCCTGACCGACGGTGTGCTCCAGGTCGGGAACTTCAGCCAGACCGACGCGGTCGATCCCCTCTCGTTCGCCCCGTCCGGCACCCAGGTCACCGAGTTCGTGACCATCGGGCTCGCCCCGGATATCGGCTACAGCCTGTCGATGGCGCCGAGCGCGGGCGCCGCGGGCTCGCACTTCAACCGGGTGCACCTGCTCTCGACCGCGGGGACGCGGCTGTCCAACGGCATCTATGTGAGCGACACGCTCTACATCAACAACTCGCTCAACGGGTCGCTGTACACCGTCGTCGGAGGGGGGCCGATCGTGATCGGCACCGCCGCGGCCGTAACGCTCGATACCCTGCGCGTGCTCTCGACCCTC
>JANMWE010000066.1:0-20551 GCA_031393795.1 Gemmatimonadota bacterium
GATGGTCGAACGGCTGCTCATCGGCCTCCTCACGGGGGGGCACGTCCTCCTCGAAGGGGTGCCGGGGCTCGCCAAGACCCTCGCGGTCCGCACCCTGGCCGAGACGGTGCACGCCACCTTCTCGCGGATCCAGTTCACCCCCGACCTCCTGCCGGCCGACGTCATCGGCACCCTGATCTTCGACCAGAAGTCGCAGGAGTTCCGGGTCCGGAAGGGGCCGATCTTCGCGCACATCGTGCTGGCCGACGAGATCAACCGCGCCCCGGCCAAGGTGCAGTCGGCGCTGCTCGAGGCGATGCAGGAGCATCAGGTCACCATCGGCGGGACGACCTTCCCGCTCCCCGAGCCGTTCCTGGTCCTCGCGACCCAGAACCCGATCGAGAGCGAGGGGACCTACCCGCTCCCCGAAGCGCAGCTCGACCGCTTCCTCCTCAAGGTCCGGGTGCAGTACCCCACCCGGGAGCAGGAGCGCGAGGTGCTGTTGCGGATGAGCACGGGGGCGGCGATCCCCATCGAGGCGGTGCTCGATCCCGCGGGGATCCTGGCCGCGCGCGCCGCCGTGTCGCAGGTGTACGTCGACCAGAAGCTGGTGGACTACATGGTCGACCTGGTGCGCGCCACCCGTGAGCCGGGACTGGCCGGGTGCGCCGACCTCCGCCCCCTCATCGCCTTCGGCGCCTCGCCGCGTGCGTCGCTCGCGCTGGCGCAGACCGCGCGGGCCCACGCCTTCCTCCGCGGCCGGGGGTACGTGATCCCCGACGACGTGAAGGCGATGGCGCCCGAGGTGCTCCGCCACCGCGTGATCCTCACCTTCGAGGCCGAGGCGGAGGAGCTGGATGCCGACCGGGTGATCGCGCGGCTGCTCGAAGCGGTGCCCACTCCGTGAGTCGGTGGTCGGTAGTCGGTAGCTGATCCGGATCCGGATCCAGTACCGCATCTGCTACCGACCACCGACTACCGACTATGGCGACGATCTCCCCCCAGATCCTCCAGCAAGTGAAGCGCATCGAGCTCCGCACCCGCGGGCTCGTGACGTCGTTGCTGGCGGGGGAGTACCGCTCGGTGTTCCGCGGTCTTGGGATGGAGTTCGCGGAGGTGCGCGCCTACCAGCACGGCGACGACTTCCGCGCCATCGACTGGAACGTCTCGGCCCGCCTCGGCACTCCCTACATCAAGACTTTCACCGAAGAACGCGAACTCACGGTCCTCCTCATCGTGGACCAGTCGGGGTCGGCCCGCTTCGGGATGCCGCGGACCAAGGCCGATGTCGGGGCCGAGGTGGCGGCGGTGATCGCGCTCGCGGCGGCCCGCCAGCACGACCGGGTGGGGGCCCTCCTCTTCAGCGACCGCGTCGAACAGGTGGTGCCGCCGGGGAAGGGGCGCCGGCACGCGCTCCGCGTGGTGCGTGACATCCTGGCGTTCACGCCGCAGGGGCGCGGCACCGACCTCGCGGGGGCGTTCACCTACGCGGCACGCCTGCTGCGGCATCGGGCCATCGTGGTGGTGCTCTCCGATTTCGCGGCGGCCGGATGGGAACGTCCGCTCCGGCGGCTCGCGCTCCGGCACGAGGTGGTGGCGGTGACCGTCGATGATCCGCGGGAGCGTCAGCTGCCCGACGCCGGCTGGATCGAACTCGAAGACCAGGAATCGGGACGGCGGGTGCTGGTCGATTCGGGGGATCCCGGCGTCCGGGGGCGAATGGCGCGCTCGTCCGAGCTCCGCCGCGAAGAACGGGCCCGCGCGCTCCGGGTCGCCGGTGTGGAGCAGCTGGTGCTCGCCACCGACCGTGACTACGCGCGGGACCTGCATCGGGCGTTCGCCCGCCGCGCCCGCCGCCGGTGATCGGACTCCTGCTCCTGCTGTGGCAGGGGACCGCGCCGACGGTGGGCGACACGGTCTGGGTGACCCGGATGGTCCGGGTCCCGGCGGGCGCGGTGGTGCGCCCCACCCCCTGGCCCGATACGCCCGACGCGGACGTGCAGCCGCTGGGGATGCCGATCATGGTGCGCCACGCCGACTCGGTCGAGATCCGCTACGCCCTTGTCGCCTGGACCTCCGGCGAGCATCACCTCGCGATCCCCGGTCCCGCCATCCTCGGCCCCGGTGCGGCGAGCGACTCGCTCGCGGATACTCCGGTCACACTCTACGTCCAGAGTGTCCTCCCCGACTCGCTCGACCCCGATTCCGCCCAGGTCCAACCCCCGGCGAGCGCCCTCGGCGGGACCGAGACTTCGTGGGTGCCGGTATTGGAGTGGACATTGCTCGGTCTCGCCTGCGGGGCGGGGGCGCTCTGGCTCGGCCGTCGCCGACGGCGCGCGCTGGGGCCGGATCCTCTCCCCGCACTTCCCGCTCCTGACCCAATGCGTTGGGCGCGCGCGGGAGAGCTCCGGGTCGCCCAAGCCACGGCGTTGGCGCGGCTCCGGGCCACGGTGGCCCACGCGGTCCCTGCCGCGGCCGCTTCGCTCGATACCGGCTCCTGCCTCCGGATGCTCCGACCGGCGCGTCCGGAGTGGCCGTTGCTCGAACTCGAAGGCCTCCTGGTCGCGCTCGAATCGGAACGGTTCGCGCCCGGCGAGGGGGATCCTGATCTGGTCGAACGGGCCGAGGCCCTGCGCGTCGCATTGGAGCGGCTCGGATGAGCTTCTCGCGCCCTCTCCTCCTGCTGCTGATCCTCCTGCCGGCGTGGTGGCTCTGGCGTCGTCGGCGCCGGCCGGCACCTGCGCCGGGGTACAGTGACACCGCCCTGGTGGCAGAGGCCTCGCGCGGCGCCTGGGTCGTGCGGCTCCCGCCGGTGCTCCGCGCCATCGGACTGGTCGCGCTCGTCATCGGCATCGCGGGTCCGCGGGTGGGCGGGGACCAGGTCGAGACCAAACAGGAAGGGATCGCGATCGCCATCGCGCTGGATCTCTCGAGCTCGATGCTGGCGGAGGACTTCGCCCCCTCCAATCGGCTCGAGGTCGCCAAGCAGCAGGCGCTAGGTTTCATCCGTGGGCGCACCAGCGACCGGATCGGCTTGATCGTGTTCGCCGGGGAGGCGGTGACGCAGGTCCCCGTCACGACCGACTACCCGGTGCTCGAGCGCGCCGTGGAGGATCTCCGGATCGGCATCCTCGAGGACGGCACCGCCATCGGCTCGGGGCTGGCGACCGCGGTGAACCGACTGCGGCGCGCGCCCGACAAGTCGAAGGTGGTGGTCCTCCTCACCGACGGCGTGAACAACCGCGGGACGGTCGACCCGCGCACCGCGGCGCGGGCGGCGGCGGCCCTCGGCATCAAGGTCTATACCATCGGGGTCGGGAGCGAAGGGCAGGCCGCGGTGCCGACGGGGCGGGGGCCCACCGGACTCCGCTACGAGGTGCTGCCGGTCCGGATCGACGAGGCGCTGCTCAAGGAGATCGCCGACGTCACCGGTGGGCGATATTTCCGCGCCAAGGATGCCGACGCTCTGGCGCAGATCTTCCACGAGATCGACCGGCTCGAGAAGACCCCGATCCAGATCACCCGGTACGTCCGGTACGACGAAATGACGCGGCCCTTCGTGCTTATCGCCCTCGCCGCGCTGGCGCTGGAGCTTCTGCTGGCCTCGACGGTCGCCGTGCGGGTGCCCTGATGCTGATCGTCTTCGACCACCCGCTGGTGCTCTGGCTGATGCCGCTCTGCGCGGTCGCGGCCTGGGTGCTGACCTGGACGGCACGGCGCCGGCGCATCGGGCGGGCCGCGGCCTGGTCGCCGGATCTCGCGACCCGCGCCGCCGAGGATGGTCCCCGGGCGGCGTACCTGCTCGCGTTCGCCGGTGCCGCCCTCGCGTGTGCGCTCGCGGGGCCCCGCTGGGGGCGCACCTCGGTCACGACCGAGACCCGCGCACTCGACCTCATCCTCGCGATCGACATCAGCCGCTCGATGCTCGCCGAGGACCAGCCGCCCAACCGCCTCGGGCGTGCGGTCCGCGAGGCCCGGCGCCTGGTGCAGGACCTCCAGGGAGACCGGCTCGGCCTCGTCGCCTTCGCCGGGCGGAGCTATATCCTCACCCCGCTCACGGTCGACGGCGGGGCGCTGAGCCTCTTCCTCGACGGGCTCGATCCTGACCTCGCGAGCGAGGGGGGCACGCGCCTCGCGCCGGTGCTCGCGCAGGGACGCCAGCTCCTCGCCGCCAGCGGCGCGAACGGTGCGGACCGCGTGCTGGTCGTGTTCACCGACGGCGAAGGTCACGACTCCCTGTCGGAGATCGTGGCACAGGCCGAGGAGTTGCGACGGGCTGGCGTGCGGCTGGTGCTCGTGGCCGAAGGGGGGCCCACGCCGGTGCGCGTGCCGGTCCGCGACTCCGTCGGCACGCTGCTGCAGTATCTCCCCGATGACGCGGGAGGGATCGTGCACTCCGCCCGCGACGACCGCACGCTCGAGAAGGTGGCCGACGCCGCCGAAGCGGCGCTGGTCCCGGCCGATCTTCCCGATCAGGCCGGCGCGGTGCGCGACCTCGTGCGCGGGTTCCGGCGCGCCGAAGGGAGCGAGACCCGCACGGCCGACCTGATCCCGCGGGCGTGGATCCCGATGCTGATCGCCTTCCTCCTCCTCGTGCTCCAGCCGCTGGTGCGGAGGGGCGCCGCGCTGGTGGGGATCCTGCTCGCGCTCGTGCTGCCGTCGCGTCTGGCGGCCCAGCGTCCCGCGTCCGGGGCACGCGCAATGGAAGCGGGCGATGCCCGGACGGCCGCGCGCGTCTGGCTCGAGCGCGCCGGGCGGGGCGGAGGAGACACGGCCTGGTACGATGCCGGCACCGCGGCGCTCGCGGTCGGCGAATACGATGTGGCCCGACAGTCGCTCACGACCGCCGCGCGCGCCCTCGATCCCGACCTCCGGTATCGGGCGCTCTACAACCTGGGCACCCTCGCCCTCCGGCAGGCGGCCACCGATACCGCCCACCGCGACGCGCTCCTCAAGGAGGCCGAGGGAGATCTGCGCGAAGCGCTCCTCGTGCAGCCGGGCTCGGCGCGGGCCAAGTGGAACCTCGAGCTCGCGGTCCGCCGTCAGCCCCCTCCGCCCCCGCAGCCGCAGGGCGGTGGTGGGAACCCTCCTCCCACGCCCCCCTCGGAACAGGGCTCACCACCGCCGCCGCAGCCGCGTCCGGCCAGTCAGGCGCTGACGCCGGGCCAGGCCGACCAGATCCTCAACTCGGTCGAGCGCGAAGAGCGCGATACGCGCGCTCGCCATCAGCGTCGCGGACGTGCCGGCGGCACCAGCGAGAAGGATTGGTGATGCCCGGCGCGCTCCCGCTCCTCGCCTTGCTGGTCCAGGGATTGTCGATCACCGCGACCGCGGGTGTCGACCGCGACCGCGTGGCCGTCGGTGACCAGTTCACCTACACGATCTACGCCAGCGCCGATGGGCCCGGGTCGCTCACGCTCATCACCCCCGCGTTCGACGGACTCGAAGTGGTGCAGCGGAGCGAGCGCCGGGAGGTCGGCGTGAGCGGGGCCCGGAATCAGGTGTGGGAATTCAAGCTCCGTGCCCACGCGGTCGGCCGGTTCACCCTCGGTCCTGCGCAGATCGTGCAGGGGGGGATCATCGCGCAGGCGCCCGCGGTCGATGTGGAAGTGCTGGTCGACGGCACCGGGGTCGCGTCCCAGCTCAATCCCCGGCTCCGCGCACTCCTCACGGCCGCGAGTCCTCCCGACAGCGGTGCGGCGGTGACGGTGCTGCTCTCCGCCGAGCAGGTGCTCGTGGGCCAGCAGGTGGATGTGGTGACCGCGGCCTGGTTCCCCCGCGACCTCCGGCTCCGCCTCCGCCGCCAGCCGACCCTCGAGCCTCCTGATTTCACCGGGGTCTGGAGCTATCCCCAGCCGGTCCCGCCCGGCATCGCCGAGACGCGACGGGTCGGTGACACCTGGTACGACGTCTTCATCTATCACTCGGTCATCTTCCCGATCACGCCCGGTCCGGTGGTCGGGACGGAGGCCGTACTCCGCTACAGCGTCCCGCTCGCGTTCCAGTTCTTCAGCCAGGAGGAGCGGTTCGACCTGAAGAGTGCGGTCCCCCGCATCGTGGCGCTCCCGTTGCCGGTCGACGGGCAGCCGAGTGGGTTTGACGGCGCGGTCGGGAGCGGTCTGGTGCTGACCCGGGAGATCGAAGGAAGCCCGCGGGCCGGAGAGCCGGTGGGGGTGCGATTCGTACTGAGCGGCCGCGGCAACGTGGCGCTCTGGCCGCCCCCGTTCCTCCGGTGGCCGGCGGGGCTGCAGGTCTATCCCGAAGGCACGGACGAGAAGCTCGACGCCGTGGGCGGTGAACTCGGCGGCACCAAGACCTTCCGGTATCTGGTGGTCCCCGATTCGGTCGGGGTGCTCCCGATCCCGACGGTGACCTACCATTTCTTCGATCCCGGGCCCTCCACCTACCAGACCACCGGTGTAGCCGGGCTCCGGCTGCCGGTGGCGCCCCCGCTCTCCTCGGTCGCGTCGCGCGCGGAACCGCCGCCGCTGTTGTTCCGGCCCACGGCGTCGCTCCCGTGGCAGGTGGCGCACGCGCTCCCCTGGTGGGGCTGGACGATCGTGTGGCTCTTCTTCCCGATGGTGTACGGGCTCGTGCGCCTGCCGCGCCGGGTGCGGAGCGCGGTGGAACGAGAGGCGCGGCTCCCCCCGTGGCTCGAGGCGCAGCATCGGCTCGAACGTGCACTGGCGGCGTTCCTCCGTGAGGGGGCATCGGATCCGGCCGACCTCAACCGCGCCCTGAGGGAGGCGGGGGCCGACGCGGCCTTCGCCGACCGCGTCGTCGCCGTGCGCGATCGCCTGGGGGCGGAGCGTTTCTCGCCCGCGGGTGGCGTACTCCCCGCGAGGTTGCTCGATGAGTCGCGGGCCGTGGTCGCGACGCTCGAGAAGCTCGCGCATCGGGGGCGCGGTGCGGGGCTCAAGGTGAGCGTGATCACGGGGCTCCTCTGCCTCGCGGTCCCGGCCTCGTCCCAGCAGGTGCCGGCCGAACGGTTGTACGAGACCGGCGCCTACCGCGCCGCGATGGAGGCGTTCACGCTGCGCGCCGCGGCGACCCCCCAGGTGGTGGCCAACTGGTACGGACTCGGCGCCGCGGCCTACAAAGTGGGGAATGACGGGGTGGCGGTGGCGGCGTGGACCCGCGCCGCCCGCCTCGCCCCGCGCGACCGGTCGCTCGCGCGTGCGATGTTGCTAATCCCTGCGCCCGACCCGGCGTCGGCGGAGTGGCGCGGTGTGTTGCCGTTCACCAGTGAGGAGTGTTTCCTCGTGGCGGTGGTCCTCTGGCTCGCGGCGTGGGGAGGGGTGTTGATCTCCGGTCGCTGGCGCGGACGCTGGGGTGTCGTCGCGGCCGGCGCGCTCTGCCTCCTCGCGCTCGCCGCCTGGAGCGCCTGGGAGCGCCACCAGCCTCTTGGTATCCTCACCGCCAGCATGCCGCTCCGGGTCTCGCCGCATGGCCGGGCACCGGGGAGTCGCGACCTGCCTATCGGCACCGCCGTCCGGCCCGACGCCCAGCGCCCCGGGTGGGTCCTCGTCCGCGCCGCCTCGGGGGAGGTCGGCTGGGTCGCGGCAGGGCAGGTGGCGTGGGTGCAGGAGTAGATTTGAGGCGCGACAGGCGCTCAAGGCGCTCAGACGCTCCCAGTTCGCGTACACTCCACTCCTCACTCTTTACTCCTCACACCTAACTCCTGACTCTCTTGGCCCGTCGCATCCAGATCCTCCCCAGCACCGTGGCCGACCAGATCGCCGCCGGCGAAGTGGTCGAGCGCCCGGCGTCGGTGGTGAAGGAACTGGTCGAGAACGCGATCGACGCTGGCGCGCACCACGTGCGGGTCGAACTGGAGCAGGGGGGGAAGACCCTCGTCCGCGTGAGTGATGACGGCCACGGGATGGGGCGAGAGGATGCGCTGCTGGCCCTCGATCGCCACGCGACCAGCAAGATCAAGACCGCCGCCGACCTGGTCGGGATCCATTCGTTCGGTTTCCGCGGGGAAGCGCTCCCCGCGATCGCCTCGGTGTCGCGCCTCTCGTTGGTGACGGCCGAGGAGGATGGGCAGGGGACCGAAGTGGCGGTGACCGGCGGACGGATCGATCAGGTCACGGCCGCGGCCCGCCAACGGGGCACCACGATCACCGTGCGCGCCCTCTTCTTCAACACGCCCGCCCGGCGGAAATTCCTCCGTTCGGTCTCGAGCGAATCGCGGGTGAGCGGCGACGCGGTCACGGTGCTCGCCCTGGCCCATCCGCAGGTCGGCTTCGAGCTCGTCGCCGATGAGCGGAGCCGGCTCCACCTCCCCGCGGGCCAGCCGCTGGAAGAACGGCTGGCGGCGGTCTGGGGGCGGGACGTGGCGGGGTCGATGATCCCGGTGAGTCACGGCGTCGGGACGGTCCGGGTGGAAGGGTTCATCCAGCGGCCGGGCGATGCGAAGCCCACCGGGCGACGCACCCAGCTCCTCGTCAATGGCCGTCCCTTCAAGGACAACTTCCTCCTCCGTGCGGCGGAGGCAGGCTATCGCTCGGCCATCCATCCCGGCGACCGGCCCTCGCTCTTCCTCAACGTCCTCCTCGTGCCGGGCGACGTGGACGTCAACGTCCATCCCGCCAAGCTTGAGGTCCGGTTCCGCGAGCGCCCAGCGGTGGAGCGCGCCGTCGAAGAGGCGGTCCGCCACGCCCTCGGCACTCTCGCCGCCGCGGCCCCCGTGGGCGAATGGCGCCCGTTGCCGGTGCCGCCGCGTCCGTCGGGATCGGGAGAGGTCTGGGCGGGACAGGATGAGACAGAGCGAAGAGACGTACAGGGAGACCTCGAGCCCCCCGCACTTCGCACTTCGGACCTCGCACATCCTGAGTTGGACCTCGAGACTCCGCGCGGCACCACCGACCCGTTCGCGGGACCGATCTGGCAGATGTTCCAGTCCTACATCTGTTATGAAGGCCCCGACGGGCTCGTGATCGTCGATCAGCACTCGGCACAGGAGCGGGTGCTCTACGAAGAGGTGATGACCCGGATCTCGACCGGAGGACTCGCGGCGCAGCACCTTTTGCTCCCGGCCACGGTGGAGCTCACCGACGAGGAGCTCGACGTGGTCGAGGCGCACCGCGAGGAGCTCGCGCGCGTCGGCTTCGAGGCGGAACCGTTCGGCGGGCGGACGGTGGTGCTCCACGCCGTCCCGAATCCGCATCCTCGGTTCGACGCGGTCACCTGTTTCCGCGAGCTGGTGGCAGACCTGGCGCGGGGTCGCTTCGGCGGGTGGGCCAACCGGCTCGAACGTTTCGCGGCCACCTTCGCCTGCCGAGCTGCCGTGAAGGCGGGGCAGCCGCTGGGCGACCGCGAGATGCGCGAACTGCTCGGGCGCCTCCTCGCCACCCAGCTCCCGCCGCACGACGTCCACGGCCGCTCGACCATTGTGCAGCTGCCGAAGGAAGAGTTGGAGCGCCGATTTGGCCGCCGGTAAGCTCCGCATCCCCGTCATCGTCGGCCCCACCGCGGTCGGCAAGACGGCGGTCGCCGTCGCCCTGGCCGAACATTGGCCCCTCGAGATCGTCTCGGCCGACTCCCGGCAGATCTACCGTCACCTCGATATCGGCACCGCGAAGCCGAGCAAGAAGGAACGGGCGCGGGTCCCGCATCACCTGCTCGATGTGGTGGACCCGGGGCATCGCTTCAGCGCCGGGCGGTACGCCCGCGACGCGGGGACGGCGATCGCCGACATCCACGCCCGGGGGAAGCTTCCGGTCGTGGTCGGGGGCACCGGTCTCTACATCCGCGCCCTGGCCGAGGGACTCTTCAAGGAGCCGCCCCTCGAGCCGGCGCGGCGTCAGGCCCTGGAAGAATGGCTCGGCGCGCTGGGCGGGGTCGACCTGGTGCGCTGGGCGGCGCGGCTCGATCCCGGGTATCGTGGGGGCGGCCGTCAACGCGCCACCCGCGCGGTCGAAGTGGCGCTCCTGTCGGGGAAGCCGCTCTCGTGGTGGCAGCATTCGGCCCGCGGCGAGGCGTCGATCATGCCCTGGTATGTGGTCCTGACCGCGCCGCGGCCGGTACTGCATCAACGGATCCGGATCCGCGCCGACGAGATGCTGAAACGGGGGGTGATCGAGGAGGTCGCGGCGGTCCTCGCGGAGGGGGCCGCCCCCGACGGTCCAGGGCTCGACGGCGTGGGGCTCAAGGAACCGGTGGAGTACCTGCTGGGGAAACGCACCCGCGAGAGCGTGGCCGAGGCGGTGGCGATCGCGACCCGGCAGTACGCCAAGCGCCAGGAGACCTGGTTCCGCCACCAACTGCACGGAGAGGTGATATTGCTGGACTCGGTACGGCCTCCCGACGTGCTGGCGGCGGAGATCGCGCAGCGGTGGGCAGGGGAGTCGGGAGTCCGGAGTTAGGAGGGGTGCACGACCACCACGGGAGCCGGGGTTGCACCCCTCCCGACTCCTAACTCCCAACTTTTTCAAATCAACGCCAGGTCGTACGATGAAGATAGGCATCACGCTCTACCCCACCTACGGCGGCTCCGGCGCGGTGGCCACGGAACTCGGCATCGCGCTCGCGGAGCGGGGACACGAGGTCCATTTCATCTCGTATGCCTCCCCGTTCCGCCTGCGCGGGTATCACGAGCGGGTGTTCTACCACGAGGTGGACACCACGCTCGCGCACTATCCGCTCTTCGCCCACTTCCCGTACACGCTGGCCCTCGCCTCCAAGCAGTTCGAGGTGGCGCTGGCGCAGAAGCTGGACGTCCTGCACGTCCACTACGCCATCCCGCACGCCGTGACGGCCTGGATGGCGAAGGAGATGCTCAAGGGGAAGCACGACGTGAAGGTGATCACTACCCTCCACGGCACCGACATCACGCTGGTGGGGCAGGAGGAGAGTTTCTTCGCGATCACCCGTTTCTCCATCGAGAAGTCGGACATGGTGACGGCGGTCTCCGCCCATCTCCGGGACGAGACCATCCGGGCCTTCGGCTGCGGCAACTGCGACATCCGCGTCATCCCCAACTTCGTGAACCTGGCGGAGTACCACCCGGCCTCGAACGGCGATCGCCCCACGCTCGCCCCGGCCGGGCACAAGGTGCTGACCCATATCTCCAATTTCCGCGAAGTGAAGCGGGTGAAGGACGTGATCCGTGTCTTCGCCCGGGTCCGGAAGGCGATGCCGGCCACCCTGGTGATGGTCGGCGACGGTCCCGACCGGGACGAGGCGGAGCGCGAGGCCGCCACGCTCGGCGTCTCCACCGATGTGCGCTTCCTCGGGCGGCTCGATACGGTCGCGGAGATCCTGCAGGGGAGTGACCTCTTCGTGCTGCCCTCGCAGACCGAGTCGTTCGGCTTGGCGGCGCTCGAGGCGATGGCCTGCGGGTCGCCCTGCGTGGCGAGCAATGCTGGCGGGCTCCCCGAAGTGATCACCGACGGCGTCGACGGCCTGCTCGAACCTCCCGGCTCGGCCGAGGCGATGGGCCGGCGCGCGGTGGACCTCCTCCGCGATCCGGCGCGTTATGACGTGATGCGCGCCGCGGCGATCGCCAAGGCCGCCACCTTCTCGTCCGACCGGGTCGTGGCCGAGTACGAGGCGCTCTATAAGGAAGTGCTGGGCCGCTGATGCTCGAGCTCTCTCCGCTCTTCGTCGCGGTGGTGATGGGGGTCGTCGAAGGGCTCACCGAGTTCCTGCCGGTGAGCTCCACCGGGCACCTGATCATCGTGGGCGACCTCCTCGGGCAGCAGGGTGCCGATGCGGCGTCGTTCGAGATCTTCATCCAGCTCGGCGCGGTGCTGGCGGTGGTCTGGCACTACCGGGCGCGGCTGTGGGCCGTTGCGACGCGGGTCACCGCGCCTGAAGGGAGGGCGTTCGTTCTTCCGCTCTTCGTGGCATTCCTCCCCGCGGCCATCGTCGGCCTCCTCCTGCACGACTGGATCAAGACGGCCCTCTTCAGGCCACTGATCGTGGCGGCGGCGCTGGTCGTGGGTGGCGTCCTGATCCTCGTCATCGAGCGGATGCATCCGGCGGAGCGGGTGACCGACGGGACCCGCGTCCCCGTCGGGGTCGCCTTCGGGATCGGGCTGGCACAGCTCCTCGCGTTGATCCCCGGCACCTCGAGGAGCGCCACCACCATCCTGGGCGGCTATCTCCTCGGGTTGAGCCGGATGGCGGCGACCGAGTTCTCCTTCCTCCTCTCCATCCCGGTCCTCGGCGCGGCCACGCTCTATGAGCTCGCCAAGGGGGTGCGGCAGGGCACGATGCACCTCGACCTCAGCCTCCTCGTCGGGACGGTCACCGCGTTCGTCGTCGCGCTCCTGGTCATCCGCGGCTTCCTCCGCTTCGTGAGCCGGCACGACTTCCGGCCGTTCGCCTGGTACCGGATCGGCTTCGGCCTCCTGCTCGCAGGCTACTACCTGTGGCGCTGACCCCTCCGATCCACCGGCACGCGATCCTCCCCTCGACGCAGGACGTTCTGCATCGGATGGCCGAGGATGGTGCGCCCGATGGGACCGTGGTGGTGGCCGAGGTCCAGGATGGTGCGCGCGGCCAGCGGGGCAGGACCTGGAAAGCCCCCCTCGGCGGGCTCTGGATGAGCGTCCTGGTGCGTCCGAAGGGAGCGGCCGCAGGGGAAGTGTTGAGCCTTCGGGCGGGGCTCGCGGTGGCCCGCGCGCTGGCGGAGTATCCCTCGTTGCCGCCTCTCGCCCTCAAGTGGCCCAATGACCTGATGCTTGGCGACCGCAAGGTGGGTGGATTGCTCTGCGAGGCGCGGTGGCGTGGGAGCGAGCTCTGGTGGGTCGTGATCGGCCTTGGGCTGAACGTGGCCAACCCCGTGCCGGCCGAACTGGTGGGGCAGGCGGCCACGCTCGCCGAGTATGACCCGACGCTCACCCCCGAGGCGCTCCTCGGTCCCCTCGCGACCGCGCTCGGCGCCCTCGGCGCCGCGGGGCCGACTCTGACGGCCGAGGAACGGGAAGAGTTCGCTACTCGACACTGGCTCAAGGGACGGCGGTTGTCCGGACCGGTGGAAGGGGTCGCGGGCGCGGTCGCGGCCGACGGGGCCCTCCTGGTGGCGCTGGAAGAGGGGGGGATGATGCCGGTCCGGGCGGCGAGCGTGACGCTTGCGTGAGTGTTGTCGGTGGTCGGTAGTCGGTAGCTTGTAGCTACCGGGCGGCGGCCCCGGCCCTGATTTCTGAGTTCCAGAAGCTACCGACCGCCGACCACCGACCACCGACGACCGACCATGCTTCTAGCACTCGACATCGGCAACACCGAGATCACCGTCGGCGCGTTCGAGGGAGAGGTCCTCTCGGGGCGGTGGCGGCTCACGACCAATCCCGACCGCACCCCTGATGAGTGGGCCGCGGCGCTGGCCGCCTTCCTGTTGCACGCCGGGCGCTCGCCCAATGAGGTGCGGGGGGTGGTCTACGCCTCGGTCGCACCGGGCGTGACCCAGAGCATCGCGTACGCGGCCGGGGTGATCACCGGGCGGACGGCGGTCGGGATCGACGCCAGCTCCCCGCTTCCGATCGTGCTCGACGTGGATGAGCCCCGCTCGGTTGGCGCCGACCGGATCGTCAACACCCTCGCAGCCAAGGTGCTGTACGGCACCGACACCATCGTTGTCGATTTCGGCACCGCCACCACCTTCGACTGCATCACTGCCGAAGGACGGTTCATCGGCGGGGTGATCATGCCGGGCCTCCGCACCTCCGCCGACCAGCTCTCCCGCCGCGCGGCCAAGCTCCCGGCGACCGAGTTGCTCCCCCCGGAGCGGGTCATCGGGCGGCGGACCGAAGAATGCATCCGGGCCGGCGTGCTCCTGGGGACCGCCGACGCCGTGGACGGCATCGTCCGCCGGATCATCAAGGAGTGGCCATTGGGGAAGACCCCGAAAGTGGTCGCGACAGGCGGACTCGCGACCCTCGTGGCCCCGCTCACAACGTCGGTGCGCGACATCGCCCCCGACCTGACGCTGCACGGGCTCCGGATCGCGGCAGGGGTGTTGGGGGTGGGGAAGTAGGTCCGAGGTCCGAGGTGCGAAGTCCGGGGTGTTGGGGGGCGGGCACCCTCGAACCCCGGACCTCGGACCTCGGACCTCGGACTCCCGACCGCAAGCGACCTCTCTTATATTCAAACACCCCAACACCCTTGCAACTTATGACCGCCCCCAGCCACGCCACGGCCGCCGACCAGACCGAGATCCCGAACATCGTCCGGGCCTCGATCAAGCTCGGCCTCATCCAGACGGCGATCATCGTCCTGATGGCGATCGTCTCCCGATCGGTCGACGGCCCCGCCGAGACCGCCGGTCTGGGCGTGCTCCTGCTCATCGGGCTGGCGGTCTCGGCGGGCCTGCCCGGGATCTGGACCAATGCCCGCACCATCGAAGGGATCGCGGGCGCGGCCGGGATCGGGCTCGCAGCGGCCGCGGTCTTCATGGTCATCGACATGGCGGTCCTCCAGCCGGTCCACCTCTGGACCAACCGGTGGCGTGAGATCGGCGGGGGGAGCAACTGGTGGTACCACCCGATCTGGTGGATGGTCGACGCCTGGCTCGGCTGGATGGGCGCGTGGGTGCTTGCCAACCAGGCCGCGCGCGGCCAGCGGCCCTCGCTCGGGATGCTGATGGGACTTTCGGTCGGGCTGACCTTGGTGGTCGGCGCCCTCGCGGTGGTCTTCCACTTCCCGGGCGCCGGCTGGAATGTGCCGAGCTTCGGCGTGGCGTACCTTGCCGGCCTCCCCCTGGCGGTGCTCGTCTCGGGGATGGGCCGGAAGGTGGCCTGAGCCGGCATTGCCGGTCCTCCGGCTCGTTCTCCGTATCCTCGGCTGGCTGCTGACGCCCCTCGTGGCGTCGGCAGCCAGTTTTCTTGGGGCGGTCATCGGCACCATCGTGGCCGAGTGGTTCGACTCGCCCACTGTGGGCCTGATCGTGACCGTCGGGCTCGGTGCCGCGACCGGCTTCACCGCGCTCGTCTTCTGGTTCCGCCTCCTCCGCCACCACCCGAAGCTGACCCACGCGCTCGATCTCGACAGCACGGTCGAGAGCCCGATCGTGGCGCTCGCGGCGGCCGAACCGGGCAGTCCGCCCGTGGTCGATCCGGCGGTGACCGATACTCCCGAGCCCCGGTGACCCTCATGACCCGATCCCGTGTCGCATCGATCTGCCTGGTGATGCTCCTCCCCGCGTGCCAACGCGCCGCCTCCCCGGCAACGACCAGGGACTCGACCGCGACGGCACGGGTGGTGGACTCCGCACCCCCCGACACCCACATCCTCGATCTGCAGGACGGCACCGAAGTGTGGTTCACCGTGGGGCGGGTGGGCCACGGCCCGACCGGCGCGCCCTGCCTGGAGCGCGGCATCCAGCTGCGGAAGGGGCCGCTGAAGATGCCGGTGCCGCTCCTTTACACCAGCGCGTTGCCGGTGGTGGTGCGGGGCAAGCTCGTGGCCTCCCTCTCGACCGGATGCGTCTCGGGCGATGAGTACTCCATCGACCTGAAGACCGCGCAGCCGACCAGGATCGAGCGTCCGGGCCGGTGATCCACCGCTTTCTCCTCTCCCTCGCCCTCCTCTCGCCGCTGGCCCACTGGCCCACCGGCCCACTTGCCGCGCAGGACATCACTGCAGACGCGGCGGGGTGGCGCACCGACCAGACCCGGGCGGGATGGCGCATCGGGATCGGCTCCCCGCTCGCGGGTCCGGTCGGATCCCGCCTCTTCGTCCAGCACCAGGCGACGCTGGCGGGGACCGGCTATAGCGACTATGGCGTCGGGACCGATCTCACACTGTTCGAGCGCGGGACCCCGGGCATCTACCTCGTTGGCGGCGTGGGCGCCGGGTTCCGCAACCTCGGCCCCGGGACCGACTCCAAGCTCTACGGCAACTGGAGCGCGGGACTCGGCTACGAATGGGTGCCCTTCAGCTTCCTCGTGATCCGCGGGGAAGGGCGGTGGCGCGAGCAGTCACCGGGACCGGAGCGGGGCCTCGAGTTCTCGATCGGCACCGCGATCCGGCTCAACGTCTCGCACGCGCCGCACCAGCGCGCCTACACCGACGAGCGGCGGATGGCGGCACCGTCGTCCGGACATGTGGTCGACCTGGCCACGTCGGAAGGGATCGGGCGGGACAAGGCCGAGGTGGTGGCGGGGGTGGTGGAGACCGCGACGGGCGCGATGGGGACACCGTATCAGTGGGGCGGCACCGGGGGAAATGGCGGTGGGTTCGATTGCTCGGGGTTGATCCAGTATGCCTATCGCCAGCACGGGATCCAGCTGCCGCGCACCAGCCAGGCACAGGCAAGGGTCGGCACCGAGGTGGAGAAGCGGCTGGACGCGCTCGCGCCGGGAGACATCCTCACCTTCAGCAACAGCGGCGGGCACGTGACCCACGTGGCGCTCTATGTCGGTGACGGAAAGATCATCCACTCCGCCAACGGCGGGGTACAGATGAGCCTGCTCAGTCCGAGCGACAGCTACGGGAAGTGGTGGTGGGTCCGGTGGGTGGGGGTGCGGCGGGTGGTGAAGTAGGGAGCTGGGAGTTCGGAGTGGGGAGTTCGAAGGGGTGCAAGGGAGAGTTCTCTCCATTGCACCCCTCACGACTCCCAACTCCCGACTCAGTGGCTGTGCTGCATCCCTTCCATCCCGTCGTGGGCATGTCCATCGTTGGCCGGGTTCCCGCGGGTCTCGAGATAATCCATGTCGAGCCGGTAGCCCGGATCGTCGGGGTCGAGGGCGGGCCAGTCGCGCATGTTGTCCACCGCCATCAGCCACACGACGTGGATCATCGCGCCCTGCTTGAGCATCCCGCCGGTCTGGTTGTTATACGTCCCGGTGACCCGGTAGGTGGCGCCCTTGACGAGCTTGATCCCATTGCCCCGGATCCCGGGGTAGCGCTCCTCGACCCTGAGGATCCGGCCTGCGCTGTCGAGCGGGACGCGGAGCCGGACGACGTCCCGGGCCTGGCCATTCTGCACCCGCTGCAGCGTGATCCCCTCGATGTAGTCGTGGGCGTGGCCGCTGATGCCGATGATCCGGCCGCCGGCCGGGATGGTGAGGTCGGCGTGGAAGGTGGTCTCACCGGCCGGGAGGTCGAAGTCGACCGCCTTGCCGACCGGATCGACCACGTCCATGTAGACCGGGAGGACCGAGACCGGGCGCGGATTGAGGTTCGAGGGGCTGTAGTCCATCACCAGCTTCACGTAGAGCGCCGGGATCGGTTCCGGCTTCTCGTTGTGCCAGGCGAGGAAGATCCCCATCGGGACGTTGGCCTGCACCGGGATGCCGATCCCCGCCGGGAGGGAGATGTCCGGGGTCTCCTGGCCCACCGCCAGGATCCGCTCCGCCATCGGGTAGAAGAGCTGGCGGCGGCCGTAGTTGATCAGGTTCAGGTGGTGCAGGGTCCGGCGGGGGATGGCGTGCCCCTCGGCGTCCGTGAGAGTGAGCTGGTACCCTCGGGCCCAGCCGGTCACCGGCCACTTGAAGAGCATCAGCGGCTCCTCGGAGTGCCCGCCGTGCATCGAGTGCTCCATGCCGGGCATCGGCGCCATTCCGGCTGGGATGCGGAAGGGGCCCATGGTGATGGTGACGGTATGCCGTGAAGAATCGACGACGACCGCCACATCCCCTCCGTTGCGCACCGGAGCGACCGGGACGACTCGCGGATGCGGGGGAACGACGAGTAGGGCCGCGAGGGACAGTGCAAGCATTCTGTAAGCCTGTGGGTAGTGGGACGGGGTGGAGCTTAATAGAGGAGACGGGAGGAGACTAGAGGAGACGCAAGGAGTCGGGAAGCCGGTGCTGGACTCCTCCCGACTCCGCTCGACTCCTCCCGTCTCTGCCAGATTGACCGAGATCTTCTGGCACTCAACCTGCTTGACCGCCAGAGGAACTGCCGCTACTATTCGCGCCAGTCAGCACTCAGCATCAGTGAGTGCTAAATCACGTCCCAACAACACTTTCCACAGTTTCGGAGGACCTATGGCGCAGGCCAAGGCCAAGCCCAAGGCGAAGATCCAGCCACTCGAAGACCGGGTGGTGATCATGCCGGACGAGGATACGGAGACCATGCGGGGCGGGCTGTACATCCCCGACACCGCCAAGGAAAAGCCGACCCAGGGCGAAGTGCTCGCCGTGGGACCCGGCCGGTTCGAGAAGGGGGCCCGGGTGCCGGTCGACCTCAAGGTCGGCGACAAGGTGCTGTACGGGAAGTACAGCGGGACCAACATCATGCTCGGCGGAGACGAGGTGGTCATCATCAAGGCCTCCGACGTTCTCGCGAAGCTCGGCTGATCACAACAGTCAGACAGACTGACAGAGGAACCAACAGATGGCTGCCAAGGAACTGCTGTTCAACACCGAAGCCCGCGCCAAGCTCAAGAAGGGCGTGGACGCCCTGGCCGACGCGGTGAAGGTGACCCTCGGCCCCAAGGGCCGGAACGTCGTGATCGACAAGAAGTTCGGTTCGCCGACCATCACCAAGGACGGCGTGACCGTGGCGAAGGAGATCGAGCTCGCCGATGCGGTCGAGAACATGGGCGCGCAGATGGTGAAGGAGGTCGCGACCAAGACCTCCGACCTGGCCGGCGACGGCACCACCACCGCCACCGTGCTGGCGCAGGCGATCTTCCGCGAGGGGCTCAAGAACGTCACCGCGGGTGCCAACCCGATGGAGCTCAAGCGGGGCATCGACCGCGCGGTCGAAGCGCTCGTGGCCGAGCTCAAGAACCTCTCGGTCCCGACCGCCGGCAAGAAGGAGATCGCCCAGGTCGGGTCCATCTCCGCGAACAATGACAAGGAGATCGGCGCCCTGATCGCCGACGCGATGGAGAAGGTCGGCAAGGACGGGGTCATCACGGTCGAGGAAGCGAAGGGCCTCGAGACCACCCTCGAGACGGTGGACGGGATGCAGTTCGACCGGGGCTATCTCTCGCCCTACTTCGTCACCGATCCGGACAAGATGGAATCGGCGATGGAGGACGCGTACGTCCTCATCCACGACAAGAAGATCTCCTCGATGAAGGAGCTCCTCCCGGTCCTGGAGAAGACGGCGCAGAGCGGGAAGCCGCTCGTCATCATCGCCGAGGACGTCGAGGGCGAGGCGCTGGCCACGCTGGTGGTCAACAAGCTCCGCGGTACGCTCAAGGTCGTCGCCATCAAGGCGCCGGGCTTCGGGGACCGCCGCAAGGAGATGCTCCGCGACATCGCCATCCTCACGGGCGGCGAGGTCATCAGCGAGGAACTCGGCTTCAAGCTCGAGGCCACCGCGCTGAACCAGCTCGGGCGCGCCAAGCGCATCGTGGTCGACAAGGACAACTCGACCATCGTCGACGGCAAGGGGAAGCACGATGCGATCCAGGGCCGCATCGGCGAGATCCGCGCCGCCATCGAGAAGACCACCAGCGACTACGACCGGGAGAAGCTCCAGGAACGCCTGGCCAAGCTCTCCGGCGGTGTGGCGGTGATCCACGTCGGTGCCGCGACCGAGACCGAGATGAAGGAAAAGAAGGCCCGGGTCGAGGACGCCCTGCACGCGACCCGCGCCGCGGTCGAAGAAGGGATCGTCCCCGGCGGCGGCGTCGCGCTCCTCCGCGCGCAGTCCTGCCTGACCAAGATCAAGGGACTGTCCGAGGACGAGCAGATCGGCGTCGACATCATCCGCCGCGCCATCGAGGAGCCGATCCGGATGATCGCGCTCAACGCCGGCGTCGAGGGTGCCATCGTCGTCGGGCGGATCAAGGAGTCGAAGGAGAAGAACTTCGGCTACAACGCCGCCTCCGATTCCTACGAGGACCTCGTCAAGGCGGGGGTCATCGACCCGACCAAGGTGACCCGGACGGCGCTGCAGAACGCCGCCTCGATCGCCGGGCTGCTCCTCACCACCGAGTGCGTGGTGGTGGAGCGGAAGGAAGACCGTCCGATGCAGGCTCCGCAGGGCGGCGGCGGCATGGGGGGTATGTACTAGGCCCGGCTGGACTTACGGCCCGCGCCGTTGCGGGTCGTAAGTCCATCGCCGGTCCAGTATCCTGAGGGGCCGCAGGCCCCGAAGGATGTCCCAGCACCCCGGGCCAGCACGGCCCGGGGTGTTAGTTTTTCCCGGTGGCCCGACCCTTGCACTTACCCCCTCGGACCCTAGACACGAGGTAGCAGTGAAGAAGTTCGCCCCGATCCTCCTTGCTCTCCTGCTCGCCGCCGCGCCGGCCGTTCGGGCGCAGGCACCCGCCCCGATCCTGGGGACCTGGCTCACCGAAAAGAAGATCAAGGATGCTCCCGCGATCGTCATCGTGCGGGGCGATTCCAGCGCCAGTTACGGCACCGAGACGGTGCGGTGGCGCCTCCCCGCGGCCGGGAAGCTCCGCCTGGCCCTGGGCGGGGAATGGGTCGAGTACGACTATCGCATCCACAACGGGAAGCACATTCTCTCCGGCGGCGACTTGACCGAAGCGATCGTCCTCCGCCGCAGCGGGAACGCGACGCCGCGGCCTGCCAACATCCCGGTGCCGCCGGATCCGGATACGGAGCAGTAGGGGAGGTAGGAAGGTAGGAAGGTAGGAGGGTAAGAAGGTATGAAGCGGGCCCACGATCGAGATCTCGATGGGGGGCCCGCTCTCTTC
>JANMWE010000069.1:0-2578 GCA_031393795.1 Gemmatimonadota bacterium
CCGTACGTCCTTCCCTTCCACTCCACCCGCCGCTTCCCGCGGAACGCGCTGAGGAGCGCGATGTCGAACGCGCCCAGTGCGCCAAGGGGGTAGGCGAAGGCGTAGTAGATCGGGATGCCGATCCCGAGGTCGAAGAAGACCCAGAAGAGGAACGAGAGCGAGGTCGCGGCGAGCGCCGGGCCGGTCGCCCACGCCTGCACACCGAAGGCCTGGAGCAGGAGCACGATGGGAGGGGCGAGCCAGATGAGGAAGGTGATCCCCACCAGGTAGGGCACGATCCACTGCAACACCGGATGGCCCTGGAGGCTCCGCCGGGCGCCGAGGAAGAGGTTCTTGGAGAACCCTTCACGCAGGTGCGCCCAGTCGGTGTACATCCGGGTGGACATCTGCTCCAGCGCGTAGACCATCCGCACCTTCCCCCCCAGGGCGAACACCTCCTGCCCGATCGCGAGGTCTTCGGCCACCTCCTGCTTCACCGACTCGTGGGTCCCCACCCGTTCGTACCACTCGCGCGAGATCAGGATGAACTGGCCGTTGGCGATCATGTCCTTGACGTCGGTCGCCGCGTTGATCGCCGCTGGATGGTATTTCGCCGCGAGCAGGTAGAAGAACTGGGGCAGGATGAGACGCTCCGACCAGGTGAGGCAGAGCTGCGCCGGCATCACGGTGAAGAGCGCCGCTTCGAGCGACTCCGAGGCGCCCACCGACAAGGGCAGGAGGCCGGGTCCGTGAGTGGTGTCAGCGTCGGTGAAGCAGAGAAGTTCACCTGTCGCGGCGCGGTATCCCTGCACGCAGGCCCACGGCTTCCCGTACCATCCGTCCGGAAGGGTCTTGCCCCGCACCAGCTTGAGCCTCGAGTCCTCCCGCGCGATCCCCGCCACGATCTCGGCGGTGGTGTCGGTCGAACGATCGTCCACGACCAGCACCTCCAGCGGCGTGTAGGTGGAGGTGAGGATCGACCGGACGCACCGTTCGATCCCCGCGGCCTCGTTCCGGGCGGGGATGATGACGCTCAGGGGTCGGCCGGAGCGGGGAGAGAACTGTCGCAGTGCAGGTTTGCGGGAGGCGATCCGGAAGAAGAAATACCAGGGGATCAGCCAGATGATGACGGGGAGGTAGACCAGCAACGCGTTACATTCCTCCCTGCGGCGGCGCGGTGACGAAGAGGAGTTCGCGCTCGAGCACACCCAGCTGTTTTTCGACGTCGGCGGTCTCCAGCCCATTGCCCGCCGAGGGGACGCCGTCCTGCACGTAGAGCTCCGCCACCAGCGCGTCGGTGTACCCCGCCACCGCCACCGCGATGCCGCGGTCGATGACGCGGTTGAGGTGCAGCAGCACCGCCAGCGCCTGGCGCGCCCGGAGTGCGGCGACGCTCGCGGCGAGGTCGAGAGTGAGGATCTCCCGGAGGGCGCTGAATTCGTCAGCCACTTCACCGGCCACCAATCCCCGTGCCGCCGCGGTCCGCCCGTAGTGCTGGCAGGCCTTCTCCCAGAGTTCGCGCGACTCCCGCCGGAGCGGTCCCGCCATCTCGGCCACCAGGTCGACCATCAGCCTGAGGTGGCGCTTCATCAGTTCGGGGGGGACATTGTGGGTCCCCGCGGCGCGATCGCTGAGGCGGGCGGCCCATTCGGCCACGAGGACCCCACGCTCTTCGAAGAGCGTGCGCGAGGCGGCGTGCAACGTGGGATTGGATGGGCGCAAGTCGAAGCCTGGGGTAAGGAACGGCCCTAATCTATGGTGATTACCCGATGACGTCCAAGAATCTGGTCCGACCCCCCCGCCTGGCCCCCGGTGCCCGAGTGGCCCTGGTGGCCCCCGCCGGCCCGCTCCTCGAGCGGGATGACCTGGTCCGCGCCCAGGCCCTCGCCAAGGCCCTCGGCTGGGAGCCGGTGCTCGCACCTCACGCCGGCGGTCTCTACGGCTACCTGAGCGGGACCGATGAGGAGCGGCTCGGCGATCTCAACGCCGCCCTCGCCGATCCCCGCATCGACGCCGTCTGGTGCATCCGCGGCGGCTACGGGATGACCCGTATCCTCCCCGGAGTGGACTTCGCCGCCGCGCGTCGGCGCCCCAAGGTGGTGATCGGCTTCAGCGACATCACCGCGCTGCTGGTGCCGCTCTTCGTCGAGACCGGACTGGTGACTTTTCATGGCCCGATGTGCCGCCACGAGCTCGGCCCCTTCTCGCGCTGGCACCTCGACCGGGTCCTCTCGAACGTGAATGCCCCGGGGCGACTTGGACGCCTCGCTCCTCCCGCCGACACGCTGATCCCCGAGAAAGACCGCATCGCGACCCTGGTCCCCGGCGTGGCCGAGGGACCGCTCGTGGGCGGGAACCTGACGCTGCTGCAGTGCCTCATCGGCACCCGCTGGATGCCCGAGCTTCGCGGCGCCATCCTCTTTATCGAAGACGTCGGAGAAGACACCTATTCGATCGACCGGATGCTCTCGCACCTGACGCTCACCGGGCAGCTGCAAGGTGTCGCGGGAGTGATGGTCGGACGCTTCACCGAGCTCAAGAAGGGCGGGGAAGATGGCGCGATGGGGGTGGACACCATCCTCGCCCGCTATCTCGAGCC
>JANMWE010000169.1:0-5069 GCA_031393795.1 Gemmatimonadota bacterium
CGCACGGCGTGCTCCGGCTCGGCCAGCCAGTGCTCGAGGATGGCGAGGTTCCGGCGGTGGGAGGCGAAGCCGATGTCCCAGAGGTCGCCAACGACGGGGATGATGCCGAAGAGGGTATCGATCGAGGCGTTGAATACCATCCGGGCCAGGATGACCGGCGGGGCGCCGAGCTGCCAGGCCACGCCGAGTCCGTAGGCCGCGGCCGCGCCGCCGAAGAGGTCGCCGAGCCCGGGGATGAGACCGACGAGGGCATCGAGCCCCATGCGGAATCCGAAGGGGAGCCGGATGGCGTCGTCGAGCAGCCAGGTGAGATGGCGCAGGACGGCGGTGCGGGGATCGCCGGGCTTCGGTTCGGTGAAGGTGATCATAGGACAAAGCTAACGAGCTAACGAGTTGATGAGGGGGCTGACGAGCTGATGGGGGAGCATTGAAATGGTCATGCTCGCGTTGAAGTGGTCACGGAGTGCTCAGCTCCGCGAAGTACCATGGAGCATGTCGACCCCGATCCGAACTCATCGCGAACTCCTCATCTGGCAGCGCGGGATGGACCTTGCCGATGCTGTAGAAGAGTTCGTACGAAAACTCCCTGCCTCGGAGCGGTTCACTCTCGCCGATCAGACGATTCGCGCCGCCCGATCGATTCCGACCAACATCGCTGAAGGGCACGGGCGATTCAGTCCAGCAGATTTCGCGCGATTCCTGACCATTGCCCATGGCTCGCTAACGGAGCTCGATACTCACCTGGAGTTCGCCCGGCGACGGAGCTATCTGTCAGACGAGGAGTGGAAGCGTCTCTCGTCCACCGCTGGTGAACTAGGTCGGATGATCCGTGCATTCCGGGCTTCGTTGCGCCGTCGCTGACCACGCTCCTCGTCAGCTCATCAGCCCGTCAGCCCCCTCGTACGCCCATCAGCTCATCAGCTTCAGTGCCCCCTCCATGATGCCATCGACCGCGAAACCCCGAAAAGCCGGGCGATGGCGTGAAAGATCGGGCGCGGGAGCCAGCCGAATCCGGTCAATAGGACCGCGGCGGTCCAGGGCATCACTCTGCGCGCCTTGCCCAGTTCGAGCATCCGTACTCCTGCTTCCGCCACTCCTTCGGGGGTGAGCATCCAGGTCCCGGCGGCCGACTTCGCGCCGTCGAACATCCCGGTCGCGATGAAGTTGGGGCAGAGTGCGGAGACCGTGACGTGACGTACGCCGCGCTCCCGAAGCTCTTCGCTCAGCGCTTCGGAGAAATTGAGCACGGCCGCCTTCGACGCGGCGTAGGTGCTGCCGTAGGGGAGCGCCACGAAGGCGGAGGCGCTGGAGACGTTCAGGATCGCCGCGTGCGCGCGGGATTCGAGATGAGGCAAGAAGGCGTGCGTCATCGCGACGAGCCCGCCGAGGTTCACGTTGAAGGTCGCGAGATGCTTGGCGAGGGGAACGGCGGCGAAGGCCCCGCCGAACACCACGCCGGCGTTGTTGACCAGGACATCGACCGGGCCGTCGGCAAGGATCTCGTCGCGAAGCGCAAGCACGGCCGCCGGGTCGGTCACGTCGAGTCGGTGCCCGATCACCTGCGGCCCGAGGGCCGCCGCAACGCGGTCCAGCTCGGCCTCATCCTTGTCGAGGAGGACCACCCGCGCGCCGCGCGCGAGAAAGACACGCGCGAAGGCGAGGCCCAGGCCGCGGGCCCCACCGGTGATGACGACGCGGGTGTTGGCGAGGTTCACGTTCCCTTCATCCGCCGAGCACCGCCAGCCCTTCCGCCAGCACCTTGGAAAATGTCTCCTCGAGCGCCGCATTGGTGCCGCGGATCTGGCTCACGACCTCCGCCGCCCACGCGAGATATTCGCGCCGACGATTCGGGTCCCAGCTCGGCGGCGGGTCGTGGATCACGTCATGCACATTGCAGAGCTTGTCGCCGAGCTTGATGAGGCGGGCGCCCGGCGAAAGTGTCGGTGCGTGGACGATCTGGAGCCGGCGCTGCTCGGCCTTGGTGAGCTTCTTGTCGTCGGTCACTTCTTCCACCAGCGATCGGACCCGCGCGCCGAAGATCTCCTGCAGCTCGGCCGGGGTGGTCTGGGTGTCCTCGACGGTGTCGTGCAGGATCGCGGCTGACAGGATGTCGGGGTCGCTCACCCCCCCGATCTCGGCCAGGGCCCGCGCCACTTCTATAGGATGGTTGATGTAGGGGGACGCACCCCGCCCCTTCCGCCGCTGGTCGCGGTGTTTGGCGGCGGCGAATTCGAGGGCCTTGAGGAGCGCGGTCGTGGGTTCCATACGGTCGTTCCAATCTACACCTCCCCCTCGGGCGGGCGAGGACGTACTTTCTCCTCTCTCCCTCGTGCTCCGGAGCTCCCGTGCGTACTCGCCTCCTGTCCCTTCTCGCCCTCCTGGCGCTGACCACTCCGGCCGCGGGCCAGTTCCACCTTCCCAAGCCGAAGATCCCGAACCCGGTGAACCGCGCCACCCAGGCGGCCACCCAGGCCGTGACACCCGCGCGGCAACCGACCTTCGATGACCGCGTGGTCGAGATGACCGATGCGCGACTCGTCGCGCTGATCCGCGGGCTCCGCGCCGAACAGCAACAGCGTCCCGGCCTCGAGGCGGGGTACAAGAAGAACGCCGACGACCGGGCGGCGTGGCAAGTGACGACCCGGCGTCAGAACGACGGCATCATGAATGCGCAGAGCTGTCTCGTCAACTCGCGGGAGTATCGTGTCGTCTATGGCGATTCCGCCGCGCGACGGAAGAACGAGGAGCGGCTCCGGAAGGCCCGCGACCGGGGGGACGAGGCGGCGGCGCAGGCCATCGAGGACTCGGTGACCCGCGCGATGATGATGATCGATCCCCAGGCCGCGATGGGGCTGGTCACGGCGCAGCAGCGCTGCGGGGCGCCCCAGGCCGTCGCGGCGATGCCCACCACCTCCCGCGTCCCTCCTCAGGAGCCGCGGATCCGCCTCGGCGACTCGCTCCGCGTCATCGGCACTGGCGCGAGCGGACTGACCGACGAGCAGTTCGCGGTGATGGGTGAACGGGTGCTGGCCTTCCTCACCACCGATGAACAGGAGCTGCGCGCCTCGCTCTGGGTCTTCAGCGGGACCGAAATGACCGCGCTCCGCGCGCGGAAGGCGGAGTTGCAGCGCTACCAGTCCCTGCTCACCGAGGGATGACCGGTCGCGGGGTGCTCGCGACGCTGGCGCTCCTGGGCGTCGTTCCCTTTGCCGGGGACGGCGCCCTCCGCGTCTGGCGCGGCGACCGGTGGGTCCCCTGGTTCCACGCCGACTCCGCGCCGACCACGTGGAGCGGAGCGCTCCCGACGGTCGCCGACGGGGTGGTATGGACACCGGCGGTCGAGGGGGTCGACGTGGGCCGCCTCCGGTTGTCGGGAAGCGGCGAGGCGTGGCGGGTCGGCGTCGTCATCGTGCGGATCGATCCCCGCGTGGTGCGTTGGCGGCTGGTCTGGGGGATGGGTGAAGGCGACCGGAAGAGCTGGACCATCGACCGCGCCGACAGCAGCGCGCGAGTCGCACTGAACGCCGGGATGTTCACTGGAGGCGGCCCGTTCGGCTGGACGGTGGTCGACGGTGAAGAGCGCGGCGTTATGGGATCAGGAGCGCTCGCCCCTGCGTTCGTGGTGGACAGCGCGGGAGATGCGTCGCTCGTCCCGGCGGAGAGCCTCTGGGCCCGGACCCACCAGGGGCGCGTCGCGCTCGCGTTCCAGTCGTATCCTGAACTCCTGCACGGCGAAGGAGACGTTCCGCCGATGCTCCGCGCTGGCGCCACCGCGATCGATCTCACCCACCGCGACGCCCGCCTCGCCATCGGGCAGCTCCGCGACGGAAAGTGGCTCATCGCGCTCACCCGGTTCGAAGGGGCGGGAGGAGCGCTCTCCTTCCTCCCGTTCGGGCTCACCATCCCCGAGATGTCGGCGCTGATGGGCGCGCTCGGCTGCCGCCGCGCGGTGTCGCTCGACGGTGGGGTATCGGCGCAACTTCGGGTCGGGACCGAGCGGTGGCCGGGGCTCAGGAAGGTGGCGTTGGGGCTGGAGGTGGTGGGGCGCTGATCCGAAGAATGTCATCCCGAGCAGCGCGAGGGATCCAGCCCGCGTCGGCTCGGTGGATCCATGAAGATTCGATCTGTCCTGCAGTAGATCCCTCGCTCCGCTCGGGATGACAGCGTGTGTCATTCCACGCCTTAGATTCAGGCCATGCCCTCAACGCCCAGGATCCCCCCCACCCTCGTCCTCCTCGCCGCCGGCATGGGCAGCCGTTACGGTGGGGTGAAGCAGTTGGAGGTGGTCGGGCCCGGCGGCGCCACGTTGATGGACTATTCCATCTACGACGCCGTCCGCGCCGGGTTCAAGAAGGTGGTCTTCATCATCCGGCCCGACCTGGAAGAGGCGTTCCGCGCCACGCTCCTCCCGCGGTATGCCGGGAAGGTGGAAGTGACGACCGCCCACCAGCGGCTCGACGCCCTTCCCGACGGGATCACCGTCCCCGGGCAGCGCGACAAACCGTGGGGTACAGGCCAGGCGGTGCTCGCGGCCGAGGGAGCAGTGCACGGGCCGTTCGTGGTGGCCAATGCGGACGATTTCTATGGTGCGCCTGCCTTCGCGGCCGCCACCGAGTTCCTCCGGATCCCCCCGCCGGAAGGCGCAGCGATCTTCGCGCTCGTCGGGTATCGCCTGAGCGACACGCTTTCGGAGCACGGCGCGGTGAATCGCGGCGCATGCCGGGTCGATGCGGAGGGCTGGCTGGAGAAGGTGGAGGAGGTGTACGAGATCGCCCTCACGGAAGCGGGACAGCTCGTAGGACGGGGGGCCAGCGGACACGTCACCCTCGCGCCTACGACGCTCGTGTCGATGAATCTCTGGGTCTTTCGGCCTTCGATCTTCCCGATCCTCCGGGCAGGATTCGTCCGGTTCCTGCCGCAGGCCGACGCGAAGAAGGAATTCCTCCTTCCCGCCGCGGTCCAGGAATCATTGGACCGGAAGGCGGCGCGGGTGCGGGTGCTCGACGCGGGGAGTCCCTGGTTCGGGATGACCTATCCGGCCGACCGTCCCCGTGTGGAGAAGGCGATCC
>JANMWE010000204.1:0-8912 GCA_031393795.1 Gemmatimonadota bacterium
CGCAGCGAGAGATCTGCTGGAATGAAAGCAGGCCCCTCACTCCGTTCGGGACGGCTCCCCTTTAACGCGCAGACTGCGCGCGACGAGCTACTCCACCCAGTCGGCGATGAAGATGTTGGTCTCCCCGGGGATGGTGGCATGACGATTCGAGGCCCAGACCAGTTTCTGGTTGGTGGGATCGAACATCGGGAAGGCGTCGAACTCCTCGCTCTTGGTCACCTGCTCCAGTCCGGTCCCGTCGACGTTGACCAGGTAGAGGTCGAAGTTCCGTCCCCGCGGTGTCGGCCAATTCGAGGCGAAGACGATCCGCTTCCCGTCGCGGGTGAAGAACGGGGCGAAATTCGCTCCGCCCAGGTGGGTCACCTGCCGCGGCTCGGAGCCGTCGGCGTTGGCCATCCAGAGTTCCATCCGCGAGGGGCGCACCATCCGCTGCCCCAGGAGCTGCACGTAGTCGGCCGTATCGGCCGCGGTCTCGGGGTACCCGGCCCGCCAGACGATCTTGCTCCCATCGGGAGAGAAGAACGCCCCGCCATCATACCCGACCCGATGCGTGAGCCGCCGGACGTCGGTGCCGTCGACCTTCATCGTGTACAACTCGAGGTCCCCGTCGCGGCTGCTGGTGAAGATCACCCGCGTGCCGTCGGGCGAGAGGGTCGCCTCGGCGTTATACGTGTCGTTGAAGGTGAGCTGATGGAGATCGGATCCGTCGCGCTTCGCGGTGAAGAGCTCGTAGTGCGAGAGCGGCCAGACGTACCCCTTGGAGTAGTCGGGGTGCGGCGGGCAGGCGGTGTCGTGGGTGAAGGTCGAGGCGTAGATGATCCGCGAGTCACCGGCGTAGAAGTAGCCGCAGGTGTTCTTGCCAAGCCCGTTGGCCACGTGGCGCATCGCCGAGCCATCGACGTTCATCACGTACATCTGGTCGCAGCCCTTGGTGATGTCCGGCTGGCGCTGGAAGATGATCCGCTTCCCGTCGGCGCTGAAATACGCCTCGGCGTTGTTCCCCGCGAAGGTGAGCTGGTGGATGTTGCGGAGGTGCCGTTCCCCCTCGACCGGGGTGATCACCATGGTCGACGGCGGGGTCCCACCCCCGGCACAGGCGGCGAGTGTGAGGATGGCCAACAGTGAGGCGGAACGGCGCACGACGAAGCTCCTTGAAGAATTCTTGGGACGAAACGTCGGCCCCCAGCGCGGGGAGGTAAAGGGGCCCCGTATTGGTACGGGAAATCCTTCATCGGGACTTCATAGCACACCCCCCGGCCTCCTCGCGAGAAACCTCACCCCCCGGCCCCCTCGCGCAACACCCCACTCCCCGGCCCCCTCTCCTGTTAGGGAGAGGGGGTCAGGGGGTGAGGTCGCGCACCGCCTTCACCATCCGGTCCGCGAATCCTTTGCTCCGCACATTCGTGAACAGCTTCACCACCTTTCCTGTCGGATCGATGACCACCGCGTTCCGATGCATCCCGATGAAGGTGTTGCCGTACAGCTTCTTCTCGCCCCACGCGCCGTAGCGGGTCGCGACCGCGTGATCCTCGTCCGCGAGGAGCGTGAACGGGAGCTTGTACTTCTTCCGGAAGCTCGCGTGGCTCGCGACCCCGTCGGGCGAGACGCCCAGAATGATGATGCCGGCGCGCTCCACGTCGGCCCAGACATCGCGGAAGGAGCAGGCCTGGGCGGTGCAGACGTCGGTGTCATCTTCAGGATAGAAGTAGAGCGCGACCCACTTGCCGCGGAGCGAGGTGAGGGCCAGCCGCTTGCCGGCGTCGGTGGGGAGGGTGAACGCAGGTGCCATCGTGCCGATCCTCAGCATCGCGCCTCCCCACGTTCCACCTCACCCCCCGGCCCCCTCTCCCTCACGGGAGAGGGGGAGCAGATAGGTGCTTGGTTCATGGGACCAGCACCCGCGGAACGCTCAACGGAGCGCGCAGCCGCAGGAACGGATATTCCGTGTTCCGCCGCAGGTCGCGGTCCATGAAGTTCCAGGTCACCAGTCCATCCTCGCTCTCGGGCTCGAGGAGGTACGCCGCGAAGACGCCGAGCCGCTGGCGCGTCGGGACGAAGTACCAGCCCGCCGGCACCTGGGCCGGACGCGCGGTCCAGTTCCCTTCGACGCTCACCGTGCGATGCCCTTCGAACGGGAAGGCCGCCGCCGTGATGCTGTCGAGCTTGAACGCCTCCGCCCCGCCCTGCCAGGGCGCGGTGAGCCGCTCGACCGTGATCCCCTGCGTCCGCAGCAACGCGACGATGCCGGAGTGCTGCGGCGGCAGGAGGTACCCTTCCGCGAGCGGTTCCCGTCGCGCGCCGACGAAGCGGTCGAACACCGGCATCCGGATGGTCTTGAAGACGCCGGTGCGCTGCCGTCGCGCGTACATCCCCGACCCGTCGCCGGCGGGCTCGGTGAGTTCCGCGATCACGTCCTGGTCGGTGCTGGGGCCGAGGACCGAGCGGGTGATGACCGAATCGGGGTGCCACCGATCGGAGCGCGCGATCACGTCGCGCAGCTCGGCGCGGCGCTCCACGACGAGCGAGAGGATCTCGCGGACGAAGTTGTACGTGACGTCGATCCGGGTATGAAGGTCGGCGTTGCTGTACGCCTCGCTCAAGATCGAGACCCGGCCCCGCAGTCCGTTCCAGTTGGTGCCGAAGCGGGGGCGGGGGTCGTACGTCTCCCACCCGAGCCTGAGGGAGTCGGGGGTCTGGTCGCGGAAATTGCCGTAGGGGAACGTCTCCTGGTGATGGCGCGCCCGCATCCGCGCGCGGACCTCGGGGAGGATCCGGTCACGCACCCAGTCGTTGGCGGCGGGGCTGTTGGGATTGAGCCCCGGCGACCAGGTGAGGAGGTAGCCGTGGTAGCTGCCGTTGGTGGTGTGGAGGTCGATGAAGAGGTCGGGATCCCACGCGGCGAGGAGCGCCTCGGTGCCGCGGGTCTCGGGGGCCTCGCTCTTCACGTAGTCGCGGTTGAGGTCGAGCCCCTGGCCGTTGGCGCGCATCCCGACGATGGCGGGGCCGTTCTGTCCGGGACGGTTCACCTCATTCGAGGCCCAGTGATCATTCCCGTCGCTGTTGTAGATCGGCACGACGATGAGCACCACGCTGTCGAGCAGGGGCCGCAGGGCGCCGAGGGTGAGGTCGCGAAGGAGCATTTGCACCGCCTCTTTCCCCTCGATCTCGCCGGCGTGGATGTTGGCCTGGACCCAGATCACCGGCTTGCCGCTCCGGTGGGCCGCCGCCGCATCGATCACCAGCGGTCGGGAGGCGAGGACGTAGGGGATGCTCTTCCCTTCAGGACTCCGGCCGAGTTCGCCCACCTGGATGTCGGCCCCGCCGAGGCGGAGCGAGTCGAGGAAGGCGGTCACGTCGGCGTACGCCGAGGTCTCGGCCCAGCTGGTCCGCTCGGGGCGCGTCAGCTGCGCGCGGAGGGTGACGGGGATCATCACCAGCAGCGTGAGGGTCTGCATCAGAGCGCGGAGGGTGCGCATGGGGTACCTTTCGCGGTTCTTGGGAGGTTGGATGACCGATCGTCACGCGTCAGAGCCGGGTCCCGGCCCCCTGACGGACCCCCTCGGCCAGCTGATCCAGCAAGGTCGGGAGGCCGCGGAATATCTCTGGCAAGCGCCGGAGGATGTCGCCACTCGGCAAAAGGTCGGGGGGCTGCTCGCGCAGATCCATGCGGAAGCGACGTCGCAGGGAAAGCGCGAGATGCCGGCCATCTGCGAGACGATCAGTCCCGCCGTGAATTGGGCGCCGACCCCGCACGCGGTGGAACTGCTGCAGGACGGGTTCGAGCGCCTCCACCAACTCTGGCTCGCGACCCGGTCAGGTCTCGCCTAACGCAACCCGGAGTCCTTATGGCAGTCAAGCTCAGTTCCAAACAGATGGCGCAGATGGCGTTCCTCGAGCCATTCGGGCGCCAGCTGACTTCGCTCTCCTCGCTCATCGAGCAGATGGCGGCCCCCAAGGCCGACGAGCAGCTGAGCCGGAACCTGCTGCGCGTGTGCAGCTCCTCCAAGGTCCAGTGCATGGGGTTCGGCCTGGGGCGGATGGCCGATGTGCTGGGGCAGATGGAGATGGCGGCGCGGAGGAGCGGGGGCGGCCTGCAGAAGTTCCGGACCTTGCGCGAGAACATGACCGCGCTCAAGCAGGCATACGAGGTGGCGTTGCGGAACGCGTCCACCGAGGTCAAGCACGCCGAGGTCGAGGGGAGCGAGGCGGGCGGGCACTGAGCCTGCCGGCCTGGTCGAATGGAAACGCCGGATCCCGATCGGGACCCGGCGTATGTTTTCGGGGGGCGGACCGACGGCTATACGAGGTCCTTCATCCCGAACCGCCCGAGCAGGGCGACCATCCCCGGCTTGGCCAGGAGCTTGTCGATGAGCGGCCCCGCCAGGAGCATGAACATCGCGTTGACCAGGCCACCGATGAGGACGTTGACCCAGACGAGCGCACCGAGGATCCCGAACGCGCCGACGAACGCAAAGATCGTCCAGAGGAAGCCGGGGATCCCCGGCGGTGGGGTCAGGTCGAACATCGGGAACTCCTCAGCTGGTGTGTCGTAGTGGGACGCAGGAAATTATCCGTACTGCCCCGGAGTGGCAACTTCCACCTCAGCAGGCAGATTCCACTTCCGTGTCTCCTCAAACCTTCAAGGACACCAACATGCGCGCCTTTTCCTTCCTGATGCTCGCTTCGCTGACGCTCAGCGCAGGCCTCGCCGCCCCGCTGGCGGCCCAGTATCCCGCCGCCGCCCCGGCGGCCCACAATGCCGACCCCGACCATATGGTGCAGGGGACCGGGCTTCCGGCCGGCTGGTCGGGGCGCGCGGACGGGGCGCGGCTGCTCTCGGGGGCGAAGTTCGAGCCGATGGGCACCGGGTTCCACGTCACGACCGGTCCGGCCGTGATCCTCTACCGGGCGGCGGACCACGCCACCGGCGCCTTCCACACCCTGGCGACCTTCACCCAGATGAAGGCCCCGATGCACCCCGAAGGGTACGGGATGATCATCGCGGGGAATGCCCTCGACACGGCGGCCCAGGCCTACATCTATGTCCTGGTGCGCGGCGATGGGACCTACCTGATCAAGCGGCGGGTCGGCGCCACCGTCACCACGATCGTGGACTGGACCGCCTCGCCGGCGGTGAACAAGGCCGACAGCGCCGGCAAGGCGACGAACAAGATCGAGGTCCAGTCGAGCGGCGGGAAGCTCGCGTTCACCATCAACGGGCAGAAGCTCTACGAGATGGCGGCGACCCCGGCCGAGACCGACGGGATGATCGGGCTGCGGGTGAACCACAACCTCGACGTGCACGTGGAAGGGTTCGCGGTGCATCATATCGGGGGGTAAGCGGGTGGACGGGTAGTGAGTGAGGAGAACCGTCCCGAGGAGTGCAACGACGAGGGACCTGGCTGATCGGGCTAGGTCCCTCGCTTTGCTCGGGACGGTTCCACTCTTCCACTGGCCGCCTACCCGCGCGACCGCCTACCCGCCTTACATTTGGGACATGGATCCCATCGCCCCCGTCACCTCCACCCCCGAGCTCGCCGCCGGCGTCCTGGAGGGGACGGTCGCCCTCCTCCTCGCCCTCCTCTGCGGCTGGCTCGCGCTCCGCTATCACCGGACGGTCTTCCGCTGGTGGACGACGGCGTGGGGGCTCTACGTGGTCCGGATCCTCTGCATCCTCGCCTTCCTCAACACCACCCAGTGGCGCTGGCTCTATCTCCACCAGGTGGTGACGGGGTGGACCGCCGTCGCCCTCCTCGGCGGCGCGCTTTCCTGGATCGGGCGCCCGCCCACGCGCACGATGCTGGTCGGGCTGATCCTCTTTCCTCCCCTCTGGTCGTGGATCGCGATCTACGAGCTCGATGACTTCTTCTGGGCGTCGCTCCCCGCGGTCCTCTTCCTGAGCGCGGCCACCTTTTGGACCGGGATGCTCTTCTTCACCCATCGCCGGCGCGCCCTCCGGAGCGGGACCGGCGCGGGTGCGGGCGCCTCGGTCCTCGCGACGACCTTCCTCCTCTGGGGGCTCCACCACCTCGACTATCCCCTGCTCCGTGCGCGCGGCGCCTGGATCCCCTGGGGCTATTACCTCGACATCCTCTTCCTCCTCGGCGTCGGCGCCGGGATCCTCTTGCTGGTGGTCGATGAGCAGCGCGGCGGGCTCGAGCGACTCTCCCAGCGGATGCTGACCCAGCACGAAGAGGAGCGGCGGCGGCTCTCGCGCGAACTGCACGACGAGACGGCCCAGGTCCTGAGCGCGGTCAAGATGCAGCTCGGCGTGCTGGTCGAATCGCTCACCGACGCAGAGCGGACCCGCGCCCTCCGGGCCCTGGAACTCCTCGACGACGGGATCCGCGGGATCCGCCACGTCACCGACGCATTGCGCCCCTCGCTCCTCGACGACCTGGGACTCGTCCCCGCCCTGCGATCGCTGACCGAAGCGTTCCGGCTCCGGAGCGAGGTGGTGGTGGATGTCACCTTCGCGGCGCTGCTGCCCAAGTTGTCGGAGGAGGCGGAACTCGCACTCTTCCGGGCGCTGCAAGAGGGGCTCTCGAACATCGCGCAGCACGCGACCGCGGACCACGTGCGGGTGGAGCTCCGCACCCGCGGGGGAGTCGTGGAACTGACCGTCGAAGACAACGGGCGAGGAGTGGCGACCGAGGATCTGTCGCGGCTCGAGCGGGAGGGGCATATGGGGCTCGCGGGGATGCGGGAGCGGATCCACGCCCTCGGCGGTTCCGTAGAACTCCGGAACGCATCGCGTGGGGCGGTGCTGCGTGTTACAGTTCCGTTGCCGTGAGGTCGAGCCATTCACCACGGAGTTCCGGAGGGTCACGGAGATCCACGGAGAAGAACTTTTGGTGTGGTCTCCGGGGAGATCTCCCAGCAAGACCACCAACCAGTCGCAGTTCTCCGTGCATCTCCGTGGGACTCCGATCCTCCGTGGTGAATGGTCCACATCTACAAAGTCGGAGTTTTGAATGATGACTGAGACCGCGATCCGCGTGCTGGTGGTGGACGACCACGCCGTGGTGCGTGAAGGGATCCGCTCGGTGCTCGAGCGGCAGCCGGGCTTCGAGGTCGTCGGCGAGGCGGGGGACGGCGCCACGGCGCTCAAGCTCGCCGCCACCACCGCGCCCGACGTCGTGGTGCTCGACGTCTCGATGCCGGGGGGCTCCGGCCTGCGCACGGCGGCGGACCTCCGCACCCAGGTGCCGGAGGCGCGCGTCCTCATCCTCTCGATGCATGACAACGCCGAGTATGTGCTGGAGGCGGTGCGGGCGGGGGCGAGCGGGTACCTGCTCAAGGACAGCGCGGCGACCGACCTCCGGCAGGCGGTCACCGCGGTGCACGGCGGGGAGAACTATTTCTCCGCGGCCATTGCGGCCCAGCTCACTGCGGTGAAGCGGGGAGAGATCGATCGCGAGTCGCAGAGCGGGAAGCTCGGGATGTTGTCGGGGCGGGAGCGCGAGGTGCTGGCCGGGATCGCCCGCGGCCTCACCAACAAGGAGATCGGCACCGAGCTCGGCATCAGCCATCGCACGGTCGAGACCCACCGCGAGAGCCTGATGCGGAAACTCCGGATCCACACCGTGGCGGGGCTGACCAAGTTCGCGCTGGAGACGGGACTGGTGACGGGGTAGGAGGTGCGAGGTGCGAGGTGCGGGGTGCGGGGTGCGATGTGCGATGTGCGTAAGGGGTTCGAGGGTTCTCGGGCCTCTTTTTCACGGCCGCTTCATCCCCCTTTCAGACAGTCCGGAGGTGTGAGGGATAGTTTATAGCCACACCGTTGACCGTTCACACTCCAGGAGTCGATCGATGACCATCGGACGCCGTATCCTCCCCGCCGCACTCCTCCTCCTCGGAGTCGCCTGCACCAAGCCGGCCGCAGCTCCGATGATGGACTCCACCGCGATGGCCACCGCCCACACCGGCGTCCCGATGATGGATCCGGAGGTCCGGCTCGCGGCCGGGATGACGCTCGCGCTCCGGGCGCACCCGGAGATGAAGGACTCGATGCTCTCGGCCTACCGGATCACCATGGCCGGGCTCGACTCGCTCCGCGCCCGCATCGCCGCCGATACCGCCAAGCAGGCGGCGTATGATCGGCTCGTCGCGACCCCGCCAGCGAAGACCACGCAGCACTAGAAAGTGAGGAGTGAGGAGTGAGGAGGGGGCCTCGCACGTCGCGGGGCCCCCTGTTCACATCCGAGTGCTCACAGTCGTCACATGTAGCGGGCGATCGCCATCCCCACCGTTGCCAGGATCAGGAGCGATACCACCACCAGCGTGACCTGGGCGTTCCGCTTCTGCAGGACGCCCATTTCGGCCTGGAGGCGCGTGCGTTCGGCCGCGTCGGTCACGCTCGCCATCGACGCTCCGATCCGGCCGGCCCGCATCATCGCAGGACGGGCGAAGGCCATGCCGAGGAGGAAGGCGAAGATCGCGATCCCGCCGGACGTCATGAACACGTGACCTGAACGCGACGCGGCGAACCCCATGAAGTCGCCGTTGCCCAGGATCCAGATCATGCCGAGGCCGGAGAGGATCGAGAGGAGGGCGAGCCCCGGGACGATCTGCAGGAAGTTCCGGGCCGTGAGCCCCTGCATCACCTTCCCCGCAGTGGACGGGTCGCCCTTGATCACCGGCGTGAGGAAGAAGGTGACGAAGAACATCGTGCCGACCCAGAAGACGCCGGCCAGGATGTGGATCAGGCGGAGGAGGATCATCATGGGAAGAGCTCGGTGGAGGGGGTCCGGAGAATGTAAAGGTGCTGCAGGGGTTGGCCAGAGCGGGGGGGCGGGACCCCGGGGTTCCCACACCGTCGGGTGAGAGGGGACCCTCACAGTCGGGTGAGACCGCATCCTGCTCCGTTCGTGCGATACCCCCCCGAGGTCCGGGGGGGCATTGTTGCTGTG
>JANMWE010000232.1:0-3604 GCA_031393795.1 Gemmatimonadota bacterium
CGCGTGTCCCGTGGACGAGGCGTATCTGCATTGGTCCCGGGTGATCGGGCGCGGGCAAGATAGTGTGCAGGTGTGCGGTCCCCTGACCGGGGGCCGCAGCAGGCTGGAGATGGTGGTCGGGGTGCCTTCTGGTGCCCGTCCCGTCTCCGATGGGACTCGGTCGGCATCGACGCCGACCGCTCGATTCGTGGACGGCTGCGGGGCGCCAGTGCGCCGGTGGCCGTCCTTCCACGTTTGGGAGGCCGAGCGCGCCACGCGCGCCGGCCCCGGAGACGATCCGCGTGAAGCGCGAGATCCTGATCAACGGCACCCCGCGCGAGACGCGGGTGGCCATTCTGGAGGACGACCGGCTCGTTGAGCTGCTGGTCGATCGCCCGGACCATCGTCGCATGGTCGGGGACATTTATCTCGGACGAGTAGAAGCGGTCCTTCCCGGCATCCAGGCCGCGTTCGTCGATATCGGTCTCGAGAAGAGTGCGTTCCTGCACGCCTCTGACCTCCTCGAGCCCGACGACGAGCACGACCCGGACGAGGAGCCCGAAGAGGTCGAGGACAACGACGGCACCGCCCCAGGTGTGGGCGAGGCCGATGTGCCGCGTTCCTCCCGTCGCCGTCGGCGGAGGGGCCGCGGCAATGCGTCCTCCAACTCCCAGCCGGTCGAGGGTGGTGAGCCCGGGGTCGAGGCACCGGGCGGCGGCGATGACGGATTCGAGGGCGACGGTGCGCCGGAAACGGGTGCGACCAATGGTGCCCCGGCGGCCGAAGAGGGCGCGGCGCCGGAGCAGGGAGGTGAGCCGCGCGGCCGCCGTGGACGTCGGCGCGGCCGTCGCCGTGGCAAGGGTGGTGGGGAGCGCAACGCCCCGCCGGTGAGTGGCGAGGCCGAGCGTGTCCCTGACGACCAGATCGCCGGATTCTTCCCGCGCTCTACGGAGACGCCGGCCGCTGGGCTCCTTCCGCCCGCACCGTCGGAAGCAGCGGCCCAGGAGCCGCGCCCACCGCGGCAGCCGCGTCCGCCGAAACAGCAGCGGCAGGAAAAGCAGAAGCAACGCCCGAAGGGCCAGCCGGAGCAGCAGCCCCGGACGCAGGCGCTAGCGGTCCAGCCCCCCGCGCGTCAGCGCGAGGTGAGCGGGCGGCGCGCCGTCCCCGATATCTCGACCCTGATCAAGAAGGGCGACACCCTCCTGGTCCAGGTCACCAAGGAGCCGATCAGCACGAAGGGCTCGCGGGTGACGGCCCAGATCTCGCTCGCCGGGCGCTTCCTGGTGTACATGCCGTTCGCGTCGAAGGTCGGCGTCAGCCGCAAGATCGAGAGCCGCGAAGAGCGGGTGAAGCTCCGCGAGATGGTGGGGAAGTTCCTGCCGAAGGATTCGGGCGGGATGATCGTCCGGACCGTGGCCGAGGGGACCACCGAGGACCACTTCAAGCGCGAGGTGGAATCGCTCCTCGGGCTGTGGAAGAAGATCAACAAGAAGACCCGCTTCGTGCGCGCCCCCGCGCTGGTCCAGCGCGAGACGAGCCTCACACGCGGCATCATCCGTGACCTCTTCAGCGCCAAGGTCGACGCGCTCTGGTGCGATTCGAAGGAGCTGCATCACGAGATCGAGCAATACCTCGAGCAGGTCGATCCGGAGCTGATGGACCGGGTCAAGCTCTATCAGGAGCCACAGCCGCTGTTCGAGAAGTTCGATATCGAGCGCGAGATCCGGGACCTCTTCAAGGCCCGGTGTGACCTCCCGAACGGCGGCTCGATCGTCATCCAGCCCACCGAGGCGCTGGTCTCGATCGACGTGAACACCGGGCGCTACACCGGCAAGAAGGATCCGGAGAAGACCATCCTCCGGACCAATCTCGAGGCCGCCCGTGAGATCGCCCGCCAGATCCGGTTGCGCGACATGGGCGGCATCATCGTCTGCGACTTCATCGACATGGAGACCCGCAGCAACAAGGAGCGGGTGCTTCAGGAACTCCGCCAGCACCTCACGCACGACCGGGCCCGCACCAAGGCGCACGCCGTCTCCGAGCTCGGCCTGGTCGAGATGACCCGCCAGCGGGTGCGGCCATCCCTCTGGCATTCGATGACCGCCGACTGCCCGACCTGCACCGGCACCGGGCGGGTCTTCCGGCCCGAGGTCGTGGCCCGGCGGCTCGAGCGGTCACTCAAGCGGGTCGGGTATGAACACCGGGAGCGCCAGCTGGCGATCCGGCTCCACCCCGAGGTCGCCCTCTACCTGCTGGAAGAGGAGCCCAAACTGGTCCAGGGGCTCGGCCGCCAGACCGGGGTCGAGTTCGAGGTCCGGGACGACCCGATGATGCGGCTGGACGAGTTCCGCCTGATGAGCCGGCCGGCCGGGCGGGACGTGACGGAGCAGTACGCGGTGGCCTAGAGAGTCCGAAGGCGCTGGAGGCGCTTAAGGCGCGATAGAGCCCCGGTCCGAGCCTCTCGCCAGAGGGCAGAGTGGGGTTCCTCTCGCGCCTCTCGCGCCTAGAGCGCCTCTAGACCTTCGGCTTGACCTAACGCCCTACCACGACTAGGTTTGCGGGCTCGCTGGTATAGGCAATCGACAGGCAGGAAACCATGTACGCGATCTTCCGTGCGCTCGGAAAGCAGTTCCGGGCCGAACAGGGAAAGACCCTCCGCCTCCCGCTGATGGACAAGCAGCCGGGCGAAAAGGTCGTTTTCGACGAGGTCCTCCTCTCCTCCGACGGGACCACGATCAAGGCCGGCGCGCCGACGGTGAAGGGCGCCAAGGTCGAGGTCGAGGTCATCGGTCTGGCGAAGGGTGAAAAGATCTACGTCTTCAAGTTCAAGCGACGGAAGGGTTACCGCCGCAAGACGGGCCATCGGCAGAAGTACACCGATGTCAAGATCACTTCGCTGACGCTCGGCTGAGGGGGATACCATGGCACATAAGAAAGGCGTCGGCTCCAGCCGCAACGGCCGCGACAGCAATCCGCAGTTCCTGGGCGTGAAGCGCTTCGGGGGCGAAGAGGTCACCGCGGGTTCGATCATCGTCCGTCAACGGGGGACCAAGTTCCATCCCGGCAAGAACGTCAAGCGCGCCAGCGACGACTCGCTCTTCGCGATGGTCGACGGCGTGGTGAAGTTCGAGCACAAGGACAAGAAGCGGCAGCAGGTGTCGGTCTATCCGGCGGCGGCCGCCGCGAACTGAGTCGAGAGTTGAGAGTTTGGAGTTCAGAGGGGTGCCGAGGAGGCACCCCTTCTTGTATCATGGAATGGGTGGTGCAGGGTGAAACATTCCGACCCCCTGCACGTACGAACTCTTAACTCTTAGCTCTTAACTCCAAGCTCCTGACACCGACTCCGAGGTCACACACAATGTCGACCCTCTTCGAACGCCTCGACTCCGCCGCCACCGCACTGGGCAAGAAGGTCCAGGCCGGAGTGGAGACCATCCGCCTCCAGGGCGAGCTCTTCAAGCTCCAGAACAAGCGCCGCGGCGCCCTCGAAGACCTCGGCCGCCTTGCGCACACCGCGGCGCGCCAGGGCACCGAGGACGCCGCCAAGCGCGACGTACTCCTCACCAAGATCGACGAACTCGACGCCCAGATCGCGAAGATCGAACGTGAGCTGACCGCCGCCAAG
>JANMWE010000097.1:0-25059 GCA_031393795.1 Gemmatimonadota bacterium
CGGAACTTGGCGACCTCCTCGAAGAGGTCGTTGTGCGCCGCGAAGAAGAAGGAGAGACGCGGCCCGAACCCGGCCAGGGGAACGCCGGCGGCCACCGCCGACTTGATGTACTCGAGGCCGTTGGCGAGGGTGAAGGCGATCTCCTGCGCCGCCGTGGCCCCCGCCTCGCGGATGTGGTACCCGCTGATCGAGATCGGGTTGAAGCTCATCCCCTCCCCGACCACGAAGCGGAAGACGTCGGCGGTGAGTCGGAGCGACGGCGCCGGCGGATAGATGTACGTCCCCCGCGCGATGTACTCCTGGAGGATGTCGTTCTGGATGGTTCCGCCGAGTTTGTTGCGGGCGACCCCATGCTCCTCACCCACCACGACATACATCGCGAGCAGCGTCGCGGCCGTCGCGTTGATGGTCATCGAGGTGGTGACCTGATCGAGCGGGATACCCTTGAAGAGGTCGGCCAGGTCGTCGACGGTGTCGATGGCCACCCCCACGCGTCCGACCTCCCCGGCGGCCATCGGGTGATCGGAGTCGTACCCCATCTGGGTCGGGAGGTCGAAGGCGGTCGAGAGCCCCGTCTGTCCCGCCTGCAGGAGCTGGTGGAAGCGGGCGTTGGTCTCCTCGGCGGTCCCGAAGCCGGCGTACTGGCGCATCGTCCAGAGCCGGGTGGTGTACATCCCGGGGTGGATCCCCCGGGTGAAGGGGAACTGCCCGGCCTCTTCCCGTGCGCTCACGCCCCTGCCTCGCGGATCGCCTCGGCCACCCACGCCACGTCGTCCTTCCCGCCGATCACCAGCGGCACCCGCTGGTGCAGCTTCTTCGGGACGATATCGAGGATCGGCGTGGTCCCATCGGTCGCGGCCCCGCCCGCCTGCTCGGCCAGGAAGGCCATCGGGATCGCCTCGTACAGCAGGCGGAGCTTCCCGTGGGGATTCCGGACCGCGTCGGCCGGATACATGAAGATCCCGCCCGCGATGAGGTTGCGGTGGAAATCGGCCACGAGGGATCCGATGTAGCGGCTGTTCTTCCCCTTGATCCGGTCGGGGAAGTCGCCGTGGAACCCGCGGACCGCTCGTTGCACCCCTTTCGACCACCGGGCGAAATGGCTCTCGTTGACGCTGTAGTACTTCCCGGTGGAGATCATCGAGATCTGGTCGTGCGAGAGGAGGAACTCCCCGATGGCCGGGTCGTAGGTGAAGCCGTGCACCCCCTGCCCGGTCGAATACACCATCATCGTGCTCGAACCGTAGATCACATATCCCGAGGCCACCACCTTCCGGCCGGTCTGGAGCAGGTCCTGCATCGAGCCGGGACCCTCGGTGGTGACGCGGCGGTAGATGCTGAAGATCGTCCCCACCGGCGCGTTGACATCGATGTTGCTGGAGCCGTCGAGCGGGTCGAAGAGGATCACGTACTTGCCCGGCGTGTACGGCTCGGGGATGGCGATCGGCCCTTCGTCCTCCTCCGAGGCCATCACGCAGACGCGCCCCGTATGGTTGAGGGCGTTCTTCATCGTCTCGTTGGCGAAGACGTCGAGCTTCTGCTGCTCCTCGCCCTGGATGTTGGTATTCCCCGCCGCGCCGAGGATGTTGGTCAGCCCGGCGCGCCGGGTGGCGGCCTGGATGATCTTGGCGGCCAGGGCGACATCGTAGAGGAGGTTGGAGAGCTCCCCCGTGGCCTGGGGAAAGCGCTGCTCCTGGTCGAGGATGAAGCGCTCGATCGTCGTGAAGGAGGTTCGGCTGAGCATGGGTGGAAAGTACGGCCGTCAGGGACGGGCCGGAAGCACGCGCTCCCGCCCGCGGGCGGCGACCCGGACCGTGGCCCCGTCGGTCCAGACCTCCACGGTCCCCATTTCGTCGGTCCGCCAGACGTCGGCCCCCGCCGCACCCAGGCGCCGGAGCGCCTCCGCACTGGGGTGGTGATAGCGATTCCCGCGCCCCACGCTGACGACCGCCACCTCGGGGCGGAGCTCCGCCAGCCAAGCGGCGCTGCTCGCCCCGGCGCTCCCGTGGTGCCCCACCTTCAAGACCTCCACATCCCCGACCTGTCCACGCAGATCCGCCTCGGCGGGGATCCCGGCATCCCCTGCGAAGAGCGCCTCGAAGGCGCCATAGCGGAGGAGCAGGACATCGGAATCTTCGTTCAAGTCGAGCCCCCACTCGGCCCACGTCGTGTCGGGATGGAAAGCCACGATCTCGACGCCATCGACGCGGAGCGTGTCGCCCCTCCGGAGGGAATGCCACTCGGCCCCGCTCACCGCGACCCGCGCCAGAAGCCCGCGATATCCTGGATCATCGATGGCCTCGGCGGGCTCGAGGAAGCGCGCGACCTCGAATCGGTCCAGCAGCGTTGCCATCCCGCCGTAGTGGTCGAGGTGGGCGTGACTCAGGATCAGCGCATCGAGCCGACGGACCCCGCGACGCGCCAGGAATGGCGCGACAACACTCCGTCCCGCGTCGCGGCCTTCGCCCGCGGGACCGGCATCGATGGCGATCCAGTGTCCGTGCGGCGTGGCGATCACGCTCGCGTCCCCCTGCCCCACGTCGAGAAAGGAGATCGTGAGTCCTTCGGACCGTGCCCCAAGCCTATCGGTCCAAAGGTCGGCACCTGCGCCGATCCAGCCCACGGCGCCGAGTGTGGCGATGAGGCGGGTGCGCGCGACCACTGCGGTCGCCCGCCCACTGATGCTCCACACCGCGACCAGCAGTGCCACACCCCACGGCAGCGCACCGCGCCACCCGGTCTCGACCGTGAAGTGCCCGAACGGGATCGCCGCGCCGAAGGCGGCGAGACGATCGAGGAGCGCGAGCAGGGCGCCTCCCCCCGCCGCCAGCGCCTCAGCGCCCGAGCGCCACAGCGGCGCGAGGAGGACGCTCGCGATCACCGCGGGGACGGCGAGGGCAGCCAGGGGGATGCCGATGAAGTTGAGCAGGAGCCCCGCCAGCGAGACGCTGCCGACCGCACCGGCGGTCAATGGTGCGGTGGCGAGAGTCGCCCCGGCGGAACCGCTCAGGGTACGGACCGCCATCCTCGTCCCGATCCGGCGGTCGCTCCAGCGTACCGCCACGGTGGCACCGGCGAGCGAGCCGACCGAGAGCCACGCCCCGAGGTCCGCGATCGCCCAGGGATCGAGGAGGAGGACGAGGAGCGCCGTGGTGGCCAGGAGCGCATCCCACCGCACCACGCGCTGGCGCAGGCGGGAGATGCACATCAGGAGCGCGAGCGCGGCCGCGCGCGTCGCGGGCGCGGGCCAGCCCAGCCAGGCGACGTAGGCCACCCCGACGAGGGTGGCGAGGATCCACGCCGGCTCCCGTCGCACCCGGGCCAGCCGGAGGATCGTCAGCACCCATCCGACGATGAGGCCGACGTGGAAGCCCGAGATCGACAGGAGATGGACCAGCCCGCTCGCGGCGAACCGGTCACGGGTGTCGCGGTCGATCGCCCCGTGGCGGTCGAAGAGAAGGGCGTCGACGAGGGGCGCCTGGTCGCCGTAGAGGCGGGCGGTCGTCGTGAGGAGGGCGGCCCGGACCGCGTGCGAAGTGCGGAGTGCGAGGTGCGGGGTGGCGGACGCAACGATCAGGGTCCCTCCCGGGCGATCGAAGATCCCGTCCGGCCGTGGATACCAAGTCCCGCGGATGCTCATCGGGACCCCGACGTGCACCTGCCCTGCGGCCAGTCCCCATCGCACCACGACCGCGCCACGGCACCCGATCACCTCCGCCTCCACTCGGCCATTCGCGACCGGCGGCGGATCGATCGGCACGACCGTGAGAGAGAAAGGCCCCTGCGTGAGTACGGAGGTGCACCGGGTCGACTCCCCTTGCCACGCGATGAAAGCGGAGAGCTGGCCGAGGAGCGCAGCCCCGAGAAGGAGGCCCCACACTTCGCGTTGCCGCGCGAGCGCGGCCGCAACGACGAGGGCCGGAATCAGCACCCGCGGGTCCGGAAAACGCGCGAGGCCGGTCGCGAGACCGGCCCCGAAGGCGAGCAGCAGCAGCAGTACCGGTGGCGGCCTCACGGCCCCGTCCGGCCGAGGGCGACCGGCCCTCGGCTCAGGGCAGCGTCGAGGGCTTGGCCCCGCAGCGCGGTGCCGCGCCGACCTTGCGGAATCCCTCCATCAACGTGACGTCGATGTCGGTGCCCCCCTGCCCCAGCTCGAGTTCCACCTCGGCGATCATCCCACCTCCCTTGTTCGCCACGTACTTCGGCGCGAGGCGGTTGAGGGCGAAGACCTGGACGTCCGACTCGCAGAGCGCGCAGCCGCAAAAGGTCGGGAACCTGGCCCTGAGCGTCTTGTAGTGTTCGGTGACGTGCTCGTAGACGACGTTTCGGATCACAGGACCGCCAAGGCAGGAGCGCCGGAGAGGAGCTCGCCAGTGAAAGTGGAGCCGGTGGTACCGGAGAGGCGCACGGTACGATACTCGCCGATGGCGCTCTCCGGCAGGTCGAGCAGGACCATCTGGTTGGTGCGGGTCCGCCCGAGGAGCATCTCCCCCCGCTTCGCGGTCCGCTCCGCCAGGACCTCGTGGACCGTCCCCACTCGCCCGATGTTGCGGCGGCGGGATTGGTCGCGCACCACCGCGATGAGGCGCTGGAGTCGCTCCGAGGCGACCGCGTCGTCCAGGTGACCTTGCATCCGGACGGCCGGGGTGCCCTCGCGCGGCGAGTACTTGAACGTATACGCTTCGTCGAATCCCGCCTCGGCAACGAGCGAGAGGGTGTCCTGGAACTCCGCCTCGGTCTCGCCGGGGAATCCCACGATGAGATCGGTCGAGAAGGTGATGCCAGGGATGCGCTCGCGGAGGCGAGCCACAACATCGAGATACTCGGCCCGGCGGTAGCGCCGGAGCATCCGCTTGAGGCAACTGTCACTCCCGCTCTGCGCCGGGAGGTGCACGTGCTCGCAGACCGAGGGCACCTCGGCCATCGCCGCAATGACCTCGTCGGTGAAGTCGGTCGGATACGGGCTGGTGAAGCGCACGCGCCGGATCCCGTCCACCGCGCCCACGGCGCGGAGGAGCGCGCCGAACGCGTGCGTGCCATCCGTCCAGCTGTTGACGGTCTGCCCAAGGAGCGTCACCTCCGTGGTGCCTTGGGCCGCGAGATCGCGGACCTCCCGCACCACATCCTCAAGCTTACGACTGCGCTCCGGTCCGCGCGTCGTCGGAACGATGCAGAAGGTGCACCGATAATCGCAGCCTCGCTGGACGGTGACGAACTGGGTGGCTCCCGCCTCGCGGACCGGGGGCACGTCCTCGTAGTGCTCCCAGGACCGGAACTCGGTGTCGTGCGGACGCTCCCCCGCCCCCGCCTGCGCCAGCAGGGCCGGGAGATTCCGGTACGCATCGGGGCCGACGACCAGGTCGACCTTGGCCATCCGCTCCAGCAGCGCCGGACCGAGGCGCTGCGCCATGCACCCCACCACGCCCAGGATGTCCCCCGGGCGCTTGTGACTCTGGAGCTCCCCCACCCGACCGATGACCCGCTGCTCCGCGTTGTCGCGCACGGCGCAGGTGTTCACCAGCATCACCTCTGCCTCCTCGGGCGCCTCGACCCGATGGTACCCGGCCCGCGCGAGCACCCCGAACATCAGCTCGGAGTCGGCCACGTTCATCTGGCAGCCATAGGTCTCGATGTAGACGCGGGGAGACATTCGAGGGTCAGCGGCTCCGCCGGTTGGGCCGGAGGGTGGCGGTCAGGGAAAAGAGCCAGGAGCGTTCGGAGAAGTCGGACCCCTCAGCGCGCCAGACCCGTTCGAGGGAGGCATCGATCCCGCCCATCCCCTCCTTGAACGTCATCCCGGTGCCGAGCGCGGCCGAGGTCTCGGAGGGGCGGCCGCCACTGAGGAGCGGGAACGGGAGGGTCAGATGCCGGACGCCGAAGCGCACTGGAAAGCGCGCCGGGCGGTCGAGATGCCGGATCAGTTCTCCGCCGAAGCCCAGTTCCCAGGTGTTATTGGCGCCGGTGCCCCCCACCGCCTTGAGGTCGGCTGCCGACGAACCCCACCCCTGCCAGCGCGCCTGTCCCGCCAGGAGGAGCCGCAAGCCCGGGCGCCACTGCGCGCCTACGGCGACACTCACCGGCAGGTCGACCGGGAATTGGGTGGCGGTAAGGGAGTCGCGGCGGGGCGAGAGGTGACCGTCGCTCCGCAGCACGCCGGCGAGGCTCAGTCGAGTGGAGAGCCGCTTGATGAACCCGATGTCGAATCCGACGCCGTCGGCCGAGACCTCGGAGCTCTCCTGGATCGAGACGTATCCCGTGTCCTGGAAGTACCGCACGCGGCTGATCCGCTCGACCCCCGAGAAGGCGTGCACCGCCCCGCCGACCGCGGTCCGAGGATCGACCCGCCACACGAGGGTGGCACGGAGATCGCTGATCCCGCCGGTGGAGGTCAGGGTGTCGACGGTCTCCGTGGGAACGCCCCGGATGTCGATGGTGTCGCGGAAGGTGGACGAGAAGTCCCGGGCCAGGAAGGTCGAGACACTGATCCCAAAGCCGAGCGGCCGGTTGCGGAGCGGCCCTGCGATCGTGAAGAGCGGGAAGCGCATGTTGCGCACGTTCCCGGTCCCGGCGGGGCTTTCCACGGTGCGCCGGTCATTGATCAGCGAGAACCCGGCGGTCATTTCGGTCAGATAGGCCAGCGATGCCGGATTGAGCCCCGACTCGGGATCGAAGAGCCCGGAGCTCCCCCCCATCGCCCGCGCGCGGCTGCTGTACGGCAGGTTGGGGTAGCCGAGCCCACGAATGCCGAACTGGCTGGATTGCGCCGCGGCGTGGACCGGTATCAGCGCTCCGAGGATGAGGACGAACGGAAGCAGGCGCCGCACTCAGGGCCTCTCGAAGTCGAAGGGGGCCTGGTACGTGATCCGGAGCCGCGGACGTCGGGCCGCCACCGGTTCGCGCGTCGAATAGAATCGTGGCTCCGTGAAACTCGTCCCTTCCGGAGTGAGGATGACCACCAGCACCGGCGGGTGCGGCAGCCGCCTGGCCTGCCAGTTCTGGATCTCGCTGATCACGTCGACCCGGACGGTGTCGAGCGAGCCGAAGGTCAGTCCCCGGGTGCCGACCAGCCCCGTGATCGGACTCTTGGCGCCGAAGTCGGCGCGCACCCCGTGGACGTCGACGAATCCGCTGTCCCCCGGAAGGCCGTCGATGGCCTGCGCCGGCACCAGCTCCAGCGTCGCGCGGGCCAGCAGGGCGGAATCCCGGAGGTAGGCGGGCCACGGGAAGCGGATGACCGCCCGCGCCCCGGTCGGCGTGCCGATCGCCAGGATGGTGGAATCGGCGGCCGGCGCGGTGGTGTTGGACACAAAGGTCGAGAAGCTCGGACCCCTGACGATGGTCTGCCGCTTCACCGCGGCCGCGGTGTCGGGCACGTTGACGGTCACATAGGTCCGGAAGATCGGGACGCCGACCCCGCTCCCTATCCCCCCTATCCGCACGCCGGTGACGGTGGCGCCGGAGATCGCGACCGCCAGCGCGAGCGCGCCGCTGTCACCGGCCGGGATGTCGACCTGGGGCAGCGTGACGCCCTGGAACACGAAGCGATACTTGTGCGAGCCGCGGACACTGTCGGCGATGGTGACCGAATCGATCAGCGTCCCCGGGATCACCGCGGCGTCCACCGTGGCGAACGTCACGCCCGAGTCGGTGGTCGCGGGCAGCCGATGGAGTGCCAGCCGGATCCCGCTCGCCGTGGTGTCGCGCGCCAGGAGGGTCACTTCCAGCGCCACCGAATCGATCGTGTAGGTCCGCCCGGTATCCCGGACGAAGATCGAATCCTCCCGGCGGATGAATTTCACCACGCCGTAGTCGGTCGCGCCGATGAGCCCATTGGCCACCCGCATCCCGGCCAGCGTCGCGCCCCGGATGATGTACCCGGAGTGGATCGAGTCGGCCCCTGGCAGGGCATCGAGCACGGTGTCCCGGAGCACCGGGGTTCCTCCCGGACAGGTCGCGGGGCAGCTGCCGGGCGCGGTCAGCTGCTCCCGGCAGCCGACCACTACCACGCCAAGTCCCAAGCCCGCCAGCAGGGAAAGTCGAAGACGCAATTTCATTTTCTCTTGAAGTCCTTGTCGAAGGCGGCCGGAAGGAGTTCCGACAGCCGCCACTGACGATTCCAGTTGGGTCCCACCGATTCCACCGCGGCCTCCGTGCCGAACTCGTACAGCACTTGCCGACACGCACCGCAGGGCGGGCTCGGCGGGTCGACGTCCGTCGCGACGACGATCCGCACGAAGCGGGTCGATCCCGCCGCCACCGCGGCCCCCGCCGCCACCCGCTCGGCGCACATCGTGAGGCCGTAACTGGCGTTCTCCACGTTGCACCCGGTGAAGATCCGCCCGTCCTCCGTCTCGATCGCCGCCCCGACCCGGAAATTCGAATAGGGGGCGTAGGCCGACGCCTTCGCCGCCACGGCGGCCGCGATCAGGAGGTCATCCGCCATCCATCACCTCGTGCAGGAAGGAGGTCCCGGCCAGGAGCGGGGCGACGCCGAGGTGATCGGCGATCGTCTGCCCAAGATCGGCGAAGGTCCGGCGTTGGCCCAGCGGCACCGGACGGATCCGCGGCCCATAGGCGAGCACCGGGACCACTTCACGGGCGTGGTCGGTCGAAGGGGTGGTCGGGTCGTTCCCGTGATCCGCGGTAAAGATAACGAGGTCTTCCTCCCGGACCGGGGCCAACATCCGTGGCAGCGCGGCGTCGAGCTCCCGGAGCCCCTGGACGAAGCCGGGGACGTCGTTCCGATGACCCCAGCTCTGGTCGAACTCTATCACGTTCACGAACATCAGCCCCCGTTCCATCGTGCGGAGCCCCTGCTCGATCAGCGCGTAGGCCGCCGGATTGGTCGGGGTGTGGGTGCTGGTCAGGTTCCGGCCCGCGAAGAGATCGTCCACCTTGCCGATGCCGAGCCGGGGGATCCCCGCCTCCGCCAAGCGGTCGATAAGCGTGGGACAGATCGGCTCGACCGAGATGTCCTTCCGGTTGTCGGTCCGGACCCAGGCGCCGGGACGGCCGACGAAGGGCCGCGCGATGATCCGCGAGACGCCGGTCGCGCCAACGCAGAGCCGCCGCGCGACCGCGCAGGCGGCGTAGAGCTCCGCCAGTGGGACCCTCTCTTCGTGGGCCGCGACCTGGAAGACCGAGTCGGCAGAGGTGTAGACGATCCATCCGCCGGTGCGCAGGTGCTCCTCACCGTACCGGTCGAGGATCGCGGTCCCCGACCCCACCACGTTGCCGATCACGGGTCGCCCGGTCTCCCGTGCGAACGCCGCGATCAGCTCCGCGGGGAAACCGTGCGGGAAAGTCGGAAAGGGCCGCTCCAGGATGCACCCGGTCATCTCCCAGTGGCCCGTGGTGCTGTCCTTCCCGGCACTCACCGGCTCCGCCACTCCCCACGCCGCGGTCGGATGGTCGGTGGGCGGGACGCCCGGCAGTGAAGCGATGTTGCCGAGCCCGAGCGCCGCGAGGTTCGGCAGGGCCACGCCGCCGACCTGACGCAGGGTGTTCCCGAGCGTGTCGGAGCCCGCGTCGCCGTACGCGGCCGTGTCGGCCGCGGGGCCGATGCCGAGTCCATCGAGCACGATGAGGGCGGCACGTCGAGTCATAAGGCGCGAAAGGCGCTCAAGAGGTCACCGGTAGAAGCGAGGCACGCGCGGACCGATCGCCGTGAGCGATTCGTACATGTTGGTTCCCATCTGCTCGGCGTGGTCCGCGAGGGTCACCTTCCCGCCGAAGATGGTGACGACGTCGCCGAGGGCCACCGCACCGGAGGGGACCGCGATCATCGTCATATCCATCGTGACCCGGCCCGCGACGGGAACGACCAGACCGTTCACTTCCACGCGCGATCGGTTGGACCCGCTGCGGAGGAGCCCATCGGCGTAGCCGCAGGAGACCGTGGCGATCGACGTGGGTACATCGGCGCGCCACGCGGCCGAATAGCTCACCGTATCACCGATGGCGACCTCACGGAGGCCAACGACCCGGCCCTGGAGCTTGGCGACCGGTCGCGGCGCCGGAGCCCACTCCCCCACCCCGCCGCCGTAGAGGTAGATGCCGGGCCTCACCAGGTCGGCCGCGAACGCCTTGCCCCGGAGCGCCCCCGCGCTGTTGGCCACGTGCACCAGCGGGGGACGTCGCGGGAACCAGTGGAGCGCGTCCACCAACCGATCCCACTGCAGGTCTGTGGCACTCAGGTCGGTCTCGGCCGAGTGGAAATGGGTGAAGACCCCCTCCCAGCCTGGCGCGTCGGCGAGCAGTGCCGAGGCACGCTGCAACGCCGCGTGATCATCCCATCGGATCCCGGCGCGGGACATGCCGGTATCGATCTCAAGATGAAAGGGTCGTTGGTCGTGGGTCGTGGGTCGTGGGTCGCTTGCGAGCCAGGCCTCCAACGAAGCGATATCACCGATGACCGGTCGGATCCCCGCCCCGAGGACCCATGACCCATGACCCACGACCCATGACGTAAAGACCACGATCGGCCGCCTGATCCCCGCGCCCCGAAGCTCCTCGGCCTCCTCGACCGTCGCGACGCCGAATCCCCACGGGGCGAGCGTCTCAAGCGCGCGTGCGCAGGCGACGGCCCCGAGGCCGTAGCCATTCGCCTTCACCATCGGGAGGAGGGGGACGCCCGCGGCGGCAGCGACGGTGCGGGCGTTGGCGACGAGTGCGGCGAGATCGACCTCGAGCCAGGCGCGCGTCCGTTCGCTGGGCTCAGGACGACTTTCGGAGGGCTGGATTGACGCGGTCACGGGGCGGCCGGTATGATACCGGCCGAGGAGGCTAAATGCAAGACAAATCAGCGCTTGGACGCGCTCTCGGCATCGTCCGGGACCTGCGTAGAAGGTGCCCTTGGGACCGGGTCCAGACCCGGGCCACCCTGCGTCCCTATCTGGTCGAGGAAGTGCTCGAACTCGACCATGCCCTGGGCGAGGGTGACGCCGACAAGATCCGGGACGAAGTGGGCGATCTGATGCTCCACCTGGCCTGGCAACTGGTCCTGGGGGAGGAGACCGGAGAGTTCACCCCCGACGAGGTGGCCGACCGGGTCGTCCGGAAGATGGAGCGGCGCCACCCCCATCTCTACGACCTCGGACCGAAGGAGCCGTGGGAGACCCTGAAGCGACGGGAGAACGGCGCCGGCATCCTCGACGGCCTCCCTCCTACCCTCCCCTCGCTTCAGGCCGCCTACCGGATCCAGCAGAAGGCCGCTTCGGTCGGGTTCGACTGGCCCGATGCCGTCGGACCAGCGGAGAAGGTGCGCGAGGAGTTGGCCGAGGTGCTGGTCGAACAGGAGAGGGCGAGAGGGCGAGACGGCACCGACTACGAATCGGCGCAAGCCGACCTCGGCGCCGAGCGCGATCCCTCCGATCCGTTGGCAGCCGAAGTGGGCGACCTGCTCTTCGCTGTAGTGAATCTCGCGCGCAAACTCCGGGTGCAGCCCACCATGGCGCTCGACGCCGCGAACAAGAAGTTCCGGAAGCGTTTCGAAGGGGTCGAGGCGCTGGCGAAGACCCGCGAGATCGACATGGCGACCGCAGGCCTGGAGAAGCTGGACGAGCTGTGGGATGAAGTGAAGGGGCAGGAGTAGGGAGTTTGGAGTTCGAAGGGGTGCAGTGCCGAGAACTCGACCGTGCACCCCTCAAGACTCCCAACTCCCAACTTCTCAACTACGGATAGAGCCGATGTACCTGTCGCGGAAAGGCGATCGTCTCGCGGATATGCGGCACGCCGCAGATCCAGGCCACCGTCCGCTCCACGCCGAGCCCGAAGCCCGAGTGTACGAAGGTGCCGTACTTCCGGAGGTCGAGGTACCAGGCATAGGGGGCGGGGTCGAGCCCCTGCGCCACGATGCGGGCCAGCAGCCTGTCGTAGTCGTCCTCGCGCTGGGAGCCGCCGATGATCTCGCCGTACCCTTCGGGCGCGAGGCAGTCGTTGCTCAGCACCGTGCGCGGATCGTCCGGGTTCTCCTTCATGTAGAACGCCTTGAACGCCTTCGGATAGTTGAAGACGAACACCGGCCGGTCATACTGCTGGGTGAGCAGCGTCTCGTCATCACCGCCCAGGTCCTTGCCCCAGCCGATGTCGGAGCCGAGGCCGCGAAGCTTCTCGACCGCGTCGGTGTAGCTGATGCGGTGGAAGGGGGCGGAGACGTTCTCCAGCGGCTTGGTGTCGCGCTCGAGCTCCTTGAGGTGCTCCTTGGCGCGGTCGAGTGCGCGGGCCACGATATAGCTCACGAACTCCTCCTGCAGCCGCATGTTGGCCGCCGAGTCGTTCCACGCCACTTCCGGCTCCACCATCCAGAACTCGGTCAGGTGCCGCCGGGTCTTCGACTTCTCGGCACGGAATGTCGGCCCGAAGCAGTAGATCTTCCCGAGCGCGGCCGCGGCGGCCTCACCATAGAGCTGGCCGGTCTGCGCCAGGTACGCCTTGCCGAGGTCGAAGTAGTCGGTGGCGAAGAGCTCCCCCGCCTGCTCCCCGATGGACCCGGTCAGGATCGGGGTGTCGACCAGGGTGAAGTCGCGCTCGTAGAAGAAGTCGCGGATGGCCTGCACCACCTCGTGCCGTACTCGGGCGATCGCTGCCTGCTTCCGGCTCCGGAGCCAGAGGTGCCGGTGCTCGAAGAGGAAGCTGGTGCCGTGGTCCTTGGGCGAGATCGGAAAATCGACTGAGGGCCCCAGGACCTGGAGGTCGGCGGCGGTCAGTTCATATCCGCCCGGCGACCGGGCATCTTCCCTGACCGTCCCGGTGACGGCGACCGATGTCTCTTGGGTAAGGGTCTTGAACGTCTCCCACACGGCGTCCGGCACTTCGGCCTTGGGGAAGACGCACTGCAGGTACCCGGAGCCGTCGCGCAGCACGAGGAAGGCGATCTTCCCGCTCGACCGGGAGGTCATCACCCAGCCCTGGACGGTGACGGTGGTACCGGCGTGGCGGCCGAGTTCTCGGATGGATACGGTGGGCATCGCGACCAACGACGAGGGTGGATGAGGCGGAATCGAGTCTGGAGTCTAGTGGTGGCGCTGGGGGCGGTCAACGCGGCGTGCGCGTACAACCGCCCCATCCCCGAGGAGCCGCTGGCGGTCGCCGGAGGCCCCGAGGCCCCGCTCTCCGAGCGGTGGCTGGCCCGCGCCGGTCGTGGGATGTACCTCCCCGTCGTGGTGGCGGGGGGACAGCTCTACGGCGTGGGGATCGACCGGCGCGTCGTGGACGTGGATCTGACCAAGGGATCGCTCCGTTGGGCATATCGCCTGGACGGCCCCTCCTCGAGCGGCGTCCTGATGCATTACGACACCCTCATCTCCGCCAGTGAACGCCCCGGCGGTGAGGTGGTCGCCTTGGCGTCGGCCACGGGACGGCGGGGATGGAAGCGCACTATCGGGTGGATGGGCGCCCCGCTCGCGCTGATCGGCGACGTGGTCGTGGCCCAGACCCGCACCAAGGGAACCTGGGGACTCGATGCCTCGACCGGACGCACCAAGTGGCACCTGCCGCAGGGAGGAGGGCGTGCGTCCGCCCTGGCCGGTGGGAGCGGGACGGCGCTCGTCGCCACCTCCGACTCGCTCTATCGGGTGGACCTCAACAGCGGGATGGTCCACGCGCGCGTCATCGCGCCCGGCACGCTGGCCGCGGATTGGGTCGCGAGCAGTCACGGGATCGTGGCCGGCACCGGGGAGGGGGAACTGGTCCTGCTCGACCCGGGCACGCTCCTCCCGCTCTGGCGCCAGCGGCTCGACGCGCCGGTGCTGGTCACCCCCTTCGTGAAGGGGGACACGGCATGGACAGCCACCCAGGCCAACACGGTCTGGCGCACCGATCTCACCACCGGCGTCACCACCCGCCTCTTCCACCACCCGACCCCGGTCACCGCTCCGCTCTCGAGTTGGGATGGTGCCCTCCTCGTGGGCGACGCCCGTGGCATCCTGACGGCCTACGAGCCCGATGGCACGCTGCGCTGGCGCCTCGCGGTCGGCAAGCCGCTCGAAATGGCACCGATCGCGTACGACGGGGATCTCATCGTGCTGGGAGGCCGGGGGGACGTGCACCGGTTCGGGAAGTGAGGCGCTGGGGCGGTGGGGCGCTGGGGCGCTGGGTATTCGCGCTCGCGATCCTATTTGTTGCGGCAGTTCAGCGCCTCGGCGCCCAAGCCCCGACCGCGCTGGCGCCTCTCCGCGGCAGTAACGCGCTCCCCGATACCACCACACCGCCTCAGCGCCGCAGCGCCTCAGCGTTCGTCCACTACGGCAAGTGGGCCGCCCTCGGCGGCTCCGTGGTGTTCGGCGTGATGGCGCACTCACGTAATCAGGACGCCGAAGCGACCTATCAGTCGCTCCGGCAGCGGTGCTTCGATTCGCCGGTCTCCTGCCTCACCGGCACCGACGGCCGCTACCTCGACCCGGCCAGCGAGGGACTCTATACCGAGACCCGCCGCCTCGACCGCCAGGCGTCGCGCCTCCTGATCGGGGCGGAGGTCACCTTCGTGGCCTCAGCGGTCGGATTCGTCTGGGAGCTGATGCACCGGAAGGACCGGACCCCCACGATCCCGTTCGAGCCCCGGGTGGAGACGACGCCGACCGCGACCCAGGTCGGAGTGAGCGTGCGATTCTGAACGCTCGGTCGGTGGGAGCGAACGCTGACATCCCGAGCAGAGCGAGGGATCTACCCGGCATCGAGTAGATCCCTCACTCCGTTCGGGATGACATTCGAGGTCGTGCTGACCTCCCAGCCAGCTAGCCCACCCGGAACAGCTCCACCGCCCTCGGATACCGCGCCAGCGCCCGCACCCGGAGCGCCTGATGCGCGGGCCGGAGGAGTGGAGGGCGTGTGAGTGTATGGATTCGCGCCCGTCAGGAATGGGAAATGGCCAACCCAAACGAATAGACCGTGCCTGGGACTGACCCGCCCTCGAACCGTCCCCCGCCGAGGAGTGTGACCCGACCCGCTGTGACTGCGCCTCCGAACTCCCAAACCGTCGGATCCACATACTGTCGCCCCCGCACTACCACTCCCCCGAACACTCGCACCATTGACGACCATGTCACGACCGCAGTCGCGCGCGTGGGAGCTCGTCCGCCTTCACTACTCCATATGTCCTGCTGAAGAGCAGCAGCGACGCCCAGATTCCCGAGGGCACGTTCCCGTCCGCAGGCCAGCCCGAGTGCTCCTCCGTACTCGGCCGGCGTGATGAACTCCGTACCCGCGGCGTCGCTCCACGACATACGCACCTGGCGGGTCCCCCAGGTCGCGCCGGCCTGGCAATGGCTCCCGGAGGTCGCTGCTCCGACCTCCCAGGAGTACCCAGTCCCGTTCGACCCCAGGACCGTGCTCCACAAGGCACCTATGGTTGCCCCCACCCGAACCGTGTGCCCGAGATCGATGCCCGTGCCCAGAGCAAGGAGATCGTCCTCGACTCTGAAGCCGCTGGCTGCGAGGTCGGGGTCATCGAATAGCTTGTCGCTGCGACGATTTACCAGCCGCAACCCAACGCCGATCCTGCCGGCCCGGAATTCACCCACGCCGACGACCTCGCGCACGCCGATGGTCGCGGCCTCCGACTGTTCTGCCCCGACTCGCCAGTGACCATCCGAGCCAAGAAGCGCGGGGTTCCCCCAAGGCCCGATGCCCCGAGTGGCGGCGACGACCCGCATTCCCGCGGTCCCGAGGAGGCTTCCTTCACCGAGTGGAGGGATGGACTGCGCAACCGCCCGTTGGCTTCGCCCCGCCCAGAGGAGGGTTAAGGCGGCGAAGCCCAGTAGGCGCCTGAAGATCACTGGGCCGGTCTCGTCACAATCAGTCTGGACTGGACACGGCTCCCGCCGCGACTCACGTAAACGATGTACACTCCGGGTGGCACTTGTGATCCACTGCTCGTCTTCCCATCCCAGCTGAAGACATACATCCCCGCGTCAGGGGCGAGTTCCGAGTAGGAGCTGACGCGACGCCCATCCTGAGAAAGCACTTCGATCCTGATATCGCCAGAAGTCGGGACATTCACCTGGAGGGCCATAACACCGACTCGCGCGACATCCGACACGGAGACCTTCGCATCAGCGATCGCCTCACCACTTGCCGCGAGCACGGGAGAGACACCAGTCGCCCTGATCGGGGCGAGCCCCGGAGGACCAGTCGGGACGATTCCCGGTAGCTGGCGCACGGCGAACTTTATTGGGATTCCACCAGGATCCAATGGGTTCGATCCCCCCGGATCACACGTAGGCGGCGGCGGAGGCCATTTTGTGAGCATCGGACCGCTCGCCGCCTCCTGCGCATTTGGCGCCACCAGTCCACCTCCGCCGGGAGTGCAAGGCGGCACGGTGTAGTGATAGTGGAATTGGCTCGAGTACAACCATGTGGAACACCAGGCGTAGAAACTCGTCCCGGGACAGCCGTATACTGACACCACTTTGATTCGAAAGATGTAATCGCCATCGGGCGCGACCGTTCCATCGCCTTGCTTACCATCCCATCCGATACCCCATGTACCGGGTGGATAAGACACGCCTGTGAAGAGCTGCCGCACGACGCCGTATCCCACCCGATGCACGTCTGACGTGATAAAGGCGACATCAGTCCACGAGGCCTCCACCCACGCAGAGTTGGAACCAGTGTCCGCCGGTGAGGCCAGCGCTGCGCCGGTGCCGATATAGTGTTCCACAGCACCCGTACTGTCGCCCCAGCGCTCCGCGGTGATCGTGCGCCCCTCGCAGTACCACACTTGTACGGTGTTGACCGTCTTGAGCCCACACGGCACACTGATCGCGTGCGGGGTGTCAAACGTGTTGAGGTTATTCGCCCCCGCCCCGTACTGCCCATACCAGGAGAGTGGGTCTAGGCTAGACGTGAGCTTGACGAGTCGACTATTGCGTTGGTCGACGATGTAGAGCTGCCCGAAGTGATCCACCGCGCAATCCACGGGATTCCAGCCTGGCTCCGAATAAGACCCGATCACCGACGCTCCCGATCCGGTGCGCGCAAGCCAGACGACGCGATGGTTGCCGTGATCGACCACATAGAAGTTGTTCGTGAACTGAGTGCCGCCCGTCAGGTTGGGCGCTTTGCCGACGCAAACGCCGCTTGGATAGAGAAACTGGCCCGTTCCGCTTCCGCTCGATCCGAAGGTCCAGAGTGGAGCGCTCGGCGTGCTTCCATTCATGTTCCAATAGCTCACCGTGCCGGCCGAATCGTCCAGCAGATACATATAGTCGGTGGTCAACGGGGTGCCCTGCCCATCCCAGGCAACGTCAATCGGACTGGCCGCGCCAAGAGTGAGGTAGCTGATTCCCGTGAGGGCACCCGCGCTTATGTCGAACGTTCCGAGGAGCACCCGTCGACGTCCGCGCTCGGCGACATAGACCTTCCGGCGGGCCGAGATGTCGATGCCCAATGGCTGGAGTAGCGGGAGTCCGGTCGCAGCCACCCCTTGATAGGCCCTGATATAGTCATCCTTCTTGCCGAACAGCACGCGGCCCCAGACTGGATCGGTAGCGAGCTGGTAAACAGTCCCGTTGTCAATGAAACTCACCTTCGTGCCGATCTCCCCGAACAGGGCGCGGCCGCTAAGACGGTTGCGCGCCACCGCCCGCGTCAGCCTGGGGCCAATAGACGAGCCCATGTCCGACAGTTGAACGAACGATTGAGCCTGACCGCTGAGTGCAGCGCCAGGCACGAGTGTTGTGAGAAGCAGAATGAGACGAGAGGTGGACATGGGTCCCTCTAGGTATGCGGCTTATTGCGTTACAGCCAATTGGGCGGCCATCGCGAAGCGCCCGCTGATCGTAAATACAGGCTGACCGTCCACCGTGATGGGGGCCATAATGGCGCGAAAGCGACGGCGCAACTGCCCCGTGGCCATATCTCGCAGGTCATAGTCCACAGGCATGGCGCGCTGGTTCCTCGGCCGAGGCACGATAAGGGCATGGGGTTGCCCTGGGGCGAGTCGCAGCGGCGCGCCCCGCAGGCGTACCACCAGAACGTCGCCACTCGCATCAGCCCATCCAACCGGCTCATCACCAGGCCCGAGAATGGACTGCCCCGGCCCGTGAACCGTGTCCCCATCCTGGACGTATGTTGACTCGGCGGCGTACGGGCGAATGATGGCAAAACGCCCCGAAGGCGACACGTCGCTCGTCAAGAGAGTGGTCGGCACGACGCTGTCGACGCGGCCGTCGATCCGGTAGGCGCGACGCTGCCAGTCCGAGGTAGTACATGTGACGAACACGGCGTGGGCCGCCGTGGCCGAATGAGGACGCTTCGGCCCCTTGCAGCCTGACACGTCACGCTCGGGACCCGTAGGCCCCACGCGGACGAGGCGCTCGCCCACATACGAGTCTTCGCCCTCGACAGCTCGCCCGATCACCACGATCAGCTCATCCGCCCCAAGCCACGCCGCGGCCACGCCGCCCTCGACGCGGCGTACGACGCGAGCCGACCCCGGGTCGGTGATGTATACCGCACTGCCCGGCAAAACAGTGCCGTTCGAACCGCCGGGCTCCCACTCGATTGTTGCCACGTAACGGCTCCCGGCCGAAAAACCCGCCGCTTCGAGCGCGCCGCCCTCTCGACTCGACCAGGACTTGATGACACGACCACTCGCGAGCGCGACGATTTCCAAGTGTCCGCCGGTCGTTCGCGCCCCCAGTATGCCCTGCGCGTGCAGCGGCGCGGCGAGCAGCAGGAGCCCCGCCAGCCTCATCCCCCACGTGCGAGTGCCACCGGGGGTGTCGATGGACGGCCCAGCCCTGCGGCCTACTTGTTTCTGTCGCATAGACGCCCTACCAGGTAATGGGGAAATCATAGAAGCGCACATGAAAGTGATCCCGATGGCCTTCCGCGTGCCGGATGACGCCGCCTGGGTCGGGCGGGATACCGGTGTACAGAGTGTCCATCAAGATGAGCTCGACGTTGGGGAGCGATAAGAAGCAATTCAGCAGATCCACCGTTCCGTTCCTGTCCAACTGGGAGGGATAATTGAAGACATTCAGACCCTCTTCCGTGCGATCGAGTCGAAGATATCGAACGTCGACATCGAGCCCTTGCCGGTGCCATTCGTGTTGCAAGGAATCGTGGCCGCCCACCTGCTCGATAAAGGGCCCACCGTAACGGCGATGTAATGTGTCACCCTGACTGATATCGCCTACCCCAAAACGCCGGGTCGGCGTCCAGCCGACCGAATTGGACCAGGACCGACAGGCCCTCTTCGGCGTAGACCCCAGCCCGTCCCACCAACCGCCCACCTGAAGGACCGCGTTCAGCGTGTTCCCGGTCCCCCAGTCGTCTGTGTTGATCGGGCTGATTCCAAGGTAGTGATAGTACCCTGCGTTGGCGTCGGGGAGATTCAGGCCGTTTTCGAGCGTCCCGTATGTGGGAGTACCGGTCGGGTAGGAAGGATCGTGGTCGATGAGGCCTACTACAAAATGGTAGAGTGCGACATTGGTCGCCTCGGTCTCGATAACATCGTATATGTAGTCGCGGTCGCTGTCGACCGACGGAACACTGTCGATCGGTTGGTCCCCGACACATCCAATCACCACCACCGTCACAATGACTTCCCACCACCGGCGGCAGCCCCCAAAACGGCGGAGTGTGTCCCATTCGATCATGGCTTGCCCCCCGTACGCGTCATCGACTCGCACAGCAACTGAGAAAGCCCCGTCTCACCCCGCATACGCATCGTAACCGGGTCGAACCGGACCTGGACCTGAGCCGCGCTCGATTGGCGATCATCCCCTCGAACGACAAATGTCGCTTGGAAGGTGACTTCACCGTTGCCGTGTAAATGGTGACGCGTGCCTGGGGCGATGGTCCAGCGAAGTCGACCAGACCGCCCCTTTGCCTGGGCGGCCACAGATTGCGGAGTCGCGTCAGTGCATCGGTTTCCGGGGCGCCCGCCGCCGGATGGGATGTGGGCGGCGGTCATCGGCCCGACCACCGTTCCTGTAGTGGGATCAAGAAGAAGCGACAACCCGTCCCCCCCTGTACTCATCGCCTGAACCAGCTGTGCGAAGGCGAGGTCGACCACAGTTCCCTCGATCGAATCGGCGGACCAATCGGTGTAAACGGGTGGACGAAGACTATCGAGGCCGGCGGGCACGACAGCTTGGCCCTTTGCATCGACCGACATGCCCCATAACAGGAGCAGCGTCGGCATCGCTACGCGGGTGAATGCTCGCATGGATCTCTTAGTGGGTTGGGGACGAGCAAGCGCAATGCTTGGCATCAGTAGTGCGGACCTGGTCCGAATACGACAAGTATGCCTCGGTACCTTCAACCAACCTTCAAATCGTTCGTCCAGAAGTAGTTAGGCACGGTCAAATGAGGTGGCGAATATGGTCAGTCGTCTCGAACCGTCGTGAAGGTTCCGCCCGCGCGAGGTACCCCGCCGTCGAGGTAGAACCACCTCCCGCGCCACTCCCGTCCATCCGGCACCGCAAACAGACGTACAAGTCCTGCGGACCCCTCGCGAGACACGTCCAGGGCCGCCTGGCCATCACGAATCAGACCGTGGAAAGTGCCGATTCCAACCTGCGGCCCAACCATCATTGTTGAATCGGCGCCGGGTGCCCAATGGATGCTCCAGTTTCCAGCGAATCCCGCACTGTCGACCGCCGTAACCTCCAATATGCCTTGTAGAAGCGTTGATTTCCCTTGCCCACGAGCAGTGTAAGCGAGCATCGAGCCGCTCCCGATTGGCGGCACTGCCGGCTCCAGCTCATCGAAGCCAAGGCACGACAACGAGTAAACCATTAGGAAGGCTGCACTGAGTCGGCCCGCGGTTGGTGTCATTCCCCGCAGTCTGTTGTTGGGGGGCATCACTTAGGAAGCGGCCCGCCCGCCGGACAAGGAATGTGACGACTGTCGCCTTGGTTCAATGGCGGATGCAGGAGTTCGGAGTGTTCTTCTGGCTATTTTCGAGTGGATTCAGAGGATCGATTGGGGTCTGTACGCCCCGGCGCCCCATGAGCGATAGTGGGAGCGCTCCTCCTAGAGTGCAAGTGTCAAATACCTAGACCTATCAACGTTGATAGGAGGTTGGTGGGATTGTCGCCCCGCAGACACACACAACTCGAACCACTGTATAGATTCTCCACACCATCCTTCCCATCTGAATCTCTGAATCCGTTCCATCCCCCTTCCGCTCCTACCCCACCCGGAACAGCTCCACCGCCCTCGGATACCGCGCCAGCGCCCGCACCCGGAGCGCCTGATGCGCGGGGCGGAGGAGCGCCGAGTCGGCGGCGATGATCTCGCGGGCACTCTCGCGGGCGCGCTGCAGCAGGTCAGTGTCCTCGGGAAGCTTGGCGTGACGGATGGTGATCCCCCCCGATTGCCGCGCGCCGATGAGGTCACCCATTCCCCGCTCCTGCAGGTCGAGCTCGGCGATCTTGAACCCATCGTCCGTCGCCGCGAACGCCTTGAGCCTCGGCGGCACGCGGCCGTCGGCGAGCAGGATGCAGTGACTCGCGTTCCCGCCCCGCCCCACCCGACCCCGCAACTGATGCAGCTGGGCCAGGCCGAACCGCTCGGGGTGGTCGATGACCATCACGGTGGCGTTGGGCACATCGATGCCGACCTCGATGACCGTCGTCGAGACGAGCACCTGCACCTCGCCCTCGCGGAACCGGCGCATCACGACGTCGCGCTCGTCGGCCTTGAGGCGGCCGTGCACCAGACCGACCGCGAGATCGGGCCAGCGCACCTTGAGCTCTTCGGCCATCGTGGTGGCCGCCCGGAGATCGGCCTTCTCCGACTCGTCGATGATGGGCAGGACCACGTACGCCTGGCGCCCCTCGGACACCTGGTCGTGCACGAAGGCCCAGACCTTCTCCCGCCCCGCCGCCGTGCGGACCGCGGTGGTGATCCCGCCGCGCCCCGGCGGCCGCTCCCGCAGGGTCGAGACATCGAGGTCGCCATACAGTGTCAACGCGAGCGATCGCGGGATCGGTGTGGCGGTGAGGAGGAGCACGTCGGGGCCCGATCCTTTCCCGATCAGGGCCGCACGCTGCTCGACGCCGAAGCGATGCTGCTCGTCGATCACCACCAACCCGAGCTTCCGGAACTGCACCCCTTCCTGGAAGAGGGCGTGGGTCCCGACCACGATGCGCGCCCCGCCATCGGCCAGCCGCTTCCGTGACGCCTGCTTCTCGGCCGGCGACTGGCGGCCGAGGAGGAGCTCGGGGAGGATGTTGAGGGGTCTGAGCAGTTCGGTGAGGGTGCGGGCGTGCTGCTCGGCCAGGAGCTCGGTGGGGGCCATCAGCGCCGCTTGGTAGCCGTTCTCCACCGCGAGGAGCAGCGCGAACAGCGCCACCACCGTCTTACCGGTGCCGACATCGCCCATCAGGAGCCGGTGCATCCGCTCCGAGCTCCCCATGTCGGCCACGATCTCCTTCAGCGACTGCTTCTGCCCTCCAGTGAGCTCGAACGGCAGCGACTCGCGCAGCTTCGTGGTCAGGTCGCGCTTCGGCTCGAAGGTGATCCCCGCGCGCGCCTGCTTGGCCAGCGACCGCGCCCGGGCGAGGGTGAGCTGGAGGTCGAAGAGCTCATCGAACGCGAGCCGGCGCCTCCCCCGCTCCGCCTCGGCGATCTCCTTGGGCCGGTGCACCTCGCGGAGCGCTTCGGCCAACGGCGGCAGGTCGAGTCCCTTCAGGACCGCCGGCGGCACCGGGTCGACCGCGAGCGTGATGAGCGCGTCGAGGTGCCGGTCAATGAGGGCGCGGATCGTCTTGTGGGAAAGGCCCTCGGTAGCGGGATAGACGGGGAGGACCTGTCCGTCGTGCGTGGTGCGTGGTGCGTCGTGCGTCGTCGACCCTTCACCCTCACGCGCCTTTTGCGCCTCCCGCGCCTCCTCTTCGGGCTCATCCAGCACCACGAATTCCCGCGGCACCATCTGGCGGCCGTGATAGAAGCGCACCGGCCCGGTCACCAGCAGCGTCTGACCCTCGCGGATGGTCCGGTCGAGGAACGCCTGCCCGGGCCAGACGCACTCCAGCACTCCCGAGTCGTCGCGCAACACGGCGCGGAAGACGCGGAGTCGCTTGAAGGGCACCACCCGCTTCGCGACCACTTTCCCGATGCAGGCGTACTCGTTCCCCACCCGCGCCTCGGCCAGCGGCGTCACGGCCGAGGCGTCGAGATACCGGTGCGGCAGATGCCAGAGGAGGTCCTGCGCCGTCTCGACCCCGAGCTTCTGGAAGAGCTCGGCGCGTCGTTCGCCGATCCCTTTCAGGAATTTGATGGGGGTGTCGAGTCGGAGGGGGGACATGAGTTACGAGTCAGCGAGTGCAAGGGACGAGGGGGCGTGCGAGCGGGAAAGTGACAAGGGCGGTCCTTGCGCGCTTCCTCGCTTTCTCGCCAACTCGCCCCTTGCACTCACCCCTCATCACTTCCGAGCACCGCTCGGGCGAATGCCCGCGCATCGAACGACTGCAAGTCCTCGATCCCCTCGCCCATCCCCACGAACCGCACCGGCACCGACAACTCGCGCCGGAGCGCCACCACCGCCCCCCCCTTGGCGGTGCCATCGAGCTTGGTCACGACGATCCCCGTCGGCGTCACCACCGTGGCGAACTCCTTCCCCTGACGGATCGCATTCTGCCCCACGGTCCCGTCCAGGACCAGCAGCGCCTCATGCGGCGCACCCGTCGCCTGGCGCGCGATCACACGATGGACCTTCCGGAGCTCCTCCATCAGATCGCCCTGGGTATGGAGCCGGCCCGCGGTGTCGATGATCAGAGTGTCCATCCCGCGGGATTTGGCGGCGGTGATCGCATCGAACGCCACCGCGGCCGGGTCACCCCCCTGCGCGCCCGACACGCAGGGGAGCTTCAGCCGCTCGGCCCACGTCTCGAGCTGCGCCACCGCCCCGGCGCGGTAGGTGTCGGCGGCAGCGAGGAGGATCTTCCGCCCTTCCGCCTGGAGTTTGTGCGCCAGCTTGGCGACGGTCGTGGTCTTCCCGACCCCGTTCACTCCCATTACCAGGATCACGGTCGGTGGTGGAGCGGCACGGGCGATCGCGCCCGGTTCGGCGGGGCCGGAGAGCATCGCTGCCAGGGCCTCTTCGAACGCGGCCCGAAGGTCACCGTCAGTCTTGAGCTTCCCCGAGCGCACGCCGGCCTCGAGCCCGCTCACCAGCTCCATCGTCGCGGGCACACCGAAATCGGCCTCGAGCAGCAACTGCTCGATCCGGTCGAGGTCCTCGGCGTTGAGCTTCCGGAGCAACGCCCCGACGTCGCTTGTCGCGAGCCGGCGGAGGCGGGCCCAGAGGCCGGGACGGCTGGAATCGGTGACTCGGGACATGGGAGCGAGTTGCGAGTGCAAGGAACGAGTGGGCGACGAGCCGGAAAGGTAAAAGGGTCCCTCCTGCAGGGCCCCTTTGAACCTTCTCGCTTTCCCGCCCGCTCGCCCCTTGCACTCACCCCTTTCGCCTCACCGCAGCCCCGCCCGCCGCCTCAGCCACCACTCGACCGCGAGCAGGAGCACGATGACGGCGTAGAGCCAGGTCCGGTCCCGGAGCGCGCTGCGCGAGATGCCCGCCGTCGACGCCGAGGCCTTGGGGCTGAGCACAGAGGGCTGCGGCACGAATTCCTCCGACCATGGTTCCACAGCGACCACCCCGTGCCCGCCTCCTTGGAACTGATAGGTGTACCGGCCCGGAGTGAGCCGCATTTCGGCCTGACCCGCCCCGTCGAACCGCAGGGTATCGATGCGCATGCCCGAGTCTCCCGCGATGGTCGCGATCACCGGCGCCGCGTTCGCCGGGCCGGTCCGCGCGAAAATGATCGGAGACCCCAGGGGGACCACGCGCCGAATGGGGCGTGCGGCACCGGCGGCACTGTCGGCGGCGCCGAGGAGCCAGTTGACCGACGCGGCGACGATCTGGCGGTACGCCTCCTCGCTGCTCCCCTGCCGAAAGGCCCAGCGCCAAAGCCCATCGCCCGCGACGAGCATCGTGCGGATCCCAGCCGAGTCGCGCCCCACGATGATCGGCCGCTCCGCACCCCGGCGCCCGAGCTGGACGCCGAGTCCGATCCACTCGCGCGGACCGGGCTCGATGGGGGTCAC
>JANMWE010000292.1:0-7769 GCA_031393795.1 Gemmatimonadota bacterium
GATGTGATGGCCTGGCTCGACCGGAAGGGGGGCGAGGCGGAGATCGGGACCATCGCACGGCATTTCAAGAAGCCGGTCTGGGAGGTTGTGAACCGGTTGGTCCGGGTCGGGGCGGTGACCCTCCGGGTCGAGGCGCCCGACACCCGCGCGGAAGAGCTCACAGAGCGCATCCTCGTCCTCACCGAAGCCGGGATGCCCCTCCTCGAGCGCGACCGGCTCTTCGCGCGCGCCAAGGAACAGCGCCGGCTCTACGAGACCCTCGAAGAGCTCGGGGGGCGGGCCTCGGTCACGCACCTGACCCACCAGCTCGATTTCGGCGCGAGCGTGCTCAAGGGGATGCTCGACAAGGGGCTCGTCACCGTGGAGGTGGAAGAGAAGCTGCGCGATCCCTTTGGTGAGGATGCCGGCACCGCGCCGCCCACGGAGCTCACGTCCGACCAGCGGGCGGCCCTCGCACAGTTGGCCCACCTGCCCACTGGCCGTCCGGCCCTCCTCCACGGTGTCACCGGGAGCGGCAAGACCCTCGTCTATCTCGAAGCGGTTCGGGCGGTGCTGGCCGAGGGGAAGGGAGCGATCATCCTGGTCCCTGAGATCGGGCTCACGCCCCAGACCGTGCGACGGGTGCGGGGCGCTTTCGGCGACCAGGTGGCGGTGCTGCACAGTGGCCTGAGCGACGGCGAGCGTGCCGACCAGTGGCGGCTCCTCCGCCGAGGGGACCGGCGCGTCGTGGTCGGCGCACGCTCGGCGATCTTCGCTCCGATCGAGGGGGTCGGGATCATCGTGGTGGACGAGGAGCACGAAGGGAGCTACAAGAACGGCGAAGCTCCGCGCTATCACGCCCGCGACGTCGCGGCCGTCCGCGCTCGGCTCGAAGGTGCCCGCCTCATCCTCGGCACCGCGACGCCGTCGGCCGAGACCTGGGTGAAGATGGGGGCCTCGGGCCTCAGGCCTCAGGCTTCGGGGGGCGTGATCATCTCCCTACCCGAAAGGATCGGGAGCCGCCCTCTCCCGCCCGTCGAGGTCGTGGATATGCGGAAGGCGGCGCGGGTGCCGAACACAGGTGCCGTCCCCTGGTCGATCGCACTCGACGAAGGGATCGCCACCGCGCTGGCGCGGGGGGAGCAGGCATTGCTCCTGCTCAACCGCCGCGGCTTCGCCGCGTTCCTGCAATGCGAGTCGTGTGGCGCGGTGGAGGAATGTCCCAACTGTTCCATCGCCTTGACCGTCCACCAGACGCCGCCGCGGCTCACCTGTCACTACTGTGCCTTCACCAAGCCGGTCCCGCGAAGCTGTGGCGTCTGCGAACACGCGGTGGTGCAGATGCGCGGGATCGGGACCCAGCAGCTGGAGAAGTTATTGGCCGAGCGTTTCCCCGCGGCGCGGCTGGCACGGATGGATCTCGACACGACGAGCACCAAGTGGTCGCACCATCGGATCCTTGGTGCTGTCGAGCGCGGGGAGATCGACATCCTCCTCGGCACCCAGATGATCGCCAAGGGACTCGACTTCCCGAACGTGACGCTGGTCGGCGTGGTCGATGCCGATACCGGGCTGCATCTTCCGGACTTCCGCGCCTCGGAGCGCACATTCCAACTCCTCGCGCAGGTCGCGGGGAGGGCGGGGCGGGGGCCGAAAGGGGGACGAGTGCTGGTGCAGACCCGGAATCCGGAGGCGTATGCGATCCGGTTCGCAGCGGGGCACGACGTGAGCGGTTTTCTGGCCGAAGAGCTCAAGGTGCGGGAGTCGCCTCCCTATCCTCCGCATTTCGCGCTGGCCAATCTGCTGGTGACCGGCGAGGACGAGGATCGCGTGAGTGCCGCGGCGGCCCAGCTCGCCGATTGGTGTCACGCGCTGGTGGAACGCACCGGACTGACCCTCAGCGTCCTGGGGCCCGCGCCCGCGGCGCTGGCGCGGATCAAGGAGCGGTGGCGGTGGCACGTGGTGGTGCGCGGGGCGCCGGAAGAGATCGGACGGTTCGTGCGATACGCGGCAACGCGGGTGGGGAAGGGAGCGCGGGAAGTGCGGGTGGTGATCGACCGGGATCCGGTGTCGTTGCTGTAGTGGGCCGGCGGGCCGGCGGGCCTGTGGGCCGGTGGGCCAACAAGGTGGTCGGCCAGAATTCTCTTGAGGTGCCCCAAATGCGACCCGTCGTCAAACTCATTGTGGCTTTGGCCCTCCTGCCCACCGGCCCACTGGCCGCCCAGCTCTTCGGCCCCCCCGACACCACTGTCGGCCCGCCCAAGGGGATGACCTCGATCGTCTTCGGCGTCCAGGGGATGGATGTCGACGCCTTCAACGCCGCGCTCCGGGCGAACGGCTTCCCGACGATGAACCGGACGGCGATCGTCTCGGGGCTCACGAGCGCCATCCGGATCGGGCGCTGGGATCTCGCCTTCAGCGGTGGGACGATCCTCGCCGGGCGGGACGAGTCGAGCGCTTGGCGCACGGAGCTCAGCGGGGAGTCGATCCTGGTCGGGCTCGGCTTCGCGCTGATCGACAAGGGGAGGTGGCGCCTGGTGCCGAACGGCGGGGTGGGGCTCACTCGCGTCGGCTTCCACGTCGAGCAGCGGCGCGGCGGCACCGTGGACTCGGTCCTGACCGACCCGTTGCGCGGCACCGACCTGAGCGGGCGGACGGGGATCTGGCACGCGGGGATCGGATTGGACTACAAGCTGGGGCGGTGGACGGGGCAGAAGATCGGCCTGGGACTCCGCTTCGGGTACGCGAAGCAATTCAGCACGACCAACTGGCGCGCCGACCGGAACGGCCTCTCCAGCGGGCCGCGCGCAGGGGTGGGGGGTCCCTACCTCCGACTCGGCTTCAGCTTCGCACTTCCCAGGCGACGGGATGCCATCCTCACGACCTTCGCCTCGCTCATTCCCTGGATGACTCGTTGACCGCCGCCGGGTAGATCGGAACCGTCCCGAACGGAGTGAGGGACCTAGCGTACCAAGCCAGGTCCCTCGTCGTTGCACTCCTCGGGACGGTTCCGGTCCGTTGCCGCCCGTCCGCCTGTCCGCCTGTTTACCGTTTCGCCCACCCCAGTTCGACGCCGAAGTAGTAGTTCCGCCGCGGGCTCGGCTCGAACACCCTGCCGCCGAAGCCGTTGACCGTGACACTCCCGACGTACTCCTTGTCCCACAGGTTGTTCGCCGCCATGAACGGGGTGGCGTGCATCCCGCCGATCGTGCCGTCCCAGCCGACACGCACGTTGCTGACCCCCGCGCCCCAGCCGTCGACCCGCAGGGTGTTGGCGTCGTCGGCGTATTCTTCGCTCGAGAGGGTGTGGTCGATGTCGAGCCAGAACCCCTTCGGCAGGGTGGACCGGAGTCCGAAGCGGACGAACTCGCTGGGGACACCAGGGGCGCGCTTCCCGGTGAAGACCGTCGTGTCGACCCCTGAATTGGTGATCGCCACGTAATCGGTGAAACGATAGTCGGCGTGGGTCCAGGCACCCTGCAGGGTCAGCGCGTGCACCGGTCGCCAGGAGATGCCGAGCTCGTACCCCTTATTGCGGGTCTCCCCGGCGTTCCGGAAGAAGGAGCGACCTCCCGACTCGGCGAAGGGGACGAGTGCGTCCTTGATGCCGATGGTGAAGAGCGCAGCCGACCAGCTGAAGCCGCTCCCGACCGCCCCGCGTCCGCCGATCTCGAAGGAGAGGGCGCGCTGGGGATTGAGGCTGTCATTGAATCCGCCGACCCCCGCCTGGGTGACGGCGAGTTCGGTGGTGGTCGGGGTCTCGAACCCAGTGCTGATGGTCACGTACGGCACGAATGCGCGCGCGAGGTCGAAGCTTGCCCCCCCCCCGCCGCTGAAGGAGGCCATCGTGCGGTTACCCGAGTTGTCGCCGTCGGTCAGGAGCTCGTCGGTCACCTTGAACGTCACGGCGTCGTAACGCACCCCGCCGTTCACCAGGACCCTCGGTGCCGCAGGCCAGTTGACCTGAGCGAACGGACCGACTTCCGTCACCTCTTCCCGCTGCTTGATCGTCGTGCTGGTCACCGGGCCGACGGCGGGATTTGGGGTGTAGTTCCGGCGGTGGTCCCGAAGGGCCTGGAAATCAAGGCCGGCGATGAGCTTCGGCGCCCGGGCGCCCGTGCCGAGCACACGCGACCCCTGTGCCCGCGCTCCCCCGGCGATCCGGTCGATCAGGTTCCAGTTGTTGGTCGCCAAGGGATTGTCGAGCTTGCGGGTGAAATAGAACGCCGTGACCGAGAACTCGGCCCCTCCCTCGAGGTAGTGGTGTACCGTGGCGGAAAGCTGGCGCTGGAGCACGTCCTTGGTCGCGTCGCGCGTGATGTTGTTGGCCGGCGCCGAGTCGCGGTTGGCGGCGAGCTCGGCGGCGTTCAGCGCGCCGGGGTTCTGGGCGACCGGCTGGTCCCCTTCACCGTAGCGTAGCGCGACCGAGGTCGACCTGGTCGCGAGCCAGTCCAGGGCGGCGTTGAGCGAATTCCCCTCGAAGCGACTGTGCTGACGAAAGCCGTCCAGCGTGGTGCGCGAGAAGGAGACCGCGCCGCTCACGTTCCCCGTCCGGCCCGAAAGCCGGATCTGGCCCTTCCGCAGCCCGAACGACCCCGCCTCATAGCGCGCCGACGCCCCCAGCGGATCGGGCGCGGTGGCGAGGGAGGTGAAGCTGATGACCCCGCCAGCGGCGTTGCCGTACAGTGCCGAACTCGCGCCGCGGAGCACCTCGACCCTGTCGATGGTGGAGAGGTCGACGTTGGTGAGCTGGCTCTGGCCATCGGGGAGGGTCTGCGGGACCCCGTCGAGGAGGATCTTCACACCGCGCGAGCCGAAATTGGCCCGGCTGCCGGCGCCACGGATGGAGAGGCGCTGGTCGACGGAGAAGTTGTAGCGGTTGGCGATATAGACGCCGGGGAGGTTGGACAGCGCCTCGTCGAGCCCCACGGTGGCCTGCCCCCTCCGAATGGCCAGGGCATTGAGCACCCCGACCGCCATCGGGAGCTTGGCAAGCGATTCGGGGGTGCGAGTGACGCCCACCGTGATCGGCGCCACCTCGATGATCCTGGTGGTGTCGGGGGTGGCGGGCTGTTGGGCTTCAAGTACGCGTGCCGGGGTGAGCGCGAGGAGAAGCGCCGTCCCGATAAGGATAGTACGCATATCGCTAAGCTACTGTCCTTCCGGCACTTGCGCGAGGCGGCTAAGTTTCGCCCCCGTGAGCGACTCCTATCGTGGTCCCGACTTCTCGACGCCGGCCCTCCAGGCCGCCCCCGAGGCCCGTTTTGCCCCCCTCCCCGCCGACGGGGTCCTCCCCGAGGACTTCTTCAGCACCTCCAACCTTCCCACCTATGTCCGCCTCGGCGGGAATTGGGTGATGCCCGACCGCCCGCGGATGGACTGCGTCATCGTCCGCCGCGGGGGGGGGCTCGAGGTCTGTGAACCGCGCCGGCTCAAGCGAGGGGACCAGATCGTGATGGGCCACGCCGAGGGCGGGAGCGAGGGGGTGTACGTGCACGCCCTGGGCTTCCTGGCGGGCGCGGACAACACTGGGAAGTCGGAGTTCAAGTTCATGTCGACCGAGGTGAGCCGCGAACGCCCGGTCAACTATGAGGAGCTCGCCGCCCGGATCGGGGAACAGAAACAGAACGGTGGACATGTCCTCTGGGTGGCGGGACCGGCGCTGGTGCACTCGCGCGCCCGGCACGACTTCGAGTGGTTCATCCAGAACGGCTACGTGGGCGCGATGATGGCCGGGAACGCCGTGGCGGTGCATGACATCGAAGCGGCGATCTTCGGCACGACGCTCGGAATGGACAACAAGGGGAACCCGACGGACGGCGGGCACGGCACGCATATGCGCGCGATCAACAAGGTCCGCGCCCTGGGGAGCATCGACAAGGCGGTCGAGACCGGGCTCATCAAGAGCGGCATCATGCACGCCCTGGTGACGCGCAAGGTCCCCTATGTCCTCGCCGGCTCGATCCGTGACGACGGTCCGCTGCCGGGGGTGTACAGCAACTCCCTCGACGCGCAGGATGCGATGCGGGAGCACGCCGTGAAGGCCACCGGGGCGGTGATGGTGGCGACAGCGCTGCACGCCATCGCGGTGGGGAACATGCTCCCCTCCTTCTATATGGATGCCAAGGGCCAGCCGACACCGCTCATGACGATCTGCGTCGACCAAGAGGAGTTCGTGGTCAACAAGCTCAAGGACCGCGGTACCCACCAGGCCTTCGGGGTGGTCACCAACGCGCAGGACTTCATGACGGTGCTCCGGGTCTACGTGGAGCGGTGGGCCGAGGCGCAGGGATGACCACACCCACTGGGCCGACCGGACCTCAGGGGGGCGCCGGGCCTCAGGGTAGCACCGGGCCTCAGGCCCGGTGGGAGCGCCTCGCCGACGAGGTGGCGTTGCAGCTCCCGGTGGCAGAGATCGACGGTGTCTGGGTGTTCCAGCCCCTCCGGAACGGCCCGCAGGAAGCAGGGACCGCCATCCTCTCGCGCGTCGATGGTGAGCGCCGCCGGATCTACACCGCGCGCTACGTCGCGACGATCAAGGGGAAGCAGCGGGGGCAGTGGCAGTCGACGGTCGAGGAGGTCGGGAGCGGGCCGATCGAAGCGCTCGACCGGCTCCTGACCGACGTCGAGAAGCGGGTGGACGAGGGATCGCCGACGCCGGTCCCGGTGCGCGAGTGGTATCCCGAGACGGCCGACGCACCCGGTGAAGCACAGTAAGGCCCAGGTCGCCGACCTGGCGGAACGGTTCCGCCGCTGGCTCCGCGATCACCGCCTTCCCGTGACCCGCCAGCGCGACTCCGTGGCGGCCGCGCTCTTCGAGGCCGAAGGCCACCTCTCGGTCGACGCCCTCCAGCGCCGGCTCAAGGAGCAGGGCCACCGGATCGGCACCGCCACCGTCTATCGCACCCTCGACATCCTGGTCGAGGCGGGACTGGTGCGTGCGCACGACTTCGGCGAAGGGGTCCGCCGGTTCGAGGGGAGCCCCGATCGGGGTGACCACGGGCACTTCGTCTGCACCCGCTGCGGGGCGGTGACCGAGTTCACTCACGAACGGGTCGACCGGATGCTCGGTTTCCTCGCCGACGAGCATGGCTTCTTGTTGCAACGACACCGCGTGGAGCTGCACGGCCTCTGCCGTGAGTGCCAGCGCCGCGATCTCGAACCTCTCCGTCAATGACCGCACCCGCTCCGGGCCTCATCGTCGCCTTTCTCGCCGGCCTGCTCTCCTTCCTCTCGCCCTGCGTCCTTCCCCTCGTGCCGAGCTACCTCGGTTTCGTGACCGGGATGAACGTCGCCGAGATGACCGACCGCCGGCGCGTCGCGATGGTGCAGTCGACGCTGTTCGTGCTCGGCTTCACGACCATCTTCCTCCTCCTCGGCGCCGGGGCCACGGCGCTCGGCGCGGCGCTGGCCGCCAAGAAGGACCTCCTCGGCCGGATCGGCGGGGTCGTGATCATCTTCTTCGGCATGGTCTCGATGGGCGTGATCAAGATCCCCGCGCTCCAGATGGAGTCGCGGGTGCACCTCAAGGAGAAGCCGCTGGGGGTGCTGGGCGCCTTCCTGGTCGGGATGGCCTTCGGGGCGGGGTGGACCCCCTGCCTGGGCCCGATCCTCGGCGGGATCCTCACGCTGGCGAGCACGCAGGAGACGATGGCCAAGGGGATGCTTCTCCTGGGAGCCTATTCCGCCGGCCTCGCGATCCCCTTCCTGGCGGCGGCGTGGGCGGTCGAAGGATTCTTCGACTGGTTCCAGAAGTTCCGGAAGTACCTGCCGTGGGTGCAGCGGATCTC
>JANMWE010000111.1:0-4726 GCA_031393795.1 Gemmatimonadota bacterium
GCGGCGCTGGTCAGCGCTGCGAGACCGACCGCGAGAAAGATTCGAGCGTACATGTGGATCTCCTTGAGTGTTCCGAGGGCGGCTGACCGGCCCGCCGTGATCTAGAGGTGCTGGGCCCGGACATTCGTCCGGACCCGGCGACCCGCCGTATTACGGCAGGGTGATCGTGTTATTGGTGCCGAGCGAGACGGAGCCGTTCCGGGCCAGCGCGCGCCCGATCAGGTTGGCCGTATCCACCAGGGTGATGCTGGTCAGGGCGACCATGTTGCCCTTCATCTGCGAGGCCGTGCCCAGGGTGATGGAGCTGCCCGAGACCCAGTAGACGTTCTTCGCCTGCGCCGAGTTGATCAGGACCACATCGCCGGCCGTGACGATCGACGTACCCGCCTGGAAGACGAAGAGCGCGTTCGGATCGCCGCCGCCATCGAGGGTCAGCGTCCCCGTGACGCCGATGCCGCTCGCGGTGCAGTAGACGCCGGCCGGCTTGGTGGTGCCGCCGAGGTCGGCCACGATCGCGTTGGCCGGCGGGCACGGAAGCCCGGCCAGGGTGTTGTAGAGCGTGGTGAGGTCATTCTGGGCATTCAGCGCCGTGGCGTCGGCCAGGTGCTGCACGCCGGTGATGACGCAGGGCGGGAATCCGGTGACGGTGCTCCCCGGGCTGATGGCGATGTCGGCGCTGATGAGCCCACCCGTGATGCAGGTGAACGACAGCCCGGCCATGATGCCGTAGGGGGCGACCAGGCCGAGCGGAATGACCGGGCCGGGCGGGGTGATGACGACCACCGTGGCGGAACCGAAGACCGCGCCGCTGGTGGCACGGACCGTGTTGGCGAAGGTCCCGTTCACGCCACCCGCCGTGAAGAGCCCGGTACCATTGATCGCGCCGCCGCCATTGGTGACCGACCAGACCGGGACGATCGGGATGACGTTGTTACCGGCATCCTTGCCGACCGCGGTGAACTGCGAGGTGGCCGTCTGGGCCACGGTATCCGGATTCGGGGTCACGGTGATCGTGACCAGCGGACCGGCCTTGACCACGACCGTGGCGGTGCCGAAGACGGCCCCGTTGGTCGCGCGGACGGTGTTCGCGAAGCTGCCGAGGACCGCGCCGGCGGTGAAGAGCCCGGTACCGTTGATCGCGCCGCCGCCGTTCGTGACCGTCCACGTCGGGGTGATGGCGACGATGTTGTTGCCGGCATCACGGCCCACGGCCGTGAACTGCTGGGCCGCGGTGACGCCGAGGGTGTCGGGGTTCGGGGTGACCGTGATGGTCGCCAGGACGCCGATGATCACCGTCACATTGGCGGTGCCGGACATCCCGCCGCTGGTCGCCCGCACCGTGGCGTTGTAGACGCCGGGGGTGTTGCCGGCGGTGAAGAAGCCGCTGCTGTTGATGGTGCCGCCGCCCGCGATGACCGACCAGACCGGCGTGATGGCGACCGGCACGCCATCGGCGTCGGACCCGACCGCCGTGAATTGCTGGGTGGCCGTGACCGCGAGCGTGATGTTCGGGGTGACGGTGATCAGGGCGAGAGAACCCGGATCGACGGGAGAATGCACGTCACATCCGAGCGACAGGGCGACGGCACACGTGAGCGCGAGCGCCATGCGCGCGAAGAGGCCAGGAGGGGCCAGCGTTCGGGAGACTCGGTCGTTCATAAGGCTTGTCATGATTTCCTCTGACCTGCATGGATGTGGATCCAACTGCGCTTGCTGCATCGTGATCTCGCGTGACCGACATGGAGATCCTCGACAGCGAAGGTACCGGTCGGTACGTCCACGCCCTATCGCCCGAACGGGTGAAAATCGAGGCACAGCCCTTGGGATGAGGCTTCCGCGGCCGCACTCATCCGAAAGGACTAGCGCGTCTCCTCCCGCAGATCGCCACGGCGCGGCCTACCCCGGGAACTCGGGGTGGTCGCGGAGGGAGGACCGGTCCAGAACGGTTGTGGCGGGTGGTCTGCTGCGTGGAAGCGCCGACCAGGTCGGCGCGGGTGGTGCAGAAAAGGGGTTACGCGATCTCGATCGGCGGCTCGCCCAGGGGGGCCTCGTCGTCACCAGTCACGGCCAGCGGCGCGGTGATCGAATACCCCGCCTCGAGCGCATTCAACGCCGACTCCAACTTCTTGTTCACGTCGCGATGCTGATCCGGGCTGTCGGCGACGACCAGGATGTGGGTGACCTGGTCCTCGTGGACGAACCGGCCCTCCCAGGTATGAGCCCGATCTTTGGCGTGGGTATGCGCGTTATCGAGCAGGGACTGGATCTCGCCCAGGCGTTCTTCGGACTGGGGCGGGGTGATCAGGTACCCGTAGGCCCACATCTTCTTCGGTACTGTGCCATTCACGTTAGGTGCTGCGCCATTCGGCTTCTGTTTCATAGTCTCCTCGCTCCAACACTACCCATCGTCGCGGCCCGGGGCCATCGTTCAACGGGCTGACACACAGGTGAGTGGCAAAGCAACGGGGCCACCGGCAGGGAGTTCGTCATTCAGGCGCTCGGGCGGTCGCGCCCCTGTGCGTGGGCCTCGACCATCCAGAGCCATTTGTCGATCCCGCGGGAGATCTCGGTGCAGATGTCGGCGCTGCCCTGGTCTCCCCAGGCACTGCTCTCGTCGATGGCACGCCGGATGCGCATCCCGAACTGGGCCAGCGCGGCACTCAACGCGACCACGTGCTCGGCGCCGTCGACCGCGTCGACCGGATACTCCTTCAGCTCCGACCGCTGGGCCGCCATCCGTACGGTACCGTGCGCCACCCCGCCCATCTGGACCACCCGTTCGGCGATGAGGTCCACATAGCCTTCGACCGACGCGTGGACCGCGTCGAACAAAAGATGCAGGGGGCTGAACTGCGCCCCCTTCACGTTCCAATGGGCCTGCTTGATCTGCCCGCTCAGGTCGATCGCGTCGGCCAGGCGCCGGTCGAGCAGGTCGATGACCTGCGCGCGGATACCCACCCCCAGGTCGTTCTGGGTGTCGTAGGCCACTTCGTGCGAAGTGATCACGGGAGCCACTTCCGCGGCGGGACCAGCAGCAGGAGCGATCCGACCACGATCGCCCCGACACCGGCCCAGACGGGGATGTTCACCGTCCGGTGATCCTGCACCGTGATCCCGATGTCCCCGACCTGCGCCGTGTGACTCTCCTCGGCGTAGCTGAACTTGCCGTACACGAGCGCGATGATCCCGGCCGCGATCAGCAGGATCCCGCCGAGGCGTGACCGGCTGCTCCCCCCGTTCGGGGCGGACATCAGAGGACCTTCCGGCCCTGGATCACGCGCACCAGGACCACGATGATCGCGATGACGAGGAGGATGTGGATCAGGCCCCCCATCGTATACGACGTGATCAGTCCGAGGGCCCAGAGGATGACGAGGATGATGGCGATGGTGAGCATCGAGGCGACCTTGTGCGACGTGAGAGGAGCGTCCGCCAGCGCCGGGAAGCTCGTCGAGCCCGTACCGCGGAGCGGCACCCGGCGTACAGCTGTGGCGGACCCTTGGAGATTAGCCTCGGGCCGCAGCGCCGGATATCGCGCAAATGGGTGATTTTGGGGGGAGGAGCGAGGTACTACCGGGGAGGGAGGCCGTCGGTGCCCTCAGGACGCCGCGGCCTCCTCACGATGCGCGTAGGCGGCGATCTGGAGCCGGGTGTGGAGCATCAGCTTTTCCATGACGTTCCGAACGTGGCTCTTGACGGTGTGGGTGGCGATGTGCAGCCGGCTCGCGATCTCCTTGTTGCCGAGCCCCTCGGCGATGAGGGTGATCACCTGGCGCTCCCGCGGGGTCATCCGGACCGACTCGAGCACTTCGGGGCGGCCCCGCGTCACGGCATCACGCGCGATCTGGGAGAAGAGCGTCCCGGTCATCTGCGGCGGGAGCACGTTGACCCCCTCGGCCACGGAGCGGATCGTCCGCGCCAGGTCGTCCAGTGAGGCGTCCTTCATGATGAACCCCGAGACCCCGGCGTTCACGAATTCGACGATGTCCTCGTGCACCGGGAGCAGATCCATCACGATGACCTTGGAGCCCGGCAGCTCCTTGAGGACCTTCTCGGCCACCCGGAGGGAATCACCGTTCCGGAGCCCCAGGTCGAGCAGGACCACATTCGGCGCCACCGGGCTCAGCGCCGACGTGTCATAGCTGTCGCTCCCGGCCACCACGCGGACGTCGGGAAGCTTGTTGAGCAGCGCGGTGATCCCCTCGCGGACAAGCCGGTTGTCCTCGATGACCGCCACCGAGATCGTCTTCGACGCTCGGTCCGCTGCGGCGCCCTTGACCAAAGTTCGCTCTTGCACTGCCATATGTCCCCCGAAGCGCTTGTGGGATTGAGTCAGGGAACAAGATAGGACCGGCGCCGGGAAACGGGATAGCGGGGAATCCCCCGAAAGAGGGATATTTGTCAGGGAAAGACCTTACATATCGGACTCCTCAGGCCATTTCGTCGCCCAGACCACCCGCATCGGAGTCGAGGATCCCAGATTCGACCGCGAAGCGATAGAGCTCCGCGCGACCCTTGAGGCCCAGTTTCTCGCTCAACCGGGTCCGGTAGGTCTCCACCGTCTTCACACTGACCTTGATCAGGTCGGCGACCTGCTGGTTGGAGTGCCCCTGCGCCAGGAGCCGCAGCACCTCGACCTCGCGTCGGCTCAGGTTCTTCGGCGCCTCGCGCGACGGCACGCCTCGGGGCTCTTTCGGTCGGGGATGCGGGTCGGAGCTCCGGGTCA
>JANMWE010000046.1:0-4340 GCA_031393795.1 Gemmatimonadota bacterium
GTTGAGCATCCGGAGCTCGTTCGGAAGCACCAGGCTTCCCACTCGCAAGTTGCTCTGCAGCGTGGCCCGGACGGTCTGCGCGGTGGTGACCCGCTGGGCGGTCATCAGCACCCGCAACATCGTGGCCGCCACCACGCCGAAAACGGCGAGGGCGACGAGGATCTCGATCAGGGTGAACCCGCGGCGATCGTTGCGCATCAGACGTCACACTTGAAGACGGTGGTCACGGTATCCACCAAGTTGGCGTGGCTCGCGGTGGCGTAGGTCACGATCGCCCAGATCTGGCGCTCGGAGACGGTGCCGTTGGCGGTGAGGGCACCGACGTCCCACTTCACGTTCACCGATTGGCGGGAATAGCCGGTGGGGTTGGCCACGATCCCGGTGCAGGCGACGAGGTTCTGGTTGGCCTTGAGCCTGAGCGAATCGAGCACCTGCTCGGCCAGCTGGGTCGCGAGCGTGGTGCGCCGGCCCCGGACGATCATCTTGTTGACCGCGGTGGAGGTCCCCATCATCGCCAGGATCCCGACCACCAGGATGAACATGGCGACGATCACTTCCGCGATGGTGAACCCGCTCTCGCTGCGCATGCTCACTGGATCCTCCCGTAGGTGCCCACCAGGACGGTCTTGGTGTAGGCGCCCTTGGTGACGGTGAAGGTCGCCGTCTGGCTGTTGTTGATCGGGATCCCGCGGGGGTCGAAGCCGATCGAATCGGTGGCCGTGGCCGATCCGTTCCCCAGCGCGAGGGTGGTGGTCACTCCGTAGTCGACACCGAAGTTGCGCGAGCTCACCACCTCGACCTGGGTGCCGCCCTGGCACGCCGTGGTGAAGACGGTCACGGCGTTGCTGGCGAGTCGGAGGTAGGCGCACTTGCCGCTGACGATGGCGGACGACTTGGCCACGTTGAGCGCCGTGATCAGCGCGCCGCGCGCCGACCGGAGGTTGGTCCCCTGGCTCATCTGCGTCAGCTTCGGATAGGCGATCCCCAGGACGATGCCGATCAGCACGATGGTGGTGAGCAGCTCGAACAGGGTAAAGCCGGACCGGTCTCGCGACATGGTCGCACTCCTCAACTGGAACGATGTTGTTCGGATCGGAGTCCTACTCAGCAAGCTCGATGCCCAGTTCAAATGTATTACAGGGCAACGACTTACGCGAAAGGCGCAGCGCCACCTCGTGCATCAAATTGCGCCGCGAGTGCCAATATTTGCAGTTACTCCTCGCCCAGCCCGTGGCGCTGGAGTTTGTAGAAGAGGGTCCGCAGACTCACCCCCAGCGCCCGCGCGGCCGCGCGCCGGTTGCCGCGGGCGCGCTGCAGCGCCTGTTCGATCACCACCCGCTCGAGCGCCTCCACCTGGGGCTTGAGCCGAGCGACGCCACCGGCCCCCGTCCCCGGTTGGCGCGGATCACCGAGCAGGAAGTCGCCGACGTCGAGGCCCCCGGTGGCCGAGAGCACCGCCGCCCGCTCGATGGCGTTCCGCAGTTCGCGCACGTTGCCGGGCCAATGCCATTCGGAGAGCCGCACCATCGCGGCGGGGGTGATGCGGAGCGACCGCCCTTGTCGCGCCCCCGCCTGCGCGATGAAATGGGCGGCGAGCGCCGCGATATCCTCGGGGCGCTCCCGGAGCGGCGGGAGGTGGAGCCGGACGACGTTGAGCCGGTAGAAGAGGTCTTCGCGGAACCGTCCATCGCGGATCCGCTCTTCCAGCGGCTGCGCCGTCGCGGCGATGAGACGGACGTCCACCGGCCGCTCCTCAGAATCCCCCACCCGCCGTACTGCGCCCTCTTCCAGCGCCCGCAGCAGCTTGGCCTGCAGGGCCACCGACAGCTCCGCGATCTCATCGAGCAGGAGCGTCCCCCGGTTGGCCTCCTCGAAGAGACCGCGCCGATCTTCGGTGGCCCCGGTGAACGCGCCGCGGCGATGCCCGAAGAGCTCCGACTCGAGCAGCGCCTCGGGGATCGCCGCGCAGTTCACCGCCACGAATCGCTCGGCGGCGCGCGGGCCCTGCCGATGAAGGAAGCGGGCCACCACCTCCTTGCCGGTGCCACTCTCGCCGGTGAGCAGCACGGTGGTGGCGTGGGCCGCGGCCCGCGTCGCCAGGTCGAGCACCTGCCGCATCCCCACGCTCTCGGCCACCAGCGCGGCGCCACCGGTCTCGAGGGTGGCGCGCAGCACCGCCACCTCACGCCGCAGCCCTTCCCGTTCCTCCGCCTTCCGGAGCGTGAGGATCACCTCGGCGGGGCGGAATGGCTTGTGGAGGTAGTCGTACGCTCCCTCCCGCATCGCGTCGATGGCGAGCTCCTCGTTGCCGTGCGCGCTCATCATCACGACGAGGGCGCTCCCCTCCCGCTCCTTGTAGCGCCGCAGGAATTCGCGTCCGTCGAGCTTGGGCATCTTGATGTCGCAGAGCACCACGTCGAACGGTTCGGCCAGCGCACGGGCCAGGCCGCGCTCCGGATCCCCTTCGGTCACGACCTCGAATCCGCTCTCGCCCAGCAGCAGCCCGAGCGACTGCCGGAGCCCCGGATCATCGTCCAGCACGAGGACGCGGGTCATTCGCCGGCTCCGGTCGCGGGAAAGAGCGCCTTGAACACCGCCCCCCCTTCCCGCGCGCGATCGACCCAGATCACGCCTCCCGCATCGTGCACCGCCCGCGCCACGATCGCGAGGCCGAGCCCTGTCCCTTCACCCGGCGGCTTGGTGCTGAAGAAGGGATCGAAGATCCGTTCGCGGTCCCCCTCGGCCACCCCACCCCCTTCGTCGGCGACGATGAGGAGCGTCCCGTCGAGGGCCACCGGCCCCGAGGGGCGCGGCGGCGTGGGGGGGTCCTTCCGTCGCGGCATCGAGGCGGTGTCGTGCTCGTCCGAATGGCGCCGCTTCGCGCCGGGGCGATGTCGATGGATCCCGATGACGATCCGGCCGCCGGGACGGGCGTCGCGGGCATTGAGGATCAGGTTCACCAGGATCTGCTCGAGGTCGTGCGGATCGGCGCCGATGAGTGGCACGTCCGGATCGGCCACCAGTTCGACCCCGTGACCCTTGAGTGCGCCCTGCTTGTTCAGGAAGTCGAGTGTGCTCCGCGCGGCGGCGACCAGGTCGGCCGGCGTCCGCGCGGAGTGCCGCGGCCGGGCGTAATCGAGGAGCCCGGCGACGATATGGTCCATCCGCGCGACCTCCTTCTGCATCGCATCGATCAGTTCGCCGTCGATGCCCCGCTGCTTCAACACTTCGACATAGGTGTTGAGCGCGCCGAGCGGATTGCGGATCTCGTGCGCCAGTCCGGCGCCGAGCCGGCCGATGGCGGCCAGTTTCTCGGCGCGCACCACCTGGCCCTGGGCATCGAGTAGCCGGGCCGCCATCGCGCGGAACCGCTCGTCGAGCGCCTGGAACTCCCGGACCTCGTACGGCGGTGCGGGGACGGTGGCCCCGCCCTCGGCGAGTGCGTCGGCGGTCTGCGCGAGCACCGCGAGAGGGTGGAGCATCATCCGGCGGACGAGCCAAGCGCCGAACCCAAGGAAGACGAGGAGGGCACCGACACTGTAGGCCAGGACGAAGGGGAGCGCTGCCTCCCGGTCGATATCGGCGAGCACGACCGCGCTGAAGCCCACGAGCAGGAGCGCGGCGGCGGTGAGGAAGCCGAAGTTGACCAGGATGATCGAACGAAGTGAGCGCATCGGCCTCAGGTGTGGTGCAATTCCTTGCACAATGTGATATGAACTCTTCCTCGGCGCCAGTCCGGGAAAATCGGACGGGGTGACCTGCTGGTCACCCCGGCGGTACTCGAACGGGGGTCGGCCGGATCAACAGCTCATCGTCCCGTCGTCGGCGGCGTTGGTGTGGGCCGAGAGCGAGCAAGTGACGCCGGTCGCCGCCGGGTTGGTCCCGGTGCCGCGCCATCCCACACCACCGCTGATCTGCGTGACGGTGATCGTGTTCTGTCCCGAGTAGGTGTAGCCGTACGGAGCGGCCTGGACGTCCGCGAGAGCGGGGGCGTACATGTGATTGTCGAAGAAATAGGACTCTTCGACCGCGGCGAGGTTCCTGAGGTCGGCCTTCATCGTGGCGACCGCGGCCCGCCCCTTGGTGTTGGCGAACTTGGGCACCGCGATGGCGGCGAGGATGCCGATGATCACGACGACGATCAGGAGCTCGATGAGCGTGAAGCCGCGGCGGTCCATGGCATGCTCCGGGGAACGAAGAAGGGAAATAAGACGGGGTGGCAGGCGCTGGGCCCGCCACCCCCTCACTGCGGTCCGGTCAGCTCACGGACAGAGGGGCGTGCCTTCGTCGGCCGCGCCCGAGTTGCCCGACATACTGCAGGTCTTGGTCGAGCCCGGGTT
>JANMWE010000053.1:0-38491 GCA_031393795.1 Gemmatimonadota bacterium
CACCGCCAGCGTGTCTCCGACATAGCCGGGTCCGTTCGCCGTGATGTTCGCGATGCCCGCGGCGGAGGCGTACAAGGAGTCGATGAGGATGCTGTCGCCTGCCACGAAGCTGAGCGTCGGATACCCGACCGAGACCGTCGCCGGGGCGTCGCTCGTCACCGAGACGTTCACCCCTCCGACCGGCGCCGGTGAGCTGAGCCGGACCTGCAGCGGCGCCGTCCGTCCGACACCCACCACCGGGGTGCCGAGGAGCTGGAGGATGATCGTCGGCGTGAGCGGCTGGCCGTTGGCGGTGAAGACCGCCGGGCTCACACCGGTCACCCGGGCCTCGAGCGTGTTGGTGCCCGGCGACGCGCCCATCCGCCAGCTCCCGACCCGGGCGTAGCCGAGTGAATCGCTGACTTGGCTGCCGCCGATGACCGAGCCACCACCGGCAGTGACCACGAAGGCCACGGTGATCCCCGGCACGCCGTTCCCGCTCACGTCCACCACCCGCGCCTGGGGGGCCACCGCCACGAGGCTGTCGACGAAGGCGGTCTGGCCACTCCCCGCCGCCGGGATCACCGACGCCGGTGTCCCGGGCACGATCTGGATGGGGCTCGAGATCAGCGTCGGGAGGGCAAGCGAGTCGACCGTGAACCGGAGGGTCTCGGGGCCGGCCGTGCCGATGATGACCAGCCCGGTGAAGGTCGCCGTGCCGGTCGAGTCGGTGACCGCGCTGACGGTCCCCGCGGTGGATCTGGCGACCAACGAGGTCGTCACCGCGCGGATGGCGAGTCCCCCCCGCGGCACCCCGTTCCCGAAGCTGTCCCGGATCTGGATCACCGGTTGCGGCGCCAACGGTGCACCCGCCGGCGTGGTGGCGGGCGGCGGGGTCACGAAGGCGAGCTGCGCCGGCGCAGCGGAAACCTTCGTCACGTGGAAGATCGCGTTCAGGCCCGGCCCTGGAACGTCCGCAAGGATCTGGGACGTGCCGGTGGTGGTGCCCAGGGTGTAGGTCACCTGAGCCCGTCCGAGGCTGTCGGAGAGGGTGCTGTCGGCGCTGAGTGTGCCGCCTCCGATGAGGATCTGCCACTTCACCATCACCCCCGGGGCCGGGATCGCGCTCCCGGCGTTCCGGACCACGACGACGAACGGCGCAGGAAGCAGCTGGGCCACGGTGTCGGTCTGCGGCTCGCCCGAGATCACCACCACGTCCACACCCCCCGGCACCGCGGTGACGCCGAACACCACGAAGGCGCTGGTGCCGGCGAGTCCGGCCCTGATCGAATCGACCCCCGGCGCGCCCAGCGTGAAGGTGATCTGCGCCAGTCCACTCCCGTTGGTGAACACGGTATCGGCCGAGACGACCCCGCCTCCCACGATCCGGGTCCACGCCACCCGCGCGCCCGCCACCGGATTGTTGGCCGCGTCGGCCACCCGCACGACGAGCGGCAGTGCCAGCACCTTTCCCGCGGTGTCGCTCTGCGCGTCTCCGCTCACCTTGGCGATCGTCACGGCGGGCCCGGCGTTGGCCGTGGCCTGGAAGGTCACCGGCGCCACCCCGGCGATCGTGGCGGTGTAGACGTAGGTCCGCGCGGTATCGCCCAGCACGCCGGTGGTGCTGGCTCGGCCGAGCGAGTCGGTCACGCCGGCCGTGAACAGCACCGACCCTCCGGCGGTCACCGCCGCGAACGTGACCGGAACGCCTCGCACGGGCAGGTTGTCCGCCGCGCGCACCTCGACCACGAAGGGCGTGATCAGCGTGTGGCTTGCCGTGTCGCTCTGCAGGTCGCCCGAGATCTTGAGCAACTGGGTCGGCACCGGCATGAACGTCACCCGGGTCGAGTCCGCCTTCCCGCTCGGCGTCCAGGCGTGCACCATCACGCTGCTCCGGCTGTTCGGCGCGATGAGGCGGCCGTCAGACCGGATCGGCACCCCCGGCGTGGAAGTGAACCACCGGAGATAGTAGGCGGTCACCGTCTGCTCTAACCCGTTGGCGGCGGTGGCCCCGAATACCAGCGTGTCGCCGAACGACAGCACCGTGTCGCGCGGCGCGATGTTCAGGAAATAGATATCGGCGCCAGGGCCGACATAGCTCATCACGATCGGCGGCGCCGGCGTCCCGGTGCCGGCGGTGACGAGCAGGGTGTCCCGCCCGCGGAACAGGAGCGACGTGCCGCTCAGCAGGTCGAGCGTGACCTCGAGGCTCTCGCTCGGCGCCTTCAGATCCACCGATACGTCGAGCTGGAGCACCGAATCGGTCACCGCAAAGGGCGCGTTCCGCACCACCAGCGTTTCGGCGGCGGGGCGGACCACGGTGACGGTGATGTTGTCGAGCGGAAGCCCGGCGACGAAGGTATTCGACTTGAAGACGGGGGTGAAGCGGACCTGCGCGGCGTGGCCACCCCCCGGCTCGGTCGGTTGGTCGGTACAGGTGGCGGTGACGATGACGAGCAGGGCGGCAAGCGCGAGACGCCCGGCAGCGCGCAGGGAGGTCTGCATGAGGCTTCTAAGGTACCCTCCGGCGCTTGAGGTGGCTATGCCGTGGGGCGCAGGAGGTTGGTGACGGGGATCACACCCTAGCCCGTGAGGAGTGAGGGGTGAGAAGTAAGAAGGGGCCCCCGGTCACCCCGAAGGCCCCTCCTCACTCCTCACTCCTCACTTACTACTTCTTCGTCCCCACCACCACCTGGGAATTCTGCCGCTTCAGTCGCTCCTGTCCCAGGAAGTACTGCTGCGGCAGGCTGGCCAGGTTGCTCGCGGTCCAGTAGAGGTTGAGCCCGCTGGCGAAGTTGAACCCGACGAAGGTCATCATCACCGGCATCATGTACATCATCATTTGCGCCTGCGGATTGGGCGGCAACCCGCGCTGGCCCAGCTTGGAGAGGGCGAACATCGTCAGGCCGGAGAGCACCGGGATGATGAAGAACGGGTCGGCCCGCGCCAGGTCGGGGAACCAGAGGAACGACACCCCCCGGATCTCGATGGTCCCCTGCAGCACGAAGAAGAGCGCCAGCAGGATCGGCATCGGGACGAGCATCGGCCAGCAGCCCCCCATCGGGTTGACGCCGTGCTCCTTGTAGAGCGCGAACATCTCCTGCTGCAGCCTCGGCGGATCGTTCTTGTAGCGGGCCTGGATCTCCTGGAGCTTCGGCTGGATGGCCTGCATCTCCATCGCGGAGCGCATCGCCTTCTGGTTGAGCGGCCAGAGCACGCCGCGCACGATCAGGCCGAACAGGATCAGCACCAGGCCGTACGCCAGCCCCAGCCGCTCGTGCATCTGCACGAAGAGCCAGCGGAAGCCCAGCGCGATCGGCCGCAGGACGGTCCGGAAGCCGGGCCATCCGTAGGGGTTCACGTCGTCGAAATCGTCTCCCATCGCCCCGAGCCGGGGGTACTCCATCGGCCCCGCGTAGGTGCGCCACCCGAAGTTCCCGTCGGCCGCCACCGGCAGGCTCAACCGGAGCCCGGCGTAGTGCGGCACCTTGGTCGGATCCTCGCGCCGCATCTCGGCCGCGGCCCAGCGGGCGGCGGAGTCGGGCGCGAAGACGCCGAGGACGAAGTATTTCGACTTGACCGCGACCCAGGTGAACGGCCCCGGCTCGACCCGGGTCTCGCCCACCGACACTTTGCGGAAGAGGATCGCCTGCGGGTCCCTGGCCACCGGCCGCACCACCAGGGCGAAATCGCGCGCGTTGAGCGAACTGTCGGCTTCGGTGTTGCGCAGCCCCTCCCCCAGCCCGACGATGAGCAGCCCGCCGTTGGGGCCGAGCCCGGTCACGCGCCCGCGTACCGCCATCCGATAGTCATCGGGGCTGAAGGTGTACGTGAGCTCGACCGTTGTGCCGCCACTTGTGGCGGTAAAAGTCACCGGGGTCTCCCCCGACACCCGCACCTCGGTGGCACTCGGCGTGAACCGCCAATCCGAGAGCGAGAGGGTGTCGTTCCCGGTCACCAGCGAGAGCGCAAAGAGCCCGTCGCCCGTCCGGACCAGCTCCGCGGCGCCCGCCTGCTCCCCGGCCGCCATCGAGCGGTAGCGCAGCAGCTGGGCACCGATGACCCGCGCTCCGCGGGTGCTGAGCGAGTACTGGTAGAGTCCCGAGCGGACCACCACCGTGTCCTCGGCCGCCGGCGTCGGCGCCGCCAGGGGCGGCACCGCGGTCGGCGCGGGACTCCGCACCCCGGGCGCGCGGGCGCGCGGCAGGGACGCCGCCGCACTGTCGGGCGCGCCGACGCTCGGCGGGACCTCCGCCGCGGGGGTCGGACGGGGTGGGCGCTTGTACAGGATGGTCGGCGCCAGCACTACGAGCATCATCAGGCCGATGGCGGCCAGGAATCGTCGGTCCATGCGTTATGTCAGGGAACAGGGTCCACGCCGCCCGGATGGAACGGGTGGCATCGCATCAGGCGCCGAGCGGCGAGCCACGACCCCCGCAGGAGTCCGTACTTGGCGAGCGCTTGGAGCGCGTAGGTCGAGCATGAAGGATAAAACCGGCACGACGGAGGAAGCGCGGGACCGATCGTGACCTGGTAGCCGCGGATGAGATACCAGCCCAGGAGCCGGGGGAGGTTCAGCGCTGTGGCGCGTGGGCGCTGGGGCGCTGGAATGATCTCGTCCGCACCGTGATCGCGCACCGCCTCAGCGCCCGAGCGCCGCGGCGCCGTCACAGCGTCCCCCGCCACGCCAGTAGCTCCAACTGCAACTGCGCGAAGGTCATCCCGTAGGCCTCCCGCTTGGCACGGATCACCAGGTCCCCGGCCGGAAGTCCCGCCTGCAACTGACGGCGCCAGATCTCCTTCAGGCGCCGCCGCAAACGATTGCGGGCCACCGCTGTGAACTGGAACCGTGGTACGATCAGTCCCAGTCGCGGTCGGCCCGCTGGATTGTCCCGCCACATCATCTCGAGGTGCGCCGTTCGCCGACGACGACCCTCCGCCTGCACGGCGCGCAGCTCCGCGGCACGCGCGATCCGCGCGTCCGCCGGGAACCGCTCCGCCGTCAGCGGCCCCCGTGCTTGGAAGCGATCGAGACCACGAGGCGCTTGCGCCCCTTCTTGCGGCGGCGCGAGAGCGTCGCCTGACCCCACCGGGTCGCCATCCGGGCGCGGAATCCGTGCTTGTTGATCCGCTTACGATTGCGCGGACGATAGGTCGGCATCATGGCCAGCTACTCCCGGAAAAATTCATGTTGAGCAAGCCCGGAAACATAGACAGGACAGGGGGTTGAGGTCAAGGCGCTGGGGCGCCGCGGCGGTGGGGCGCTGCTGGCCCGCACAGCCCGGCCAGTGGACCACCGTGAGGTCACATATGTGATGTTGAATACTATTTTCAGCGCCTGAGCGCCCCAGCGCCTGAGCGCCCAAGTTGACTTTTCCACACGGCGGCGGCATACTGTCGGCCCTTGCTCACCCCTGACCGCTGGACGCTCGCCGACACGATGCCGCAGCTCTCCGCCAAAGACGCCTGGAAGAAGATCCTGGACGAGGCGCACCGCGAGCTGCCCCAAGAGACCATCCGCACCTGGCTCCAGCCGGCCGAGCCCATCGCCCTTGAGAACGGGGGACTGGTGGTCGGCGCCGTGGACCAGTTCGCCGCCGATTGGGCCTCCGCCAAGTACGCGGACACCCTTTCCCGGCTGGCCGAGGGGGTCCTGGGGCGACCGCTCACAGTGTCGTTCACGGTGCAGGACGCTCGGCGCGAGCGGCCGCAAATGGACCTGTTCGTCCCCCAGGCCCGGCCCGCCGCCCACGGCAACGAGAACGACCCGAACACCCAGCCGCTCAACGAGCGGTACACGTTCGAGACGTTCGTCATCGGGAAATCCAACGAACTCGCCGCGGCGGCCGCCTATGCCGTGGCCGAATCGCCCGGCAAGAGCTACAACCCCCTCTTCATCTACGGTCCCACCGGCCTCGGCAAGACCCACCTGATGCAGGCGATCGCCCATCGGGTGAGCGGCCGGGCCCCGGGCACGCGGGTCCTTTACGTGCAGGCCGAGCAGTTCATCAACGAGGTCATCGAGGCCATCCAGGGGAAGTCGATGCCGGAGCTCCGGCGTCGCTACCGGATGGCGGCCGACCTCTTCCTGGTCGACGACGCCCACTTCCTCGCGGGCAAGGAGACCACCCAGGAGGAGTTCTTCCATACCTTCAACGCCTTCTACGAGGCGAAGAAGCAGATCGTCCTCACCTCCGACCGCCCGCCCAAGGAGATCCCGGGGCTGGAAGCGCGGCTGGTGAGCCGGTTCGAGTGGGGGATGGTGGCCGACATCGGTCAGCCCGACCTCGAGCACCGGATCGCGATCCTCCGGAAGAAGCAGCAGCAGGATCATCTCGAGACCACGATCCCCGACGACGTCCTCCGCTTCATCGGCGAGCACGTCCGGTCCAACGTGCGCGAGCTCGAGGGGTGCATCATCAAACTCCTCCTCTTCGCGTCGCTCAAGCACCGCGAGATCACCATCGACCTGGCCCGCGAGGCCCTGGCCGACAAGATCCGCCCCGAGGACGCCACCGGGATCCCGCTGCGCGCCCTCCCGAGCATCGACCGGGTCCAGGAGGTCGTGGCCCGCCGCTGGGGCGTCACCCCCGAAGGGCTCCGCTCCAAGGCGCGCATCAAGACCCTCACGGTCCCGCGCCAGATCGCGATGTACCTCGCCCGCGATCTCCTGCAGATGCAGCTGGTCGAGATCGGGCAGGCGTTCGGCGGCCGCGACCACTCCACCGTCATCCATTCGGTGGACAAAGTGCAGCGCCAGATGCAGCGCGACCGGTCGTTCCGCGACCGCATCGAACTGGCGCGCCAGGAGCTCACCGCGGCGCAGTAATCCCCACGTTGTCCGCATGTGGAATGGGCCCGATGTGGGTGCGGGGATGAATCGGGGATAACCGCCGGAAAGTGACGCGATCATCCAGAACGTCCACGCGGGTCCCACATGGGCGAAGTACCGCAGGTCGTGATGCCACCGAGGGTTGCAGCGACGGTCCACGTCTCCACACCCTCTACTACTACTACTAGTTAGTTAAACTAGGTTAGAAGTAGTTCTGTTAGCCTCTGAAAACCGGGGAGCGGGATGAAGTTCACCATCACGCGGGATCAGCTCCAGCAGGGCCTCGTGGCCGTGGCGGCAAGCATACCCGCCAAGACGACCCTGCCGGTCCTTTCCAACATCCTCGTCGAGGCGACGAAGGACGGCCTCCGGCTGTCAGGCACCGACCTCGACATCAGCGTCAGCACGACCATCGCCGCCTCGGTCGACCAGGAGGGGGCGATCACCCTCCCGGCCAAGAAGCTGGTCGAGATCGTCCGCGAGCTGCCGAGCGGCTCGATCCGGGTGACGAGCTCGGGTGAGCAGCGGGTCGCGATCGAGTGCAATCGGGCCAAGTTCAAGCTCCTGGGGCTGCCCCGCGAGGAGTATCCCGCGTTCCCGGCCGTCAAGTTCGACGGCGGCTGGAAGTGCACCGCCGGTGAGCTGCAGAAGCTCATCGCGCACGTCGCCTTCGCGGCGAGCACCGAGGAGAGCCGCCCGATCCTCAACGGCGTGCACTGGGAGCTCAAGAGCGACCGGATGCGGATGGTGGCCACCAACGGGCACCGGCTGGCCAAGATGGACATCCCGCTCAAGACCGGGGTGGCCGACGAGGCCAAGCTCATCGTCCCGCCCAAGGCGCTGGACCAGATCCGCCGGCTCTTCAACGCCGAGGACGAGGTCGAGATCGGCAAGAGCGAGAACCACCTCGGCTTCCGCACCGTGGGGACCCAGATCTACACGCGGCTGATCGAGGGGCCGTACCCCAACTACGAGCAGGTCATCCCGCGCGAGAACGACAAGCTCGCCACCTGCGACCGCGCCGCCCTCACCGCCGCGCTCCGCCGGATGAGCATCGTCGCCAGCGACCAGACCCACCGGATCCGGATGTCGATCAGCAGCGGGTCGTGCAAGCTCTCGGTGCAGACCCCCGACCTGGGCGAGGCGCAGGAAGAGCTCTCGGTGACCTACGAAGGCGAGGCGCTCGACATCGGCTTCAACGCCGCGTACCTGCTCGAGATCCTCAAATACATGCCGACCGACGAAGTGCGGCTCACGTTCAAGGGCCCCGAGCGCGCCGCCACCTGCGAGCCGGTCGGCTGGGACGACCCCGCGAGTTATCTCACCCTGGTGATGCCGCTCCGTCTGGTCGACTGAGACCGATCTCCGGATCCGATGCACGGCTCCGCGGGCGCGCGAACCCAGGAGATACCGAACCCAGGATGTTCCGATCGAGCGAACCGGCCTTTCGTGTAATGCCGATTCACTTGAACAGGATCTCCTGGGTTCGGTCCATCATGGGTTTCCGCGCCTGACGCACCCCGAAACAGAAACGTCACTGTCCCCGTCCTGATTGACCTATGCGCAAATACACTCCGATCCACCTGCGAGCCGGTGGGCTGGGACGACCCCGCGAGCTACCTCAAGCGGTGATGCCCCTCCGCCTGGTCGACTGACAGCGAACACCGACCCGAACTACGACTCCGCGGGCGCGCGAACCCAGGAGATACCGGACCCAGGATGTTCCGATCAGGTGACCCGGCCACAGGTTGCTGTCGGCGCACTTTGACAGGACCTCCTGGGTTCGGTCCATCATGGGTTTCCGCGCCCTGGGATCCGCGAAACTGAACCGCCCCCGTCCCCGTCCTGACAGACCTTATGCACAAACTCCTCCCGCTCTCCCTGCTCACCTCCCTCGCGCTCGGCGCAGGCCTCGCCGCGTGTGGTGGTGCGACTGCGCCCACCGCCCCGACCCCGCTCGCAAACGGCGCCTGGCCCTTCGAGCTTCCGCGCGAGCATCCGCCGCAGCCCACCACCACCGCCATCACCGCCGCCGACCTCGCCACGCGGCTCTTCATCATCGCCGACGACTCGATGCGCGGCCGCGAGTCGGGCGACATCGGCAACGCGATGGTGACTGACTACATCGCTCGCGAATTCCGCCGCTTCGGGCTCCAGCCCGCCGGCGACAGCGGCACCTATTTCCAGACCATCCCGCTCAAGCGGGAGAGCTTCGAGGCCACACCCGAACTCTCCTTCGGCGGCCAGGGACTGGTCGCCTGGCAGGACTTCACTCCCCTCGGTCCGATCGGGCGGGCGACCTTCTCGACCGACGTGGCGTTGAATGGGGCGCCGACGCTCTTCGCCGGCCGCTGGGGGGACAGCACCGTCGCCATCGATCCGGCCAGGGCCCGGGGGGCGGTGCTGGTGTTCCGCGCCCCGATGAACCCGGCGGGGCAGGTCATCACCGGCTTCTGGAACGTGCGCGACCCGCGCCTGGAGCAGCTGCAGGGGACCTTCGCCGGCATCGTGCTCGTAGCCCCGCGCGGGGTCGTCGACGCGCTGGGTGGGTTCCTCCGCCGGACCCAGACCGCGATGAACCCCTCCGAACTCTCCAGCGGTCCCGCCGCCTTCGTGGTGCTCGACTCGACCGTGAAGGGGTCCCTCTTTCCCCAGCCGATCGACAGCGTGGCCCCGGGCACGATGGGCGCCACGCTCACGGCCCGCCACCGTCTCGTCTGGCGTCCCACCCCGGCGCCGGCGCGCAACGTCATCGCCATCCTCCCCGGCAGCGACCCGACCCTGCGCGGGGAGTACGTCGGCGTCGGGGCGCACAACGACCACCTCGGCTTCAACGACCGGCCGCTCGACCACGATTCGCTCCGGGCGGCCAACATGATCACACGCCCGATCGGCGCCAACAGCGGCGCCCGCAGACCGACCCCCGATGAGGCCCGACGCATTGACGAGCTCCTCACCGCCGCTCGCGCGGCCCGGGGCGGTGTCATCCGCCGCGACTCGATCTTCAACGGCGCCATCGACGACGGCTCGGGTACGGTGATCCTCCTCGAGATCGCCGAATACCTCGCACACGCCCCCCGTCCCAAGCGGTCGATCATCTTCGTATCGCACACGGCCGAGGAGAAAGGCCTGCTCGGGTCGCAGTGGTTCACCGACCACCCGACCGTGCCGCGCGACTCGATCATCGCCGCATTCAACATGGACATGCCGGCGGGCAACCGGTCGCGCGAATGGCGCTCCGGCGACCCCTACTTCGTGCAGTTGATCGGCAGCCGGCGGCTCTCCACCCAGCTCGGCGCCACCATCGATTCGATCAATGCGAGCTACGGCCGCGACTCCCTCGCCATCGACTATTCGTACGATGCCGCGGGCCATCCGCTCAACCGCTACTGTCGCAGCGACCATTTCGAGTATGCCCGCTACGGCATCCCGATCACCTACTTCTCCCTCGGCTACTCACCCGACTATCACATGGTGAGCGACGAGCCCCAGTACGTGGACTACGATCACTCGCAGAAGGTCGCTCTCTTCGTGCGCGACATCGTGGTCGCCTCGGCCGACCGGGCGCAACGGTACCTGGTGGACGGCCCGCGCCAGGACCCGAAGCTGCCCTGCAGGCAGTAGCACGGTCCCTGCACGCGAGAACGCCCGTCGCAGAGCATCGCGGCGGGCGTTCAGGTGTTCGGAAAGTCTCGTGTGCGCGGCCCGGAGGGCCACGCTCCACGTTCTCACATCGAACAACTGCGGGCCTCCGGCCCGCTTGAGTCGTAACGCGAGCCTTGGAGCGTGGCCCTCCGGGCCGCGAGCAGCGATCCACGCGCGAACCCAGGAGCGCATCCCTCAGGGTCGCGAGCAGGGATCCCTTCACTACACCCACTCGATTCAATTCTCCAGGGATTCCAGCCTTTCCAGGGTTCCCGCGCCGCTGGTCTTCTAGGGCGTGCTCGGTACCGTGCTGTCCCGATGGGCCGGAAGGGTGCTGTCCCGTGCGGGGCTCCCGCTGTCCGGCAACGCCGGGACCCCGCTGTCCACCGGCGTGGCGCTCGTATCCACCGCGGTCGGCGGCATGCTGTCGATGGGTGGCGGGGCTGCTTCTTCCTCCGCCACCGGCGGCACCTCCACCTCCTCGCCCCGGAGCTTCCGGAGGATCAGGCGCTGGCGCCACTCCATCCGCCCGGGCCGGAATCCGGGATTCGAGCGGAGCGGAAAGGGGAGCATCCCGGCCACCGCCGCCGCCTCATCCAGGTTCAGCTGGGCGGCGGACCTCCCGTAGTAGTAGCGGCTCGCCGCCTCCACCCCCCAGACCTCCGGCCCCATCTCCGCCACGTTGAGGTAGAGGGCCAGGATCCGGTCCTTGGGGAGCGCGGCCTCCAGCCGGTACGCCGTGAGCGCCTCCTTCACCTTCCGGAGCGGATTGCGGGACGGGGAGAGGTAGAGGTTCTTCGCGAGCTGCTGGGTCAGCGTGCTTGCCCCACGCAACGCATCGCGGCGTCCCCACACCCTCCCCAACGCACGAGCGAGGTCGGCCCTGTCCCGGGAGGCCCCCCATTCGAATCGATCGCGTGGATAGCCCAGGGCGCGACGGAGATTCACCCAATCGATCCCGTGGTGCTCTCGGAACCGCTGGTCCTCTCCGGTCATCACCGTCTGGGGGAGCCAGGCGGAGATCGAGTCGAGGGGGACGGGGTGGTAGAGGCGCGTGGGCGCGTAGGCGCTTGGGCGGGTGGAATCCCAGCTCCGAATGATCGCCCGACGTTTGGCTGTGTCCTTGACCGGCTCGGAACGCGCCCACGCGCCGGCGCGCCGATGCGCCTGGAACGCCGTCTCGGCCGGCCAATGGGTCCGATACCAGGCCGGCGGCGGCCACACGGCGAAGAGCCAGAGCACGAAAAGGCCGCCCCCGAGGAGGACGGCCCTGACCAGCTTGCGTCCCAGCGTTCTCATCAGGGGAGCGCGGTCAGCGTGTAGCCACCGACCTGGAGGATCTGCACCGACTGGCCGATCGCCTCGACCATCGCCGACATCAGCACCGAATCCCGGCCCGTGGCCGAGCGGATCCGTCCATTCAGTTCGACCGTCGCGGTCCCGAAGCGGGTGCCCGAGCCGGACAGGTGCAGCTGCGGGCTCGCCCCGTCGCGCCCGACGCTCCCCGCCATGGTGACGAGGACCGTGCCGTGGCTGGCGACGGCCGAGCTGTGCCGGATCGTGCGTTCGGTGAGGTCCACCACCCCGAAGCGGACGACCGCTTGCAGAGTGTCGCTCCAGTTCGCGTCCGTGCCTCCCGCCAGCCCCAGGGCCGGAACGAGCCAGGGAAGCTCGGCGATCAGCGCGTGCGTCACCACGCCGTCGGGGAGCGAAACGAGGGAGTCGACCCGCCCATCGCCGCGCAGGATCCCGCGGACCTCCGCGCCGCGGGCACTGTCCTCCATCGCCCGCCCGATGCTGCCGGGAAGCCCCACGATCCGGGCCGAATCGACCGTCACCACGAGGGCGAGCCCGGTCGGGGTGGTGGTGACCGACCAGCGGAGGGCCAGGGTCCGGTCGATCGCCTGGCGTTGCTGGCCCCCGTTCGGCAGGGTCGTCGTCAGGGTGTCGGCCCGGGTGTACACCGCCCGCCAGGTATCGCCGGCGCGGAAGCGAACGGTCGGGATCCGGACGACCGCTCCTGCGGGGGTGGCGGTGGTCGATTCGTGAACGGCGGCGCCCCCGCCGCACGCTGCAGCGAGGGCGACGATGATGGCGGTCAGCGGGCGGCGGCTCACCGGATGGAAGTGACCACCGAGGTGATCGTTGCGTTCACCGGGATCGGCTCGGCGGCCTGTGGGACGGTCACGGAGACCTGGAGGGTGAGCGTCGACTGCGCGCCGACCAGGCGGTCATCCGATGCCAGGAAATAGGTGGCGGTGCCGGTGCCGGTGCCGTCGATCGACATCGAGCCTTGCGGCCCCGCCATCTCGCCGGTCATCGATTGGCTGAAGGCAGCGTCGAACTTGCGGGCCTTCACTCCGTTGACGGTCTGCTCGGCGGTGACCGCCCAATTGGTGATCCGGCGGGTGACGGCGTTCGCCATGAGGCCGTTCCCCGACCCATTCACTTCCGTGGTATCGGTCCAATGGTCGCCCACCTTGGCGCGAGGCCTCATTTGCGGGAAGAGCGCCCGGACCTGCATGCCGGCGGCGGCGCCGCGCGAGGTCGTGTCGGTCGCGAGCGTGAGCTTCCCGTCCGGACCGATCCAACCGGTGGCGGCGGCGCCCCGAAGGGAGTCGAATATCGCCGGAGGGATCGGTTGCGGGCTGTCGACCGAATCGGCCCGGACCGAATCGATCACGACCTTGACGGCCCGCCCACCGGCCGAGTCGCTCGAGGTGACCGTCACGAACGTGGACTTGACGATGTGCGACACCTGTTCCGGCTGGCTGAAGGCCGAGAGGTCGACCACCTGGTGGCTGGTCTCGACGATCTTGAACCGCGCGGTCGACGGTGAGCTGGCGGGGGCGGCGAAGGCCGCGACTCCGGCAACGAGGAGGGACGCGAAGAGGAAGGGACGGGCCGGCATCAGGAGGTCTCGGGTGGCAGGGAAGAGGTCGGGTGGGGCGCGGGTTCAGCGCCCCTTGGATTCGAGTTCAGGTTTGGTCTTGCCGAAGACGGCGATCAACTCGTCCTTGTCGCTGGTCACTCGGAGCAACCGCCACCCGAGCTTCCGCATGTCGTTGCGCCAGGCGATCAGCTTCTCCCAAGCCGCGTGCGGCGCGCGGAAGACGCGCAACTCCGCGACCCGTTCCCAGGCATCTGGGTAGGGACGCTCTTCCTGCGGGGGCTTGGTCGGCGACGTCACGTCACTGGTCTCCAGGGGTGGGACCAAGTCCAAAGAATAGCCTTCGAGGGGAGGGGGTGCAAGTTGCGGTACCGCAAGCAGTTGACAGGCGCGAAAGACGCATAAGGCGCGTGAGATCTTCAAGGGTGACCCCTTGAGCGCCTCACGCGCCTTACGCGACTTCGAAGTTGGTGGGTCCCGCCGTAAGCCGAGTTCTGTTCCCCTCTTGCGAAGGGGATGGTCATCTGTCTGGGACGGTGGTCGCCCACCGCCTCGAGCAGCCTACCCGTGACTTAGTCCGTGAGGACATGGTGCGGGCCGCACCTCGTCACTTATTTGGCCTTGCTCCGACCGGGGGTTACCGTGCCGCTGGCGTTACCGTCAGCGCGGTGGGCTCTTACCCCACCGTTTCACCCTTGCCTGTGCCCTTGCGGGCCATCGGCGGTCTGTTCTCTGTTGCCCTTCCGTCGCCTTGCGGCGCCCAGGTGTTACCTGGCGATCTGCCCTGTGGAGCTCGGACTTTCCTCGATGGGATCGCTCCCACCGCGACCATCACGCGAGACCCGGGGGGAAGATAGTCCAGAGGCGCATTAGGCGCGAAAAGGCGCGTAAGGTGGCCTGGGAACGGGCTCCCCCACGCGCCTCTCGCGTCCCTCATCCCGTCCCGGTGACCCGCCCCAGCGCCAACCGCACTTCGTTGAGATACAGGACCTGCTTCGGGTCGGCGTGCTCCCACTCCGCCAGCACCGCGCGGTACTCCCGCGCCGCCTCGGTGCGGCGGTCGAGCCCCTCGAGCGCCATCCCACGGAGCATCCGCACCATCCCGACCGCCCCATAGGCGCTGGAGTAGTAGCGGGGGTCGAGCATCTCCACGTCGTAGTGCTGCAACAGGTCATACGCGCGCTGGTTCTCGTGCAGCAGCAGGAGTCCATAGGCCCGGAGGGGCCACGGATCACCGGCCCAGCCACCGAGCCCCCCGCGCTTCTCGTCGGTCCAATCTTCCGGCGGCGTGAGGAGGAGCCGCCGCGCCGCGGCGCTATCCCCCACCGCCAACGCCAGGAGGGCCCGCACATCGCGCGGGTGGTCCTCGCCGGTCAGGGCCCGGAGTTCCTTCAAGGGGGTCGCGTCGTGGGCCGGCCCGATCAGCAAGCCCACGGCGGCCGGGGTCCCGGCGCGCGCGATGGCGGCCCGATCCGGGGCGCTCGCCTTGCGGGCGGCCTCGCTCACGGCCCGCCAGATGGCGCGCAGCGGATCCGGGGCGCCACCGGTCACGGCGTACAGCGCCCCGACCTGGAGCTCCGCCAGGTGCCGCGGATCGACGGCTGATTCCGGGTTCTTCGGGACCACACCGCGGGCGCGCTGCACGCTGCCGATCACCCGCGCGGCGCGCCCCACGTCCCCGCTGTACGCCAGCGCGTTCGCGCCGGAGAGGAGCATCATCCAGTCCTCGGCGGCCGCGCGATCCAGCCGCGCCCGGTCCTCGAGCAAGGAGTCGTATGTGGGGGTGAGCGCCGCGACGGCCCGACTCACATCGCCGGCGCCGAACTCGATCCGGCCTTCGCTGATCCGGCCCAGCACCGCCTCCTTGGGCACCCCCATCCCGGCCAGCCGCGTCAGCTCCCGGTCGGCCTCGTCCACCGCACCGGCGACGGCGTACGCTTCCACCAGTGCCCAATGCGCGCGCGGGGTCTCCGGCTGATTCACCACCCAGTCGCGCGCGAGGGCGATCCCCTCGCGGCGGGCTCGGCTCACCGCCAGCGTCCGGGCGCGGAGGTCGAGTTCGGGGGCCGGCGCGAACGAGTCGGGGCCGGCCAGGGCGAAGTAGGGATGCGCGCGCGCCGTCTGCTGGAACATCGCGGCGACGTGGTCATACGCGAGCGCATAGGTGGGGTCGAGCGCCAGGGCGCGACGGAAGGCGCGGAGCGAAGCGTTCATCGCGTGCACCTGGTCGGCCGTGGTCTGGGCCGGGCGGTGATACCAGGCGTCCCCGAGCCCGTACCAGGCGTCGGTGTCGGTGGAATCCTTGCGCACCAGCGCGGTGTAGAGCTCCACCGCGTGCACATGATCGCCGTCGAGGAAGGCCTGATAGGCCCGCACCAGCGTCTGCTCGCGCGAGGGCAGCCGATCGACATAGCGGACCGCGCGCTCGATGGCCACATGTCCGAGAGAGTCGCTGCCTCCGCCGATCCAGCCGCGCGTGAGCGAGAACTTGAACCAGGCCAGCGCGAAGGTCGAGTCCGTCGTGACCGCCGTGCGCAGGGCCGAATCGGCACCGACGAGGTCCCAGTGATTCAGCCGATCGATCCCGGTGAGGTAGTCCCGGTAGGCGTCGACCGCGCCGGTGGTAGCCTCCGCGAGGCCCGCCCGCAGGCCACCTGGGGCCCCGGAGACGTTCAGGAGCTGCGCGGCGAGCCGGTCGAATGCCGGACGGACATCTCCCATCACGAGGACGTCGGTCTGGGCCAAGTCCACCCGCTGGCCCGTCGCGACGTCGATGAGCCGCGCCGCCACGTGCAGGGAATCCCCGGTCCGGACGAAGTCGCCCACGACCAGCGACCACACCCCCGCCTCCCGGGCGATGTCGCGCGCCGCCTCGAGCCCGATCGGCGCTCCCGGCTCGAGTCCCCGCTTGGTGAGCAGGTCGTGCACCCGCTCCTGGTCCACCACGGTCATGTCCTTCCATTGGGCCAGCGTCAGGCCCAGCATCGAGACCGATCCCTCTTCCAACCAATGGAGCGTAGTGTCGCCGCGCAGGTTGTCGAACGGGAGGATCACGATCGAATGCCGCGGATCGATCCCCCGCGGGGGCCCGCCGGTGTTCCGTACCGCGACCACCATGCCCACGGTCGTGACGACCACCGCGGCCACCGCGGCCCACCCCAGCCAGGGCGACCGTCCCGCCTGCGGGGGGGCGATGCGGCCGGTCAGCAGCGCGTCCCGGAATTCCGCACCGCTCTGGAACCGTTGCGCCGGCGCCTTGGCGAGGGCCCGCATCACCGCCGCAGCGAACGCGGGGGCGAGCAACGGCATCAACCGGGAGAGCGGGGCCGGTGGGATCTTGATCTGCTGGGCGGCGACCTGGGGGGGCGACCCGCGGAAGGGAGGTTGGCCCGTCAGGATCTCGTACGCCACGATCCCCAGGGAATAGAGATCGCTCCGGACGTCGACGCCGTCCCCCGAGGCCTGTTCCGGGCTCATGTACGTCGGGGTGCCGACCGCCACCCCCTGCCCCGTGATCGAGGCCTGCGTCTCTCCGGCCACTTGAAGGATCCGCGCCACGCCGAAATCGACGAGCAGCGCGCGACCGCTCTCGGCGTCGAGCAGGATGTTCTCCGGCTTCACGTCGCGATGCACCACCCCCTGACGCCCCGCGGCGTCGAGCGCGTCGGCGAGCTCCGCGATGATCCGTTGCGCGATCCCCGGCGGGAGCGTCCCCTCACGATTCAGGCGATCACGCAGGGTCTCCCCCGGCACGTAGTCCATCACGTACCAGAAAACGCCCGTGGCCTCGCCCGCGGCGTGGACCGCGACGATGTTGGGGTGCCGGAGCTTGGCGATGACCCGCGCCTCGGAGAGGAAGCGCTGGGTGATGGAGGAATGGACCGCGAGTTCGGGGTGGACCACCTTCACCGCCACTTCGCGGTCAAGCGTCAGGTCACGGGCCAGGAAGACGACCCCCATCCCCCCTTGTCCCAACGACCGCTCGAGGCGGTAATGGGGGCCAAGGGCTGCCTGGAGGCGGTCCTGAAGCTGCGCAACGTCGACGGTCACGGGGGTTCCTCGAAGATACCTCTTCTGACGCTCAGGACGACGGAATGGTTGCGGTTTGCACCTCTTCGGCCCGATTTCGCCCCCCCGCTGGGTTGACGAAGCGTTGACCCTCCCCCGCTATCGTCGTCGTGGACACTGGCCGAGGAGGGTGGTATGACGATGCCGGCGATCGTGGCGGTGCTGGCCCCCGGGGAGCGAGCCCGGGTCGAGGCGGCGATGGGGGAGGGAGTCGCGCTGCTCCATCAGGACTCGATCCCGGATGCCATCCGGGCGGTCCGGGAGCGGCCGGTGGCGGCGGTCCTGCTTTCGGTCAGCCGCTGCCGCGAGGAGCAGCTCCCGGAGCTCGATCGCCTGGTGCAAGGCTTCCCCGCCATCCCGACGGTGGCGGTGGTGGCGGGGCCGGGACATTCCGAAGCCCTTCTCCGACTCGGCGCTCGGGGCGTCCGGCAGGTCGTCGATGTGACGGCTCCCGAAGGGTGGCGCCGGTTGCGCGCGCTGATCGAGACCCCGGGGAGCCCGGGCGGCGCGCGGATCCAGGCGGCGATCCTCACCGCGCTCGCGGAGGCGCCTCCGGACGCGCGGCTCTTCTTCGAGGCGCTGATCCGATTCGCCCCGCATCACGTCACCGTCCGCGACCTCGCCCGGACGCTCCACCTGCCGCCGAGCACCCTCGTGTCGCGCTTCCAACGGGCGGGCCTGCCGAGCCCCAAGAGTTATCTCGCGGCGCTCCGGCTGCTGCACGCCGCGTTGCTCCTCGAGGACGAGGGTCGTTCCGTGGCGGACGTGTCCTACCGCCTCGAGTACTCCTCCCCCCAGAGCTTCGGCCGCCACATCCGCGCGATGCTCGGCGTGACGGCCACCGAATTCCGTCGTCGGCTCCCCTTCCCGGTCGCGCTCGATCGATTCCTCGCGCTGATGATCGCACCCTACCGGGCCGCGTTCCGTACCTTCCATCCCCTATTATCGGGGGGCCTGGACAGCGGACACTGAGCGGTACGGACACGGCCCTCGGCGCGGTCCGGCGCCGGGGGAGTAGCACAGACGCGAAAGGCGCGGAAGGCGCGTGAGGTCGTCATCTCCCGCGCTTCCGCGCCTCGCGCGCCTATCGCGCCTGCTGTACTACTTCGCGACCGCCGCCCGCAACCGCTCGGCCAATCCGGCCAGCTGTTGCGCCGTGCGCGCGAGCTCCTGCACGGCCTGGGACTGCTGGGTCGCGGCGCGGGCAGCGCTATCGGAGTTCGAGGCGGCGCCCGCCGAGGTCTTGCTGACCTGCTCGAGCGCGCTGCGGAGCGATTGCAGGTGATCTGCCTGGGCCCGCGTGCCGACCGCGAGGGTACTCACGCGGTCGGAGGAGCGACGGACCCCGTCGGCGAGTTCGCGCAACCCTTCGTCGGCCTCGCGGGCGACGCGCGCCACGTCTTCGACCTGCTGCTGTCCCGCGGTCATCGCCCGCGCGGCGCCGCCGATCCCCTCCTGCAGTTCGCCGACGAGTTCGGAGACCTCGCGCGCAGAGCGCCCGGCCTGCGCGGCCAAGGTCCGCACCTCCTCGGCCACCACGCCGAAGCCCTGCCCTTCCGCCTCGGCGCGCGCCGCTTCGATGGCGGCATTGAGCGACAAGAGATGGGTCTGCCGTGCGATCGCCGAGATCGTCGCGGTGAATCCGCCGATGCGCGCCGACATCGCCGTGAGTTCGTTCACGACCCCCGCGGTGGTCGACACTTCCGCGGCGACCGCGACCAACGTCTCGCTCGCGCGGGCCACACTCTGCCGCGCACGATCCGCCACCGTCACCAGGCGCATCGACTCGTCGGCCAGCAGCAGGGCCCGCTGCCGCTGCTCTCCCGCTTCGTGCGCCGCGCCTTCGGTCTGGTGCCGATTCTCCTCGGCCACGGCTCGCTGGGCCTGGAGGTCGTGGGCCAGACGGCCCGAGGCGCCCGAGAGCTCACCTGCGGCGCGCTCGAGGTGTTCCACCGACGCGGCCAGTTGTTCCGCCAAGGCCGCCACCTCGTTGGCCTCGCGTGCGAGCGTGGTGGACGTGGTCGCGGTGCGGATGGCGAGGAGATCGAATCCCCGTTCCACTTCCCCGAGCGGGTCGATCGCCTCACTCGCCAGCCGGGTCGAGAAGTCCCCGATGGCGGCCCGTTCCGCAGCGTGGCGCAAGGCCTCGATCCTCCCGGCCCGCCGTCGTCCGGCAGAACGGAGGCCGAACGTCAGGATGATCACGAGCACCGCTTCGGCGACGACCGCCCCGGTGGGGAGTCCGGTCTGCTGATCCGCGAGGGCGTGGCCGATGAGGAGCCCCAGTCCCGCGGCCACCGCCGCGGCCGAACCGAAGACGCCTTCCTCTGTCTCCGCGTACGGCAGCATCGCGACCAGGGCCAACCCCCCGAGCCCAGGCGTGTCGAGCAACGCGGCCGGGATCACCGCGAGGAGCAGGTCGAGGAGCAGGCTCGAGATCGCCGCCGCCATCCCCTTCACCCCCCGCCGGGCGAGCGCGTCGAATCCGACGGTCGCCACACTGCCGAGCCCCACGTACTCGGCCAGGAGGTCCCACCGCACGCCGGCCCCCGACGCGAGCTCGAACAGCAACACCCCGGACGCGCCCGCGAGCAAGAGCCACCACCGCCTGCGGGCCGCGCGGCGGACGATCGACGAGGTCGCGGTGGTGAACGCAGGCATCAGCGGAGTCCCAGCGCCGAGGCAGTGATGAGCGTCTCGACCGCGTGGCCGGCGGCCTCGAGCTTCTCGCGACCCCCCTGCTCCCGGTCCACCACCGCGAGGACCCCGAGGACCTTCCCTCCCTCGGCCACGATGGCCTCGATCGCCTGCAGGGCGGACCCGCCGGAGGTGATCACGTCCTCGATCACCACCACCGTGTACCCCGCGGCGAAATTCCCCTCCACCCGCTTGCTGGTGCCGTGGTCCTTCGCCTGCTTGCGCACGGAGAAGGCGTCGATCGGTGGCGGGGCGTCGGCGCTGGCGCGCGCGATGCTGTACGCCACCGGATCGGCGCCCATCGTAAGGCCGCCGACCGCCTGCGGGCGCCACCCGCGCGCGCGGAGCGCCGTGAGGCCCAGGCGCCCGATGAGCGCCTGGCCTTCGCCGCTCATGGTGCTGGGGCGGCAGTCGATGTAGTAGGTGGAGCGGGCACCGGAGGCGAGCACGAAGTCGCCGTGGCGGATGGAGCGGCGCTGGAGGAGGTCGGCGAGAGCGGCCTGGTCGGTCACGTGTCGTCGCGGCGGAAGAGACCCGCCAGGAATCCGCTCTTCTTCAGGGCCGGGGCGTCACGCACCGCGGCGCAGAAGGCGTTGCCGTACTCGCCCACGGTCTGGAATCGCTGGGTGGCGTCGCGTTCGAGCCCCTTCATCACGGCGGCCTCGATCGCGGCCGGGAACTTGAGCCCCTTGACCGCAGTGTTGAGCGGGGTCGCCGGCTCCTGCAGGAGCTGCTGGAAAAGCTCCCGCGGGCTGCGGCCCGGGAAAGGGAGCACCCCGGTGAGGAGATAGTAGGTGATGGTGGCCAGGCTGTAGATGTCGGCCCGTTCATCGACCAGCGCCCCCGAAAGTGTCTCTGGAGCGACGTACTGGAGCGTCCCCACAAAGAAGCCGGCCCGCGTCAGGCGCTCCTCGGGGGCGGCCTTCTCGTCCCGGGCGATCCCGAAGTCGAGCAGTTTCACCGTCTGGGTGGCCGGGTCGTACATGATGTTCGCCGGCTTGAGGTCGCGATGGATGATCCGCGCCTGGTGCGCCGCTCCGAGCGCGCCGCACAGCTGCTCCACAATGGTCGCCACGACGACCGGCGCGATCGTCCCCGACCGGGTGGCGAACGTGGCGAGCGGCTCCCCCGCGGCCCACTCGAGCGCGAGGTAGTAGAGGTCGTCGGTCTGCCCCGACTCGCGTGTCTGCACGATATTGGGATGCACGACCCGACGCCCGAACGTCGCCTCGTTGAGGAAGCGTTTGACCGCCGTGGGATCCTGGGCCAAACGGGCCCGAAGGACCTTCACTGCGCTCAGGCCATAGGTGGGGTGCTCGGCCTTGTAGACCTCGGCGGTGCCGCCCTCTCCTACGTGGTCGAGGAGTCGGTACCCGCCGATGGTCCGGCCGACGAGACTGTCTTGTCGCATGGGATGCGTGGAAACTATCCCCCCAAAAGTGGGGCCACAAGTTATGCCTTGTCGCCGTCCGGCGCAGGCGGTAACCTACGGCCTGACAGGAGCTTCACGATGCCTCACGGGGTCCCTCGCGGCACTCGCCGCACCCTCGCCTTGCTGGCCCTGCTGGCCCTCTCCGGATGCGGAAGCTGGACCCGTGTCGGGACCGAGGCCCAGCCCACCCCCTCGCAGACGCTCACCGCGGTCCTCGATGAGACCGCGGTCTTCCGCCGCATCGGACGGCTCGCCGTCGGAGGCCAGATCCCGTTCATCGGGAACGTGGCGATCCTCCCCGCCGGCGGGGACTCCGTGCTCGCGCTCCTCGGGCTCTCGCTGCAGAACCGGTCGCTCGGGTTCGAACGCCAGGGCACGCAGGGCTTCACCGCGCGCTATCGGGTCGACATCACATTCCAGCGCGAGGGCGCACCACCGGTCACCGTCGGGCGGGAGGAGACGGTGCGGGTCACCACCTTCCAGGAGACGCTCCGGAACGACGAGAGCGTGCTCTTTCAGGAACCGGTCCCGCTCGCGCCCGGGCATTATCACCTCTCGGTGGTTGTGCGTGATCGCCGCGGTGATCGCTCGAGCCGCGCGGAACAGGACCTGAACATCGCGGCCATCGCCGCCGGTCACACCACCGCGCCGATCCTGGTCTACGAAGTGACCGCGCGCGGCGCGGTGACCGACCCCTTTCGCGGGCTGCTCAACCCGCGCGGGGCGGCGGGGTATGGCGCGGACACACTGACGGTGCTGATCGAAGGGTACCGGATGGCGCCGGGCCAGCAGGTCCCGCTCACCGTGGTCGATGGCCGCGACAGCGTATTGCTTGCGCAGATCCTCACCTTCACCGGGGCCACGACGGTCGAGTCGCGCTTGCTTCGGTTCGCCCCGCAGAACGCCCCGCTCGGCGAGCTTCGCTTCGAGCTCGGAGCCGATTCGGGGCGCGCGGTCACCACGGCGCTGATCTCGCTCTCCTCCAACTGGATCGTCTCGAACTACGACGAGATGATCCAGTTGTTGCGGTACTTCGGGAACGAGGAGCAGCTGGCCCACCTCCGGCGGGCCTCGCCCGCGGAGCGGCCGGCGCTCTGGCAGAGCTTCTACAAGGACAGCGACCCGAACCCCGCGACCCCGGAGAACGAGGCGCTCGACGCCTACTTCGCGCGGCTCGCCCTCGCCGACCAGCGCTTCCCGGACGAAGGACAGCCAGGCTGGCGCACCGAACGGGGCGAGGTGTTCATCGTCCTCGGCGACCCGGACGAGGTGATCGACGCCAGCGCGTCGAATCAGGGACGCGTCGTCCGCTGGACCTACAACGCCTATCGCATCGCGCTCTACTTCGTGGACGAGACCGGGTTCGGGCGCTTCCGCCTCACGCCGCAATCGCGCTCCGACTTCGAGCGTGTCCGTGCCCGGCTCAACCGGGCGGAGAATCACTGAGCACCCCCCGCCTCTTCCTCATTGACGGGTATGCGCTGATCTACCGCGCGCATCACGCCTTCCGCGACCGGCCCCTGCGCAACGCGCGCGGGGAGAACACCTCGGTCCCCCGCGGCGTCACCACCTTCCTGTCACGCCTGAGCGAGCAATACACCCCGGACGCCATCGTCTGGGTCAATGACGCCGGCAACTCAGGGCGCAAGGAGCTCTACCCCGCGTACAAGGCCAACCGGGAGGCGATGGAGGACGCGGAGCAACAGGAGTTCGACCAGGGGGTCGAACGAGTCGAGCAGTTGCTGGCGGCGCTCCGCATCCCGCTGGTCGCCATCGACGGCTGGGAGGCCGATGACGTCATCGGGACCCTGGCCGACCAGGCCGCTGCCAAAGGGTGGGAGGCGGTCATCGTGTCGGGGGACAAGGACCTCTACCAGCTGATCCGCCCGGGCGTGGTGATCCTCAACCCCGGTCGGAGCGGGCCCGGTGCGGTCGACCCGAGCTGGGTCGACGGCACGAACGCCGAAGAACGTCTCGGTGTCCCTCCGTCGCAGGTCGTCGACTACCTCGCGATGGTCGGCGACTCCGCCGACAACATCCCGGGGGTGCGGGGGATCGGCGAGAAGGGCGCCACGGAACTCCTCCGCACCTATGGCGACCTCGACGCCATCCTGGCGCACGCCGACGAGGTGAAGAACAAGCGCTACCGCGAAGGACTGCAGCAGTGCGCCGACGCGGCCCGCCTCTCGCGCACGCTCGCCACCATCCAGCGCGACGTGCCCGTCACGCTCGCGCTGGAGGCGTGGAAACGGCACGCGCCCGACAACGAAGCGCTCGCGAAGCTCTATGCCGAGCTCGAATTCACCTCGTTGCTCCGGCAGGTGGGGACGGCCAAGACCCTCGCCGACAACATGCCGCTCGAAGTGACGGGCCTCGGGCCACAGACCTCAGGCGTCGGGACATCGGATCCCACCGTCACCCCTGAAGCCCGAAGCCCGAGGCCCGAGGCCCCGGCCGTCACCGTCATCGATGACCCGGCCGCCCTCGCGGCGCTCGTGCAGCGCCTGCGCCAGGCGCCGCTCGTCGCGTTCGATACCGAGACCAGTTCGCTCCGCCCGCACAGCGCGGAGCTGATCGGTCTCTCCCTCGCCGCGAGCCCGACCGAGGTCTGGTATCTCCCGTTCGGGCACCGCCCCCAGGGCGGCGCGCTCGCCGCGCCCGCCCCGGTGCATAATCTGCCGCCGATCACCGACCCCGCTTGCGCTCCGCTCGCCGACCTTTTGCGCGATCCCGCGGTGCCGAAGGCGGCGCACAACCTCAAGTACGACCATCAGGTCCTGCGTCGGGCCGGGATCGAAGTGGCCGGCGCCACCTACGATTCGATGCTCGCGAGCTTTTGTCTCGACGCCGGACGGCGCTCCCACGCCATCGACGTGCTCTCCCTCGAGCACCTCGGCGTGCCGATGAAGAGTTACGAGGACGTCGCGGGGAAGGGAAAGTCCCAGATCCCCTTCGCGGAGGTCCCCATCCCCGCTGCCGCGGCCTACTGCGGACACGACAGCGCCACCGTGCTCGCGCTGCACGCCTTCTTCGCCCCGCGCCTCACGGCCGAAAAGGCCGATCGGCTCCTGACCGAGCTCGAGATGCCGCTCGTCCCGGTCCTGGTGGACATGGAGTGGGAAGGGATCAGGATCGACGGCCCGCTCTTCGCACGGCTCGCGAACGAACTCGGTCGCGACCTGCAGGCGCTCGAACGGAAGATCGCGGTATCCGCCGGGGCCTCGGTCAACCTCAATTCCCCGAAACAGCTCGGCGCGCTCCTGTTCGAAAAGCTCCAGCTGCCGATCCTCAAGAAGACCAAGACCGGCGCGAGCACCGACGCCGAGGTGCTGGAGCAGCTGGCGGAGATGGGACACGAGGTCCCGAAGCTGATCCTCGAGTATCGGGAGCTCCAGAAGCTCAAGAGCACCTATGTCGACCTCCTCCCGGTCGAGGTGCACCCGGTCACGGGGCGCATCCACACCAGTTTCCACCAGACCGGGGCCGCCACCGGGCGGCTCTCCAGCTCCGATCCGAATCTCCAGAACATCCCCATCCGGTCGCCGCGGGGCGCGGCCATCCGGCGCGGCTTCATCCCGCGCGAGGGTGCGCACTTCGTGGTCGCGGACTATTCCCAGGTCGAGTTGCGGTTGCTCGCGCACTTCTCGGAGGACGAGAGCTTCATCGAGGCATTCCGCGCGGGACGGGACATCCATCGCGAGACCGCCGCGCTCATCTTCGGCGTCGCGGAGGAGGAGGTCACGGGGGAGCAGCGGGCGCGCGCCAAGACCATCAACTTCGGCACCATCTACGGTCAGGGGCCCTTCGCGCTCTCCAAGCAGCTCGGCATCACCCAGGACGAAGCGAAGGCCTTCATCGAGGCGTACTTCGCCCGCTTCCCCGGGGTCCGTGGTTATCTCGACCGGATGGTCCAGCAGGCGCGGGAGCTCGGTTATGTCGAGACGCTCTCGGGGCGCCGGCGCTACATCCCCGAGATCACGGACAAGAGCTTCAACATCCGCTCCTTCGGGGAGCGCATCGCCACGAACTCGCCGCTCCAGGGCTCCGCGGCCGACCTCATCAAGCGGGGAATGATCCTGCTCCACGCGGCGCTCACCGCCGAGCGGCTGCAGGCCAGGATCCTGCTCCAGGTGCACGACGAATTGGTGCTCGAGGCCCCGCTGCATGAGCTGGACCGGGTCTCGGCGCTGGTGAAGCACACGATGGAATCCGCTGCCACCCTTCGCGTGCCCTTGGTCGTCGACGTGGGTGTCGGTGACAATTGGCTCGACGCGAAGCACTGAAGATCTCTTTCACAGGTCGGCCTTCGATGCGTGACTGGCTCAAACGATCCAGCCTTCTCCTGGCGTGCCTCCTTCCCGCGACCCTTGCCGCGCAGGACACGCCTCCCGCGCCGCCCGCGGGTCCCCCGCACCCCGTACGACTCTACCTCGACTGTCCGAGCCGTCGCTGCAGCCCCGACTTCTTCCGCAGTGAGTTCCCCTACGCCGACTTCATGCGGAGCCCAGAGGACGCTGACGTCCAGGCCATCGTGACGCAGCAAGAGACCGGCGGCGGGGGGAGCGAATTCACGGTCACCATCCTCGGTCGGGGCCGGTTCGATGGGCGCGCCGACACGTTGAAGGCCTTTACCCAGGCCGACGCGACCGAGGACGACCAGCGCCACGCGATCGTCCGGCAGCTTGGCCTCGGCCTCGCGCGCTACGTCGCGATCGGGCCTCTCGCCTCCCGCTTCGCGCTCCGGTACACCGCCCCGGACTCGGAAGGCGCGGCGGTGACGCAGGCGGTTCGCGATCGCTGGAATTACTGGGCGTTCAGGGCCCGGGTGAGCACGTTCCTCAATGGCGAACAGTCGTACCGCAGCTCGAACCTCAACGGCAGTCTGAATGCGAGCCGCATCACGGCCGGGCTCAAGATCCAGGCCAACGCCTACAGTTCCAAGAATCGCAGCGAATTCAAGATCGACGACACTACCACCTTCGTGAACGAACAGCAGAGCTATGGCACCACCCTGCTGGTAGCGCCGACGATCGGCGGGCACTGGGCGTGGGCCGTGTACGGCGAGGCGAGCCGCAGCACCTACCAGAACCAGGCCCAGGACCTCCAGCTGCTGGGCGGGATCGAGTATGACGTGTGGCCCTACGAGCAGGTGAGTCATCGCCTGCTCACCATCCGGTTGACCGCCGGGCTCAAGCATTTCAAGTACGACGAAGTGACGCTCTACGGCGAGACCAGCGAGACCCGCCCGGCGGCAAAGCTCGAGACCTCGTTGAGCGCCACCCAGACGTGGGGGTCGGTCGGTGTCTCGCTCGAAGGGTCGACCTATCTGCACGACCTCGCGAAGCACAAACTCGAGCTCTCGGGCAATCTGGACATCCGATTGGTGCGGGGTCTCAGCCTCTCGATGTGGGGACAGGTCGCCTCCATCCACGACCAGCTCTTCCTCCCGGCGGGCGGCGCCACCAACGCGGAGATCCTTCTCCGCCGTCGGCAGCTCGCGACCGACTATTCGTACTTCACCTCGATCGGCCTGAGCTACACTTTCGGTTCACGATTCAACAACGTGGTGAATCCGCGGTTCCGGTAGCAGCCATCCGGTCGGGGCGAAGGAGTGTGCGAAGTGCGAGGTGCGAAGTGCCGGGTGCACGGCAACAGGGTCTCCGAGCTACCGGAGACCCTCCGTTCATCCGACCCGCACGTCGCACGTCGCACCCCGCACCCCGCACTTCACACCCCGCACTACTTCTCCCCCACGACCTCCTTCGGTGGCACCGGCGCCTTTACCCGCACCCCCGGCCACCAGTTCCACCGCCCCATCATGTGCATGAACGCCGGCACCAGCACCATCCGGATCACGGTCGCGTCGAGGAAGACCGCGAGCGCCAGCCCGAAGCCGATGAACTGCACCATCAGCACCCGGGAAAAGGCGAACGCGCCGAACACCACGATCATGATGAGCGCGGCCGAGGTGATGGTGCTCGCCGTGGCGGAGAGCCCTTCCATGGTGGCCGTATCGTTCTTGCCGGTGCGGTCGAACGCCTCCTTGATCCGCGCCAGCAGGAACACCTCGTAGTCCATGCTCAAGCCGAAGACGATCGCGAACACCAGCACCGGCACCACCACGAAGATCGCTTCGCTCGCCCCGTCGAGGTTGAGGTACTTCCCGCCCCATCCTTCCTGGAACACCAGCACGATCACGCCGAACGTCGCACTCACCGAGAGCGAATTCATGATGATCGCCTTGAGCGGCACCAGCACCGATTTGAACGCGACCGCGAGCATGAGCGCGGTGACGCCGAGGATCGCGACGATGATCCAGGGGAAGTTCTCCAGCAGGTTGTGCTGGAAATCGACGCTCGCGGCGAGGTATCCGCCGGTCGAGAACTCCGCGCCACGGAGCTGCTTCGACGGCGCGGCCGCGAGCGCCCGTGCCCGCGCGACGAGGTCCATCCCCGACAGGAGCGACGTGGTGTCGCTCGGGATGATGTCGATGAGCGTGGTGCGCGCGTCGTTGCTGAGGTAGGCGTCGAGGAAGGAGCCATACTGCGCGCGCGCCTGCGGGAGGTCGCTGTAGAGCAGCGAGTACGCCAGCAGCGATTGCCCCGGCACCACGTCCACCAGGCTCTTCACGCTCGCGACCCGAGGGTCCGCGCGCAACGAATCGGCCAGGTTCCGGATCCCGCGCAGCGACGTGGCCGAGACGGCGGTCCGCCCGGCGGGGAACTGGATCACGATCCGGATCGGCTGGATCACTCCCGCGGCGCCCATCCGTTCCAGCGTTACCACCCCCTGCCCCGCTTCGGTCGCCGCTGGCCACCACCCCTTGGCGGGGAGCCCGATCCGCATCCAGAAGGTCGGGAACGTGAGCACGGCGATGATGAGCCCACCGAACGTCAGCGCCCGCTTGGGGTGGCGGCCGAGGCTCCGGGCCCACTTCTCCCAGAGGAGGGGGGAGTGATACCAGGCCAGACGTCGCGAGAGCCACCGTGGACGATCGATGTTGCGCCCCAGGACCGCCAGGAGCGCGGGCAAGAGCGTCGTGGCGAGAAGCACCGCCGCCCCCACCACGATCAGCCCGCCGATCCCCACGCTCTGGGTCTCGATCACCGGGGTGAACAGGAGGGCCGCGAACCCCACGACCACCGTGAGCCCCGAGGTCACCACCGCGACGCCGGCGGTCCGGAGCGTCGCCACCGCCGCCGCGGTGCGCGAGAGCCCCTTCGAGAGCTCCTCCCGGAACCGCGTCACCACCAGGAGGGAGTAGTCGATCCCCACCCCCAGTCCGATCATGGTCGTCAGGTTCAGCACGAACACCGACATCGGCGTGTGCCGCGCGACCACACCGATCAACGCCAGCGCGACGGCGATGGTGAGGATCCCGACCACGATCGGCAAAAGTGCGGACACCAGCGCCCCGAAGGCGAGCACCAGGATCGCCAACGTCAGCGGCAGGAGTCGCTGTTCGGCCTCGGCGGAGTCCTGCGCGCTGATGCTGCGCACGTCGACATCGAGCGGCGCGCGTCCCGTCACCCGGACGTTGAACTCCCCGGCGTCGGCAAAGGCCGCCGCGGCCCCCCGGATCTCCTTGCGGAAGGGGGCCACCAGCGCCCCGGCGCTGTCGGACGTGGGCGTGTTGAGCACCACCACGAAGAAAGTGGTGTGCCGGTTGCGGCTCAGGAACACCGAGTCGCGGGTCGACGCGAAGGAGATCGTGCCGCGCACGTACGGCAGGCGGCGGCTGACCCCTTCGAGCGCGGCGACGAAGGCGGTGTCCTTGCCCAGGTCTCGGCTCTCGGGCCCTTCGATGGTGACGGCGAAGAATTCGGAGAGCGGCTTCGCGAAGGCGGACCGGATGAGCGAATCGGCGTGCCCCGCCTCGGTGGGGCGGTTACTGCCTCCCCGGAGGTTCAACAGGGCCGGGGTCGCCGGGGCGGCACGAAGCGCGAAAAATCCCGCGATCGCCCAGACCGCGATCACGAGCCAGCGCCACCGCACCAGGCCCTGCGTCACTCGCTCCATAGAAGGCCCAATGTTAGACGGCCCCGGCCGAGGGCGCTAGCGGAGCGGGGCCCCCGGCCCTATTCCTTGTAGTCGCGATGCGCTCCCGTACCCTGACCCTCGCCCTCGCGGCCCTGGTGATCCTCCTGGTCGCAGACCGGCTGTTCCGCCGCCCTCTGGCCGCGGTGGTCAGCGTTGCCACAGCCCCCTCCCCGGTGCGGGCCCCCCTCCCTGCCCGCACCGATCCCGCCGTCTTCGGACACCCGGCCGGCCCCCCGTCACCGACCCGGGCCGCGGAGAGCCGTGCGATCCTCGAGGCCGCCGGCAGCTCGGTGTACCTCTCGGCGATGTTCCGCGAGACCGATTCGGTCATCCGGCGGTGGTCCGACGCCGATGCGGACCACCTCCGCATCGCCTTCGTCGTCGAGGACCTTCCGGGGTGGTCGAACGAGGACCAGAACATCGCGCGCTCGGCGCTCACGGAATGGGAACGGCTGGGGCTGGGGGTCCGCTTCACCGAAGTGCTCGACACCACCGGCGCCCAGATCGTGGTCCGCTGGCTGCCGAGGTTCTCGTTCGACCGGACCGGACAGACGGACCTGAAGTGGGGTGACCAGGGACGCATCAGGTACGCCATGATCGAGCTCGCGTTGGCCGACCAGGACGGACGTCCCCTTCCGGCCGATGCCAAGCGGGCGGTCGCCCTGCACGAGGTCGGCCACGCGCTGGGACTCCCCCACTCCGATCGCGCCGACGACCTGATGTACCCCACCACCCGCTGGCCCGTCATCAGCGCGCGCGACTCTGCCACGATCCGCCTCCTCTACCGGCTCCCCTCATCGTCGATCAAGTGGTCCGTCCCTTCGCTCTCGCCCTGATCGGCGTGGCCGCCCTGGCACGGGCCGCCGCCGCGCAATACGAGCCGGTCGACGCCCTGGTCCAGGACGGCGTCCGCCGAGGCGTCTATCCGGCGGCGGCGCTCATCATCGGCAACTCGCGCGCCATCCTGCACGCCCGCGGCTTCGGGCACTTCACCTGGAGCGAGCGAAGCGCGATCCCGACGCCGGACTCGACCCTGTGGGATATCGCATCCCTCACCAAGGTCGTCGCGACCACCTCGTCCGCTGCCCTCCTGGTCGATCGCGGTCGGCTCCAGCTCGACGCACCGGTCCAACGGTACCTCCCGCACTTCACCGGACCGGGCAAGGAGCGCGTGACCGTGCGGATGCTCCTCGATCACACCAGCGGCCTTCCCGCCGGGCTCGATCCCCGCCAGCGCCGCGTGCCGCCCGACTCGATCTTCGCGCTGGTGTTGCGGACACCGTTGCGGCGCTCCCCCGGGACCCGAGCACAGTACAGCGATCTCAACGCCATCCTCCTCGGCCGCATCATCGAGGCGATCTGCGGGCGATCGCTCTATCGGTTCGCGGCCGATTCGATCTTCGGTCCGCTCGGGATGTTCGAGACCCGCTTCCTCCCTCCGATGGCGCTCCGGCGTCGGATCGCCCCCACCAGCCAATGGCGTGGGTCCCCGTTGGCGGGCGAGGTCAATGATCGGACCAGTGGTTGGCTCGGGGGCGTGGCGGGACACGCGGGAGTGTTCACCACCGCGACCGACCTCGCCCGGTACGCGCAGTGGTGGCTCCGCCGCGGTGCGACGAGTGCGGGGATACCACTCGTCCGCTCCGCGACCGTCGACACCTTTCTCGCTCCCCGCGCCGTCGCCTTCCCCCGTCTCCTCGGCTGGGAGTCCCGCGGCACTCAGGAGTACACGCCGTCCCCTTACGGTACCCTCCCTTCGGCCGATGCGTACGGACACACGGGGTATACCGGGACGATGCTTTGGATCGATCCCGACCGCGATCTCTTCGTCGTGCTGCTCACCAATCGCGTGTTCGGCCCCCGCGTAGCGAAACCCTTCACTGCCCTGCACGAGATCCGGGGTCGGGTCGCCGACGCCGCAGTGCGCGCCGTGCCCGGAGCCTGCCGGGCGGAAATCCGACCCTCTTGCTAGTATATTTCAGTTCGGCGGTCGCAGTCCGCAGCCCGCGCCACGCAGTCCGAGAGGAAGTGGGGGATGAGCCTGACACCTGAGTTCGTGCGCAAAGCGCTCCGAGCGGTCAAGGACCCGGAGCTGAACCTGAACGTCGTCGACATCGGGTTGATCTACGAGATCCTGGTCAGCGCAGAGAACGACGTCCACATCAAGATGAGCCTCACCTCCCCCGGCTGCCCCTCGGGCCCCGAGATCATGGGGGACGTCGAGCGGGTCGCGAAGGACCTCGAAGGGGTGGGAAAGGTCGAGGTCGAGCTGGTCTGGGAGCCGTATTGGACCCCCGAACGGATGGACCCGCGGATCAGGGCGTTCCTCGGCTGAGGTAGGAAGGTAGGAAGAGTCGAGGGTAGGAAGTCGCTCTGTCGCCGGAGCAGCTTCCTACCCTCTTACCTTCTTCCCTTCCTCCCTACGAGGCCAGCGCCGCCACCAGCTCCGCCCCGAACTCCTGCGCCTGCCACCGCCGCAATCCCTCCACTTCGAGCAGCTCGGTCACCGTCTTCGGCTCGCGCCGCGCGATCCCCTCGAGCGTCCCGTTCGGACAGAGGACCCCCGGTTGGAGGCCGAATCGCTCAGCCGCCATGTTGCGGACCACCTTGAGACGATCGAGCCGCGCATCGAACGCCGGATCCGGGGGCGGTCGCCGGGTCCGTTCGATCCGCGGCAATTCGGCCTCGGGAACGGCAAGCCCACGTGTCACCGCCTCGATCAGGTCCGCGCCGCGGCGCTCGACCTGGTCGGGCGAGAGTCCCCGGATCCCCTTGAGGGCCCCGACCTCCCGGGGCTGCAGTTCGGCCAGGAGCAGGAGCATCTCCGGGTTCATCACCCGGAAGCTGGCGCGGTCGAGCCGCTTGGCGATCTCTTCCCGCCACTGATGCAGCTCCCGCAGGACCGCAAGCGCGCGCGGCTTGAGCAGCCGGGCCCCCTTCACCTTGAGGTACGCCTCCTCCGCCACCCGTTCCCCCCACCGCACCGTCGCCGAGAGCCCGAACTCCTCCTCGGCCCAGGCGAGTCGCCCCGCGTCGCGGAGCTTCCGTTCCATCAGGTCGCGAAGCGGGAGCAGGGTATGCGTATCGGCCGCCGCATACTCGAGCATCCCCGGCTCGAGCGGTCGGGTCGACCAGTCCGCGCGCTGGAACTTCTTGTCGAGCGTGATCCCCTCGTACTTCTCGAGGAGTGCGGCGAGTCCGATCCCCGGTTCACCCAGGAGCTGGGCGGCCACCCGCGTGTCGAACAGCTTGGCGACGTGCACCGCGTGATCGCGGTCGAGCAGCCGCAGGTCGTAGTCGGCGTCGTGGAACACCGACTCCACGGACGGATCGGTCAGCAGCGCACCGAACGCTGCCAGGTCGGGGACACGCAGGGTGTCCACGACGGCCGTCACGGTCGCCGTGGAGAGTTGCAGGAGGCAGATTCGATCCGAATACCGGTGGTAGCTCGCCGCTTCGGTGTCGATCGCGAGCCGCGTGGGGCGCCCCAATTCCCCGAGGAGCGACGCGAAACCCTCTGGCGTGTCGATGAAGCGGATGCCGGGAGCGTTGCTCACTCGTGCTTGGCCAGCGTTTCGAGGCCGGTGGCGCATTCCTCCAGCGCCTTGGCCAGGGTCTTCCAGAACTCGGCGTCGGGGCGGGCTTCGCCGAGCCCGGCGTCGAGCTGGAGTGTCCGGGCGAGTTTCGCCGCGTGGCGCAGGTAATCGGTCTCTGGACGTGTCGCCATCGGGGGTCGGCCGCCAACTATCGGCGGTGTGAAGGTGGGCGTATAATGGATGCCCAACAATAACCTTCTCGGCGGTGCCGTGGCCTCCCCTGACATCGACTTGACCGTCTATCCCGACGAGTGCGACGCCTTCGGTCACCTGAACCAGGCCTCCTTCCTCTCGCTCTTCGAACGGGCGCGCTGGGAGATGCTGGCCCGGGGTCCCGGAATGGACGTCTTCACGCGCGCCGGCACCTGGCCCGCCGTCCGGAAGACCACGGTCGACTACCACGCCGGAGCGTTTCCCGGCGACGTCCTGCGCTTCAGCCAGAACCTGGTCCATCACGGTCGCACCAGTTTCACGATGCGGCAGACCGCCCGCCGTCTGGGCGATGACACCCTCATCGCCACGGCAGAGTTCGTGTTCGTCTGCATCGACCGGGAGGGGAAGCCGGTCAACGTGCCGGCGGAGGTGGGCCGCTACATGAACGCTCGCCCCTCGAGCAGCGGCGAGACCCTCCGTCTCACGGTCAACGGCGTGAACCTCGCGGTCGAGGTCCGGGGAGAGGGCCCCGTCGTCCTCTTCGTCCACGGCTATCCGCTCGATCGTACCCTCTGGCAGCACCAGCTGGGGGCCCTTATCGGGTTCCGGCGGATCGCCCCCGACCTCCGCGGACTCGGTCTCTCCGATGCCCCGGATCTCGGCTACTCCATGGCGACCTACGCCGATGACCTCGCCGCGCTGCTCGACGCCCTGCACGCCGATCAGGTCGTCCTCTGCGGGCTCTCGCTCGGAGGCTACGTGGCCCTCGAGTTCGCGCGGCGATACCGCACCCGTCTCCGCGGGCTGATCCTGATGAGTACGCGCGCCGAGGCCGACACTCCGGAGATGCGGAAGGCGCGCGAAGCGGCGATGCAGGTCGCGCGCGATCGAGGCGCCGCCGCCATCGCGCAGCAGATGCTCCCCAACCTTTTCTCACCCGGGGCGAACGATACGATGCCGCAGGTCGTCGACCGGATCCGCGGGATGATGGAGGCTGCCCCCGTGAAGGGGATCATCGGCGCCCTCTCCGCGATGCGCGACCGACCGGACAGCACCGCCGGCCTGGCCGATCTCGAAGGCCTGCCGACCTTGGTGGTGGTGGGCGAGTCCGATCAGATCACCGGCCCCGCCGTGGCCCGAAAGATCTCCGAGGGCGTTCCCGGCGCGATACTCAGCGTCATTCCCGGCGCCGGCCACCTCCCGCCGGTGGAGCAGCCGATCTCCACGACCCGCGTGCTCACCGAGTTCCTGCAGTCCCTCCCTTGAAACCATTGGCCGGCCTGGGGCGTCTATACCACTGGCGTCCCGGCCCTCGGTCTCGGGGGCCACGCCAGTCGAAGTACTGATCCTTCCTCAATAACACCCCGGCGCCGCGGCCAAGTCAGTTCGGCGTCGGGGTGCCTTCTTTGCCCCTGGTCGGTGGTCGGTAGTCGGTCGCTCATACGGATTGAAACGGCCCTCCCCGTCATCTGGGAGGGCCGCTGCTGTTTCGCCACCGCTACCGACCACCGACGACCGACTACCTCTGGGGCCGGCCCGGCGGTGTCGGCGACGCGAACGAATCCTTGTTCTTGGCGATGAACGCCTTGAGGTTCTCCGGCACGTCCTCCTCCGGGTAGATCGCGCTCACCGGGCACTCCGGCTCGCAGGCCCCGCAGTCGATGCACTCGTCGGGGTGGATCATGAGCTGGTCATCCGCTTCGTAGATGCAGTCGACCGGGCACACGTCCACGCAGGCGCGGTCCTTCACCCCGATGCAGGCTTCGGTGATCACATACGTCATTGGCTCTTCCTTGGGCGGTGCTGGTGTCACTCGGAACGGGCATAAGTAGACGAAGAGAGCGTGGCTCGCGCAAGGGGGCGTCCCGGTAGATTCCTTTCATGCGGTCAGCCCTCTCTTCCCTCCTCCTCGTCGCGGTCCTGGCCGGGGCGCCCGCCCCCCCGGCGGCAGCGCAAGGGAGCTGCACTTCCGGGCGGACCGCCCTTGTCCTCGCCGGGGGTGCGGCCAAGGGATTCGCACACCTTGGTGTCATCCGGATGCTCGACTCGCTCGGCGTCCGTCCCGACTTCATCGTCGGCACCTCGATGGGCGCCATCGTCGGCGCCCTGTATGCCAGTGGCTATTCGAGCCACGAGCTCGATTCCTTGGCGCGGAGCGTTCCGTTGGCCGAGCTGATCCGGCCGCGGACGCAGTCGTCGAATCGCGCCTACGCCCTCTTCCGACCGCTGATCTATTGGGAGGTCGATGAGGGAAAGGTCCGGCTCGCCCCGGCGGCCGTCCCCGAACAGGGGATCGACGCCGCCTTGAACCGCATCTTGCTCCGCGGCAACCTGCGGGCCCGGGGCGATTTCAGCCGGCTCCCGATCGACTTCTACGCCGTCGCCACCGACCTCGCCACTCAGCGCGCCGTGGCGATCCACCAGGGCGACCTCGCGCAGGCGGTCCGCGCATCGGTCGCCCTGCCCATCCTCTTCGAGCCGGTGCGGATCGGCGACCGGACCCTGGCCGATGGCGGCCTCGCCGCGAACGTCCCGGTACGGATCGCCCGGGAACTCGGTGCCACCAGGGTCATCATCTCCGACCTGATCCGGCATCACACCTCGGTGGTGGACTTCGGGAATCCACTCACCGTCGCCGCCTCCCTCATCGACTATCTCTTTTCCCAGAGCGGCGATTCCGGGTTGGCCGGCGATGTCTCCATCGCAACCGACGTCACCGGCTTCGGGAACCTCGACTTCGCTCCCGCCACGCTCGATACCCTCGTCGCTCGCGGCGCACGGACCGCGCTCGCGGCGCTCGCCGACCACCTCGAATGCCTGCCCCACGCCCCGCCTCAGGCGATCACGACCGACACGGCGGCCGAACGGGTGCTCCAGCTCACGATCCCGGGCTTCCGCCGTCGTGAACTCGAGGATCTCCTCGGCACGCTCGGCCTCGCACAGGGGATCACGCTCGAGCCGCATGTCCTGCGACGAGGGTTCGACGATTTCGCCCGCGACGGGAGGTTTCGGTCGGTCTGGCTCAACCCCACGCCACTGGATAGCGGGCTCGCCCTCGACCTCCACGTACGCCGAGCGGCGATGGGAGGTCTCGGGATCGGGATCGCCTACGACAATGAGCTTGGCGCCCGGATGTGGGCGGGCGGCGTGCTCCGGGACCCGGTCACGCGCACTTTCGAGTTGACCGGGCTCACCACTTTCGGCGGAGTCCGCCGGGATGTGCTGGTGGCCGCTCGGAGGCGGATCTATACCTTCAGTCGACCGATCTTCATGCTGGGCCTGTTCGCTGGACAACAGGAGATCCCCTTCTTCGACGCTCAAGGCCTGCCCTCCTTCCGTCCGCGACTCTCCGAGGCGACCGGGACCCTCGGCTTCGAGTGGACACCCGGGTCGAGTTGGCTCTTCCGTCTCGGTGGCGAGGCGCGTGCGTGGTCCGACACTGGCGACGCCGGGCATCAGGCATTGAATGCGGTGTTCCTGGCGCAACGCTCCACCGAGGATGGGGAGATCCTCTCCACCGTGCACGTCGAATTCGGCCGCGCATTCCAGCGTGAAGCGCTCGTCTGGCGGCAACCGTTCCGCGCGGGACGGTGGAGTATCATCCCCGGTGTTCGCGCCGGCATCATTCGCGGTACCGAGGTCCCGCTGCAGCTGACCTTCCCGCTGGGCGGCACCGACGGCTTTCCTGGCCTCCATCTGCTGGAGCGGCGCGGAGGGAATGAGGCGATGGCCACGATGGCCGTGACCTACCAACTCACCGGTCCGCTGGCCGCTCGCGTCGAAATGTCCGCGGGTGACGTGCGTACCGACTCCGCCGGATCCGCCCGCCCGCTCTTCCAAGCCCAGGACTGGCTCGTGGGATGGCGCGTCGGTCTCGGTGAGCGGAACAGTCCCCTTGGCCCGGTCCGACTCGAATATGGCGCCACCAGCGTCGCCGGCGATTACCGCGACCAAGTGTTTCTGCGTGTGGGGCGCTGGTTTTAGCCGGGAGGGCACCAAACTCTGGTGATGTTGGAGTGATTGGCGGTCCTCGAGATTGTAAGTATCGCTCGCAGCCCTGCGGGTGCCTAGGATCCTTTCTTTCGCGCAATGATTCTGGCATTCATGTGCTGGATTGTCAGTTTCACCGTCTGCAAATCGACATCCTCCAACTCCGGAATGCGATCAAGCGCGAACGCCAGCATGGCCTTCTGTGTTGGAAGTCGACAAAAATCCTTGTCCCGCATGAGATCGGCAAGTTTCTCGAGTAACTCCTTGGTTTGCACCCTTCTTGATTTCTCGGCTTTGCGGTGCGCGGCCTCTCTGTCATCCTCAAACACTTCAATTGCTCCCACCCGCGCTTCATCAAACCCTGCCCACCAGGATGGCCTCCACAGGAAAGACAGACGCACACGGTCACTCGTCGCAAATAAGAGCGAACCGGATTCTCGACCAATGTGAGTTCGGTATTCAAGTAACCTTGGATCAAGACTGGATAGATCTATCGTGACCGGCGCCTCATCGGCGGCCTCGTCGTCATCGCCTGAAATCCCGTCTGATTCAGGGGGGGAAGTGTCTTCGTGAAGGAAGTCCTCTGCGGTGAGCCGTTCTGTCGCGATGAATACGTGCTTGACCCCAAGAACACCGAGTGCATCGACGAACTCTAAATAGGAGCCGTCGAAGAGAATCTCATCGGGGGACTCGCCGTCTTCAAGACCTCCCACTACCGGTAGGACGTGAATACTCGCGGACGCCAAAGGATCGAGTAATTCAGCAACGCTTGTGAGTGGCATCTGTGGCCATCGCGAGAGACTGGTGAGGAACCTTGCAGGGGTATCTGTTGGGGGTTGTTCGCGCGCTAAGCACCCCGACTCATCTCGCCCCCTCCAGAGCCTTACAGCAGCCCCGAGATCGGAGTGGCGTAGTTGTGCTGCCGCGGTTCCGGCGTCCCGTACCGTCCCTCGTGCGAGTGGTACCGCTGCCACTCCGCGCGTAGGCAGAAGGGGTCGAGTCCATATGGGTGGTCCACCACGAGGATCCCGTCGAGGTGATCGATCTCGTGCTGCAGCAGCTCGGCCTGGGCGCCGCTCAGGTCGGTCTCGTGGGTCTCCCCCTTGAGGTCCTGCCACCGGATCCGCACCCGGTGCGCCCGCTGGACTCGCACCATCAGGTCCGGGATC
>JANMWE010000095.1:0-6034 GCA_031393795.1 Gemmatimonadota bacterium
CACGGCGATCATGGCCGGCCTGCTCCCGATCCTCTGGGGGACGGGAGCGGGGGCGAGCATCATGAAGCGGATCGCCGCGCCGATGGTGGGGGGGATGATCAGCAGCACGCTGCTCACGCTCCTGGTGATCCCGGCGATCTATGCGCTCTGGAAAGAACACGGGATCGCCAGGGAGACTCTCCCATGAAGATGGACCACCACGACCACGCATCGCCCGCCGCTTCCCCATCGCATTCCGCACCGCCCGCACGCGCTGGGCATCAGGAGGGGACCGGAGGGGCGGCTCACGAAGGTCACGACCGGCATGCCGGGCACTCGGTCGCGATGTTCCGCGATCGGTTCTGGCTCGCCCTCCTCCTGACCCTTCCCACCCTCGTCTGGGGACACATGCTGGAGGGGGCCCTGGGGTACGTGGCGCCGACCTTTCCTGGGTCGGGATGGATCACGGCGGCGTTCGGGGCGCTGGTCTTCGGGTATGGTGGATGGCCCTTTCTCCAGGGAGCCGTCCGGGAACTGAAAGACCGCCTGCCCGGGATGATGACGCTGATCGCCTTGGCCATCTCGGTCGCCTTCGGCTTCAGTGCCGCGGTCACGCTCGGCTTTCCGGGGATGCCCCTCTGGGAGGAGTTGGCGACCCTCGTCACCATCATGCTGCTCGGGCACTGGATCGAGATGCGCTCGATCACCCAGGCGCAGGGGGCGCTCGCCGAACTCGCAAAGCTCCTGCCGGATACGGCGGAACGGGTGAGCACTAAGGGTGGGGCGGAAGTCGTGGAACAGGTCCCCATCGCCGCGCTCAAAGCCGGCGATCTGCTCCTCGTCCGCCCAGGTGCCCGGATCCCGACCGACGGGAGGCTCCGGGAAGGGCAGGGGAGCGTGGACGAATCGATGCTCACCGGCGAGTCCCGCGCGGTCGTGAAGGCGCCCGGGGACAAGGTCATCGGTGGCACCGTCAATGAAACGGGAGCCCTGCGGGTGGTCGTCACCGGCGTGGGGAGCGACACGATGCTCGCCGGGATCATGCGGCTGGTGCAGCAGGCCCAGGCCTCCAAGAGCCGGGCCCAGGCCCTGGCCGATCGAGCCGCCTTCTGGCTCACCATCATCGCGCTCACGGCGGGTGCCCTCACGCTCGGCGTCTGGCTCGCCGTCGGCGCCACCGCCGCGTTCGCGGTCGAGCGGATGGTGACGGTGCTGGTGATCGCCTGCCCGCACGCGCTCGGACTCGCGGTCCCGCTCGTGATCGCCATCTCCACGACCCTCGGCGCGCGGAGCGGACTGCTGGTCCGGGATCGACGTGGTCTCGAAGAGGCCCGCTCCCTCAACGTCGTGGTGTTCGACAAGACCGGCACACTCACCCTCGGCCAGCATCGGGTGGTGGCGCTCAAGGTGTCGGATGGTCTGTCGGAGGAGGAGGCGCTCCGCCTCGGGGCGGCGGTCGAGCAGGACGCCGAGCATCCGGTGGCGCGCGCGATCGTGGCCAGCGCCAAGGAGCGAGGGGTCCCCACGGTGCGGCCGGAGGGATTCGAAGCGATGCCGGGCTTCGGCGTCCGGGCCCGGGTCGATGGTCGGGCGGTGGCGCTCGGCGGATCGAACCTGATCGCCAAGGACGGGCAGGCCCTGCCAGATCATCTGCAACAGTTCACGGCGGAGCGGGGCGCGCGGGGCGAGGGGATCGTCTATCTGTTGGTGGACGGGCGGCCGAGCGCGGCCTTTGCGGTCGCCGATGGGATCCGACCGGAGTCGAAGGAGGCGGTGGCACGACTGCACGCGCTGGGGATCGAGGTCGCGATGCTGACGGGCGATACGCAGCTCGTCGCCGATGTGGTGGCCAAGGAGCTCGGGATCGACACCGTGTACGCCCAGGTCCTTCCCGGCGACAAGGCTGCGAAGATCCAGGAGTTGCAACGTGCCGGGAAGCGGGTCGCAATGGTGGGCGATGGGGTGAACGATGCCCCGGCCCTGGTGGTGGCGGATGTCGGGATCGCCATCGGGGCGGGGACCGACGTGGCGGTCGAGGCGGGGGACGTGGTGCTGGTGCGGAGCGATCCGCGGGACATCCCGCGTATCGTGGCGCTCTCGCGCGCAAGCTACCGGAAGATGGTCCAGAATCTCTGGTGGGCGACCGGGTACAACGTGGTCGCGATCCCGCTGGCCGCCGGGGTACTGGCCAAGGCGGGGATCCTGCTCTCGCCGGCCATCGCGGCGGTCCTGATGTCCCTCAGCACCGTGATCGTGGCGCTCAACGCCCAGCTGCTTCGTCGGACGAAGCTCTAGCGCCGGTCTCCCTCGAACGAGGGATATCTAGGGTTGGAGAGAGCGGGGTATTTTCCCTCATGCCCACGGTGCGCTGGATCGACCATTCCTTGACGACCCGCCTCCTCGCCGGAGCGCTTCTGGTCGTGGGCGCGTGGGCCGGATATGTCGCGTGGGGGCGTTTCCGCCGGGCCGGCGGAGCGGATTTCAAGTCCGGGATAGTCCAGTCATTTCTCGAGGCGCGCTTCGCCGCGCTCTCGGGTGGCGTCTATCACGTCCGTCTCGGGAGTGTCTCCTTCGATCTCGAACATCAGGGGGCCCGGATCGACTCGGCCGTGATCACCACGGACACTGCGCTCAACCGGCTCCGGCGGCATCCGCTGCCGATCGTGAACGCGATCCTGCACGAGGCCCAGGTGCGTGGCGTGGTGCGGGACGCGGATGGGAATGGGCTCGCCATCGAGGAGATCCGGTTCGGGCGGGTCGATGCGGACCTCACCTTCGCTCCGCCCGACACTCTCCCCGCCGACACCGCGGCGGCGGTGTCCGACTCCGGGCAGGCGCTGGTCTCCTGGACCCTCCAGCTCCCGGCGGGGGCGCCGCAGATCCGGGTCGCCCGGCTCATCCTTCAGGGCGTCACGGCGGTGGTGCGACCTGCCCCCGGCACCGGCGGCCGGGAGCAGCGGGTGCAGAACCTGAGCCTGGTCCTCGACTCGGTGCAGCTCGATCCTCGGATCGAGGGGCTCCGTTCGCCGATCGTGGTGCACGACATCCGGCTGCTGCTCTCGGACTACCGCGGCGGGTGGGATTCGGTCTCGGACATCTCGGTCGGGAAGCTGCAGGGAAGCTTCCGAGACTCGACGCTGACGGGGCAGGCGCTCGGCCTCGCCCCGACCCGGACCATCGCCCAGGTCTTCCGGCGCGGGCGCCAGCGGCGCGAGCGGTTCACTCTCACCGTCGACTCGGTCACGGCCCGCGGGGTCGATTGGACCGGGGCGGTCAGCCAAGGGGCGATCCCGCTCCGATACGTGCGGGTCGACGGCGCCGACTTCCTCATCTTCACCGACCAGCGCCTGGCGGGGCGGCCGACGCCGCGCCCCCGGGTCCCGATCCTGCAGGAGACGTTGCGCCATTTCGGGCGTCCCATCGAACTCGACACCGTGGAGGTACGGCACAGCCGCCTCCGGTATCAGGTCCGCGCCGCGGAGCGGGACTGGGTCGGCGAGATCGACTTCGAGCAGCTGGACGCGACGCTCACCGGCCTCCGGTGGCGGCCGGATGAGCGCTCGACCAGCGTGGCAGTGCTCGCGGTCCACACGAAGCTCTGGGGTGTGGCCCCGATGAGTTTGATCGTGCGCGGTCCGCTCGGTTCCTCCACCCCCCGCGCCGACGTCGAACTGACCGTGGGAGCGATGCCGATCACGATGGCCAACGCCATCGTGCCGGCCATCGACCCGTTCGACATCAAGAGCGGCACGCTCGATTCGCTCAAGGTCTTCATCGCCCTCGATGGCGACCACGCGACCGGGGAGGCGCTCCCGTTCTATCACGACCTCGCGGTCCGCGGCCGGTCCCATGGGGGCTTCTTCGCGCGACTGGCCCGTGGCGCCACCGAGGTGATCGCCAATGCCTTCGTGGTGCGCGACGATAACCCGGGGCGGGGCGGGGTGATGATGGTCGGCACGATTGACTACACCCGCGATCCCTGGCAGACTTTCTGGCCCTTCGCCTGGAATTCGACCCGGGAGGCGCTGGCGCTGGTGGGGAGGGGGAAAGGGGTCGAGCTGCCGAAGTGATCCACATCGAGGGCCCTTGAACGGGGCCACCCGAAGGGCGATAATTGTGCCCGGTAGCCCCGCCGACCTCGGCGGGGTTCTCGTTGGACAGGTGCTCGAGTGGTTTAAGAGGCTCGCCTGGAAAGCGTGTGTACCCTGCAAGGGGTACCGTGGGTTCGAATCCCACCCTGTCCGTGCTTGATCGTACGCTGCGTTCCGGGCGCCTCGCTGTGATGCGGAGGCGCCCGGTGTGTTTCCCGGAGTGCTTTGAGGACAGGCTTCCGAACGGTTGATAGCGCGACGGCCGCGGCATCCGCTCCCGCTGACGCTGCTAGCACCGTACTTGCGTGTTCACCCTGTGACTCGTTAGCGCCCGGGATCGTCTACGGCGAAACACCTCTCCTTCCGACGCCGGATTGCATTGTGGTTTGTCGATTCGTACCCTCTGTTGTCGCGCTTACCTGCGTGGTGGGGTGTGGTGACGGCACCCTCGTTGCCTCGGCACCGACCCCGGAACGTGCCCAGCCATCGCTCACGGCAAGCACGTTCACGATTTCGCCAGACAGCATTCGCGTCGGCGGCGCGACGAGCATCGAAGTCGTGCCGCGCACGAGCGCGGGAATGCGGCTTGGCCCGGGCGTCGACGTCAAGGTGCGGCTCACCGGCGGGATGCCCTCGGACTCGTCGCCAATTCTCGCGTACTTCGCAGCGGACTCGTCGTACCGCGCGACCTTCGCGCCCAGTGGTGCCGGCGCGACCCCCATCGTGGTGTCAACCGCGATTGGTGGAGAAAGCCTTCCCGTCACCCGGAGGCTGATTGTGACCGCGGCCCCGGTGGTCGTGGTGCCGCCCCCGACGCCGACGCCGCCCCCGACGCCGACGCCCACCCCGACGCCCACGCCGACGCCGACCCCGACGCCGACGCCGACCCCGACGCCGACGCCGACCCCGACGCCGACGCCGACGCCGACGCCGACCCCGACCCCGACGCCGACGCCGACCCCGACGCCGACCCCGACGCCGACCCCGACGCCGACCCCGACTCCCACGCCAACGCCGCAGACCTGGACCTTCTGCAGTCGCGTCAACGGCGCGTGGTGTGAGTATGCGGGTGTGCGCGATGTCCGGCTTGTCGCGACGAACGGAAGCTTCGTCACGCAGCCCATGATTCGCTGGGGCGTCTGCAATCGCGCCAAGTTCGCTGCGCAATTGCCGGTCGGCGCCGTCGAAGACCACTGCGACTATGGCAATATCAAGACGCAGGTCGTGCAGAATCCGAATCCGGGGATGGCGGGTCTACCCGCCTCGATCACGGTCCCCGTCGGCGATACTGGTGTCAGCGTCGTGATGACGGCTCCGACGGGAATTCCGCCGGCCTACGTCGCGCCAGAAGGCATCTTCCGGACGGAATGCTTCTTCGCCAAGATGGCGGCCCTGGATCCGATCGTTTACCCGGGCCAGTCGCTTGCGGGACATCTCCACGCCTTCTTCGGCAACACTGGCATCAATGGCTCGTCGACGCCGCAGTCGCTGGCTACCTCGGGCAACAGCACCTGCCTGGGTGGCACGCTCAATCGGACCGCGTACTGGTTTCCGGCGGTCTTCGACGCGGTGACCGGCGAGGTGCAAACGCCGTATCAAGGGCAGTTCTACTACAAGAACGGCATTCTCGACCCGACGACGATCCAGCCGATTCCCGCCGGCCTTCGGATGATTGCCGGTAACAAGGCCTCAACGGGCCCGCAGTTCAACGTGCAGTGGCAATGCCAGAAGGTCTGGAACAACCAGTCGGCGATCGACGGCATGATCCCCAACTGCGCCGTCGGCGATCTGGTGATGCTGATCATCTACTTCCCGGAGTGTTGGGATGGCGTGAATCTCGACTCACCGGACCATCAGTCGCACATGGCGTTCGCGATCTACCGAAACTCTCCGGGGCAGGTGTCCTCGTGCCCGAGCACGCATCCGGTGCCACTACCGCGCATCACCGAGATCGTTCGCTACAT
>JANMWE010000135.1:0-1871 GCA_031393795.1 Gemmatimonadota bacterium
GGCGCCGACGCGGCGCTCCGGCCCTCACGGCTCGACGAGTTCGTCGGTCAGGAGCAGGTGCGCCAGTCGCTGGGGATCTCGATCGAGGCGGCGAAGAAGCGGGGCGAGCCCCTCGACCACATCCTCTTCTTCGGGCCGCCCGGGCTCGGGAAGACGACCCTCGCGATGCTCCTCGCCAAGGAGATGGGGGTCCAGCTCCGCACCACCTCGGGCCCGGTGCTGGAGAAGCCGGGCGATCTGGTAGGGCTCCTCACCACGCTCGGGCCCGGCGACATCCTCTTCATCGACGAGATCCACCGGCTCAAGCCGCAGCTGGAGGAGTTCCTCTATCCCGCGATGGAGGACTATCGCGTCGACGTGCGGATCGCCGACGGCCCGAACGCACAGACGGTGCCGATGGCGGTCGAGAAGTTCACCTTGGTCGGCGCCACCACCCGGTTCGGACTCCTCACGCCGCCGATGCGGGCCCGCTTCGGGATCGTGGAGCGGCTCTCCTTCTACCCCGAGAAGGATCTCGACACCATCGTGACCCGCTCGGCCAAGCTCCTCGGCGTGCCGATCGAGAAGGCGGGCGCCACCGAGATCGCGCGCCGGAGCCGCGGAACGCCACGAGTGGCAAATCGGCTGCTCCGTCGGGTGCGCGACTTCGCGGAGGTGCGTGCCGGCGGCACGATCACGGTGGAGGTCGCCAAGGAGGCGTTGGCGCGGCTCAACGTCGATGAGTTCGGCCTCGACGACATGGACGCCCGCATTCTCAGCACCATCATCGAGAAGTTCGGCGGTGGTCCCGTGGGGCTCGGCACCGTCGCGGTCGCCGTGGGCGAGGACGCCGGCACGCTGGAAGAAGTGTACGAGCCGTATCTCATCCAGCAGGGGTTCCTCGAGCGGACCCAGCGCGGGCGGGTCGCGACGGCCCAAGCGTACAAGCGCTTCGGGATGGCGCCGCCGGTGGGTGGGCAGGACAACCTGTTCAAGTAGACCGGCATCGTTTCAAGGTCAGGCTTGGCCTCAACAGGGAAACACGAAGCGACGAAATGACGGAGGAAGTCCTTGTGGTCTCCAGGTGAGATCTTCCCTTGGAGCCACATATTTGACTTCGTACCACCGTCGTTTCGTTCCTCCCTGTTGAGGCCAGAACCATCCGCATTTGGGGTGCATGCTCAAGACGAGTGACTTCGACTACGCGCTCCCCGATGAGCTGATCGCCCAGACGCCCAGCGCCGAGCGGGGGGCGTCGCAGTTGTTGGTCGTGCGCAGAGACGCAGGGGCGCAGGAGCGCAGCGGGTTCGAGGATCTGACCTTCGGCCGGATCCTCGACCTGATCCCTGCGGGTGATCTCGTCGTCCTCAATACGACGAAGGTCCGTCACGCCCGCCTGCTGGGAGTCCGCCCCTCTGGGGCACCGGCCGAGGTGCTACTGCTCACGCCGCGCGCCGATGGAAGCTGGGAAGCGATGGGAAAGCCGGGCTCAGCGCTCAAGCCGGGCAAGAGGATCCGGGTGGGACCGGACTCGGAGGTGGAGACCCTCGAGGTCCTGGAAGCGGGGACAAGGATCGTCCGGTTCATCGGTCTCGACGCGACCGACGCGATGGCGAAATACGGTCGGCTGCCGCTCCCGCCCTACATCGAACGTGCGCCCGATGAGGCCGATGAGTCCCGCTACCAGACCGTCTATGCCGAGCGCGAGGGAAGCGTGGCGGCGCCGACCGCCGGGCTCCATTTCACCCCAGCATTGCTCGACGCGTTGCGGGCCAAGGGGGTGCGCTTCGCGCACGTGGACCTCGAGGTCGGCGCGGGGACCTTCAAACCGGTGGAGGCCGACGATCCCGCCGACCACCACATGCACGTCGAGCGGTACGAAGTGCCGAACG
>JANMWE010000142.1:0-10473 GCA_031393795.1 Gemmatimonadota bacterium
TCCGCCGGCCACACCTGTTCGGCCGGGAGCGGGGTCACCTCGGTGACGATCGGGGCGTCGAAGGTCTTCGCCGCCTCGAGCTCTGCGATCACGGTGCGCGCGGTCCGCTCCTGCGCCGCACTGTGCGGAAAGATCGCCGAACGATATTGGGAGCCGCTGTCGGGCCCCTGCCGATCCTTGGTGGTCGGGTCGTGGAAGGCGAAGAAGATCCGGACCAGGTCGGCGTAGCTCAGGACCGAGGGATCGAAGGTCATCGAGACGATCTCCGCGTGCCCGGTCATCCCCGAGCACACCATCTGGTAGGTGGGACGAGGCAGGTCACCACCGGCGTATCCGGACACGACCTTCTCGACCCCCTGGAGTCGTTCGAAGACCGCTTCCAGGCACCAGAAGCAGCCCCCGGCGAGGGTGGCTGTATCGGTCGTGGGTCGTGTGTCATCGGTCATGGGTCTTGCTCCTCGTTCGGGTCGGTATCAGAGACTCCGACCTCTTTAACGCAATCAAGTTCCTCACACCCACGACCCACGCCTCACGCCTTCCGGCCCTGCCGATCCAGGTAGTTCAGGGCCGCCAGCGCCAGCCGCTCGATCCGACCGGCGGTCAGGTCCTGGTCGAGGGGCTGCCGAGCCCCGGCAAGCGCCCACTCGACGTCGGTCCACCGGGTAACGACCTCCGACCCTTCCTGGCGGGCCGACTCGACCCAGAGGGCCCGTGCCTCCCCCTCCCAGACCACCCGGAGCCGGAGGTATCCATACACGTACTCGGCCATGGCGTTCCCTTCGGCCTGGTCGGGGTAGTCCACCCCCACCAAGCGGAACCCCCGATCCATCAGGAGGGGGCGGAGCCGGGTGTCAGCGCGGACGAAAGCTTCGGGGAGTTCGGCGGCCATGGGTGAAGGTAAGGGGGGAGGGGTTAGGGGTGAGGGGGGTGGGGATGGGGATTCCCGCCCCCCTGACCGCTCACCCTTTACCCCCTGCTACTTGCGTCTAACCCCGCATTCCCCTTATGTTTGCCCCGCGACTTCCGCCATGGTGGCGGACGAGTTCCTGAAGAATTACGGGGGCCGGCTCTTCGGTCCCCGTTCGCGTCAAACTTGGGTAGTCGGTGGTTCTGGTCAGTCCGGGCTCCGAATACCAACATCTACAAGGAGCAGGACAATGAAGACCACCGGTACCGTGAAGTGGTTCAACGAAGCCAAGGGCTTCGGGTTCATCACCCCCGAGGGTGGCGCGAAGGATTGTTTCGTGCATCACACCGCGATCCAGGGCCAGGGTTTCAAGACCCTCGCCGAGGGTGAGAAGGTCGAGTTCGAGATCGTGGAAGGCCAGAAGGGCCCTGCCGCGCAGAACGTCGTCCGCACCGGCCGTTAAGGCCGACTGACGCTTTCGGAGGAACGATGATCGAAGTCATTCTCGACGAGTCCGATTCGGTGGAACGTGCGCTCCGCGCTTTCCGCCGTAAGGTCCAGCGCTCCGGGCTCCTCAAGGAGCTCCGGGACAAGCGGCACTACCTCAAGCCGAGCGTGGCGAAGAAGGTGAAGGCCGCTGCCGCCCGTCGGCGCACGCGCCGCGGTCCGCGCTGAATCAGCGGTACTCCGAAGTGAGAAGGGTCCCCGGAATTCCGGGGACCCTTCGTCTTTGCGGGACGGGGGTCCGCGTCAGGGCGTGCAGGCGGAGAGGATGACCGCGGGGAGATGGCGCACCCGGGTCCAGCCGGTGTCGGCCCGCACGAACGCGTCACGCCACGACGAGGCCCTGCCGCCGCTGCCGCGCTCGGCGGGGATCGGCCGGAGACACCAGTCATACGCGACCTCGAGCGTGTCCCGCCCGGCGGGATAGGGCTCCCCGACCTCGATGGCCACCCCGGTGCGCGGCAGCCCCCGGGGAGCGCCCCCCACGCCGAAGACTCCGTCCACCAGCTTGGTGGCGATCATCGCCTCCAGCCACTCCCGCGGATGGACCCACGAGTAGATGTACTCCTCGGGGGTCGGCCCCACGAGCGTGTCGAGGTACACCCCGTACACTGTGGCCCCGTTCCCGGTACTCCGCGCAATCTCGGCCAGGGCGCCGTGGAGGGCGCCGGTCTTGAGCTCGGCCGCATCGGCCGGGGCCACCGCGGCGGAGCCGGTGACCGACTGCATCCCGCCGGTGCAGCCGGCCGCGACCACCACCGCGAGGGTGGCGAGCGACCGGCGGGTCAGAGTCGCTGTCCGCATGCGGCGGCGATGAAGACTGAGCGGAACGTCTCGAGGGTGCGCTTCGGGAACTCGAACGGGGTCTGTCCGATCCGTCCCGTCACCTTGGTGGCGGTCACCAACCGGGTGACGATACTGCGCGGCAGCATCTGCGTGAGCATCTGGTCCACAGAATTGTCATGGGCGAAGGGGGTCGGCTCGCCGAGCATGTCCCCGATCTCGGCGGTGAGGGAGTCGTCCATGAAGAGCACCAGGGTGGCCGCCGCCCCTTCGCGGAGCACCGTGTCCCTGAGTCGGAGCTGGAGCGCGAATGTCGCGTCCGGGTGCGGCCCCTCTCCCTGGGAGGTGGCCGTCAGGATGATCCCGTCGATCGGCCTCTTCCCGGTCAGGGTGTAGAGGCCGCTCGAGATGAGGTTGTTCGTCGTCCCTTCGCGCCACCCCCACGCCTGCTGGGTCGGGCGCGGGAGCGGGCGGCCGGCGATGCTGTCGGCGATGGGGCAGGAGTTGGGGCGCACCTTCCGCATGTCGTCGAGGGTGAGCAGCCCGTCGTGACGCTGGGCCAGGAGCGGCGCGGCGATGAACAGGGTGCCGGCGGCGAGCGCGAGGGCCGGGATCTTCACGGGTTGTTCGCGATGGAGTCCACGACGTGCTGATGCGAGGCGCCGGAGTCCTGTGCCACGATCGCCCTGCCGACGACGCTCGCGCCCGGAATGGCGCTGTGCGCGACGATGCTGTCCTTCTGATGGCGGGTCATGGTGTCGTGCGTGGCGAGGGTGGAGTCCGTGGCCTTGGTGTGGATCCCGTGGCCACAGGCGGTCGCGGCAAGGCACGCGCTGAGCGCGAGCGCAGGGAGCAGGGTCGTGGGCAGGGTTCGCATCGTATCGTCGGTGGAAGAAGAGAAGGCTGCTCGACAAATTAACGCCGCGCCCCGGATGCGGTGAGGGGATGAGGCCGGTGGCCCCATCCCCTCGTCCTATCGCTGCGGCGACCGCGGCCCGCTGCTGGGTCCCTTGCGGTGCCCGCCGGGACCTCCCCGTCGGTGCCCGCCGGCCGCCGGCCGGCCGCCGGAGCCTCCTTCGCGCGGGCCGGCGTGTCCGGGTCCCGCCTTGCTCCCGCCCGACCCGCCCGGCGTGTGTGACGCACGCCGATCGGCCTTGGCCTTGGCGCGGATGCGGTCTTCCGCCTTCCGCTTCCGGATCTCGGCGATGCGCTGCGCCTGCGGGATCTCGAGCGCGTGCTCGGGACGGGCCTTGTAGTCGAAGTCCGGCAGGGTCACGCGCGGCAACCGCTTGCCGACCGCGCGTTCGATGCGACGGATGTCGTCCTCCTCATCGGGGGCGACGAAGGTGAAGGCGTGACCGGTGGTCTCCGCGCGCGCCGTCCGACCGACGCGATGGATGTAGTCGTCCGGGGCGGCGGGCACATCGAAGTTCACCACGTGGCCCAGCGCCGTGACGTCGATGCCACGGGCCGCGATGTCGGTCGCGACGAGGACGCGATAGCGCCCATCCTTGAACCCGGCGAGCGCTTCGGCGCGCTGGGGCTGGGAGCGGTTGGCGTGGATGCGCGCCGCCTTGAAGCCGTTCTTGATGAGCACTTCCCAGAGCCGGTTGGCGCGGTGCTTGGTGCGGGTGAAGACGAGGGCGTCCTTGATCTCCCCGCGCTTGAGCAGCTCCATGAAGAGGGGGCCCTTGAGCTCCCGTCCCACCGGGTAGACCGCCTGGGTGATCCCCACCGCCGGCGCCGACTGACGCTCGACGTTGAACATCACCGGTTCGTGCAGCATCTCGCGCGAGAGCTTGGCGATCTCGGTCGGCATCGTGGCGCTGAAAAAGAGCGTCTGGCGCTTCTGCGGCACGAACCGGAGGATCTTCCGGATCTCGGGGAGGAACCCCATGTCGAGCATCCGGTCGGCCTCGTCGAGCACCAGGTGCTCCACCTTGTCGAGCTTGGCGTACGGGTGGCGCAGGTGGTCCAGCAGCCGGCCCGGGGTGGCGACGATGACGTCGACCCCGCTCCGGAAGGCGTGCTCCTGCGGACCCATCCCCACGCCGCCGTAGATCGCCGCGGCAGTGACGGGGGTGTGGGTCGCCAGCTCGTTCAGGTTCTCGAGGATCTGGGCCGCGAGCTCACGGGTGGGGGTCACCACCAGGGCCCGCGTGGTCCGCCGCGGCTTGTCGATCAGCTTGTGGAGGATCGGCAGGAGGAAGGCGGCGGTCTTGCCGCTCCCGGTCATCGCGCAGGCGAGCAGGTCCTTGCCTGCCATCGCGGCGGGGATCGCCTGACTCTGGATCGGGGTGGGGCGTACGAAGCCGAGCTCCTTGATGCCACGGAGGAGGTCGGGGTGGAGCTTCAGTTCGCTGAACGGCACGTAGGTCCTTCACTGGACAATGGAACGGGGGACCGGCAGCGTGCCGGCCCCCCGGAGACTGGACTATAAGATAACCTTTCGGCTCAGAACTCGCGCTTCTTCATCTCCTTGAACATCTGCTCGGTCTCGCGGTCCTGTTCGGGCGGGCGGAGCCGCAGGGTGTCGTCGAACTGGCCGGCCTTGTCCTGCGCCGGGGGCTTGATCTTGGCGGCGTTCTTCCGGGCAAGCGCCGCGATGCGCTGGTCATCCCGCTTCGACATCGAGCTCTCCTGCGTGTGGGGGTCTGGACGGAAGATAATGGGGTGTCCCGCTGCGGCTCAGACCGGCCGGATCGGGGGATGAAAGAATCCTTCCTGGATGTCGTCCGGCGGGGGCCGCAGGATCTTGAACGTCTTCGCGTCCACCGGGCACCAGATCGTGAGCGACCGCGCCAGGAGCTTCCCGTCGCTCGCCCGGATCAGCTCCACGTGGCGCGGGTAGCGCATCCCCTCAGGTTCGCCCACCCAGGTGCGCGCGATGATGTCGTCCCCCGGCATCGCCGAGAGCTTGTAGTCGATCTCGTGCCGCGCCAGCACCCAGAGCACGTTGGCCAGGTGGTCGGCTCGTGCCGCCGCCTGCCAGTGCGCGGTGGCCACGTCCTGCACCCACTGCACGTACACCACGTTGTTGACGTGGCCCAGCTGGTCGATGTCCTCGGGACGCACCGAAAAATGGAGTTCGAATCGGTACGGCTGGTGCAGGAGGATCGTGAGATCCTCGTCGATCCGTTCCGGCGTGTCGATCGAGCCGTACCGCGTGCGCACGACCCCGTCCCGGTCGACCAGGAACTTGGTGAAGTTCCACTTGATCGCCTCGGTGCCGAGGAACCCGGGCCGCGACTTTTTGAGCCACTGGTACAAAGGGTGTGCTCGCTCGCCGTTCACTTCGGTCTTGGCCAGGACCGGGAAGGTCACCCCATACTCCCGCTGGCAGAACGCCAGGATCTCCGCCGTGTTCCCGGGCTCCTGGTTCCCGAACTGGTCGCAGGGGACACCGAGCACGACGAGTCCGTCGCCGCGGTGCTTCTGCCAGAGCGCCTCGAGGCCGGTATACTGCGGGGTATAGCTGCACTGGCTTGCCACGTTCACGATCAGCAGGACCTTGCCTTGCCATTCGCCGAGCGTCGTCGCGCGCCCGTCGAGCGTGACGAGCGGAAGTTCCCACGGTGCCGGCGCGGTCGCCGTGCTCACGGGAGCCCCGCCAGCCAGTCGAGCGCCTCGGCACGGGTCTCGAAGGCCGGCATCTCCATCTCCATCAACTTGGACATCCCGAGGTAGATGACCCGGAGGAGCCCCGCGAGGCCGACGACCGCCACCCCCTTCAGGTGCGGCCTGTTCTTCAGCGCCGCTTCCTTAAGGGGGCCGAGGACCTGGGGGGAGAAATGCGCCCCTCCGACCAGCATCAGCACGCGTACCGAGCTGGGCGGTTCCGCCACGATCTTTGCGGAACTGGCCCAGACGAGGTCAAGCGTCTCCTGGTGGTCCTTGATGCCGCTGTAGTCCACGACCACCACTGGGAGGCCGCGGTGGTGCAGGGTGGTCAAACGTTCCATATCTTCAAGCTACATCCCCGCACATCCCGGAGGCAGTGATGTCCCGTCCGACCTGGGCCCGCGCGATCGCGGCCGAGTTGTTCCTGTTCTTCTCCTTCGCATCGCTGGCCGCGCAGGCCACGCCGCCCGAGGCCCTCACCGGCGCCGGCATCCACGCCCCCTCCGCCGTGCGCACCGCCTCCGGCCGCCCCGGCCCCGCCTACTGGCAGCAGCGCGCCGACTATCAGATCGACGTGACGCTCGATCCCGCGACCTCGCTGGTCACGGGTCAGGAGCACATCACCTATCGCAACAACGCCCCGGAGGCGCTCCCCGAGCTCTGGCTGCAGGTGGAGCAGAACATCTGCGCTCCCGGGAGCGTCGCGACCACCCTTGACCAGCCTCCGCTCGTCTTCCTCTCCGCGTCGTTCGACTTCTCCTGCAAGGGTTTCGTCGGCGGGGACTCCCTCCTCACGGTCGTCGTCAACGGCTCTCCGGCGCGCTACACGGTGGTCGGCACGATGATGCGGATCGATCTCGCCGCACCGGTCGCGAGCGGGGGCACCGCGCTCCTCGACATTCGCTGGCGCTTCACCGTCCCCCCGTACGGGGCCGGACGGATGGGCCACGATGGCACGCTCTACGAACTGGGACAGTGGTATCCCCGGATGGCGGTCTACGACGACGTGACCGGGTGGAACACCGAACCGTACATCGGGGCGGATGAGTTCTACCTCGAGTACGGGAAGTTCGACGTCGCGATCACCCTCCCGGCCACCTACATCGTCGCGGCCACCGGGGTCCTGACCAATGCGGCGGATGTCCTCACCCGCGCGCAGCTCGACCGCCTCGCTCGCGCGCGTGGAAGCGACACCGCCATCGCGATCATCACCAAGGCCGAGGCCGAGCGGGGAGAGTCCTCTCAGCGCCTTCGCGCCCCAGCGTCCCAGCGCACCTGGCGCTTCTCCGCCGATTCGGTGCGCGACTTCGCCTTCGCCGCGGCGCCCAACTTCCGGTGGGACGCGAGCAACTACACCGGCATCCAGATCAACACGTACTATCGCCCTACCGCCACGCTCTGGCCCGAGGCCAACCGGATGGCGCGCGAAGCGGTGAAGCATTACAGCGAGCAGTGGCTCCGCTACCCCTATCCCCACGCCTCGGCCATCGAGGGGCCGATCGAGGGGATGGAGTACCCGATGATGACCTTCGATCCATCGGGGCCGGTACGCACCGATCTCCAGTGGGTGGTGGCGCACGAGCTCGGGCATCAGTGGTTCCCGATGCTGGTCGGGAGCAACGAGCGGCTCTTCCCCTGGATGGACGAAGGATTCAACACCTTCATCGACCTGCAGAACGCCGCCAACTACTGGCACGGCACCCCCTACGGCGACACGATCGAGACCGTGCCCCTCCATCTTTATCCGCTGCACGCGTTGACGGGCACCGAGCAACCCCTCATCACCCCCCCGGTGCAGGTGCGTGACCTCTTCTGGACCGGCTACCAGAAGCCCGCCCTGATGATGCGCACGCTCCGCGAGCACGTCCTCGGCCGTGCGCGCTTCGACGACGCCTTCCGCGCGTACGCGGCGGCGTGGGAGTTCAAGCATCCCACCCCGGGCGACTTCTTCCGGATGATGCGCGACCGGACCGGGATGGATCTTGACTGGTACTGGCGCGACTGGGTGTATACGACGAACCGCCCCGACCAGGGGGTCGAAGCGATCACGAACGGGGACTCCGGGTCGACGGTGATCCTCGTGAACAAGGGGACGATGCAGCTCCCCGGGTTCCTGCGCGTCACCTATGCCGACGGCACGAAGGAGGACCTCACCTTCCCGGTCGAGATGTGGAACCAGGGGCCGCGTTTCACTTGGCACGCGAAGGCGGGGAAACGCGTGGTGCGGGCCGAGATCGATCCGGACGGGAAGCTGCCGGACGCCGACAGGGGCAACAACGTGCAGAACGCCCGCTAGTCCCCGGAAGGGCAGCCGTGCGTCACAGCACACAGGACGAAGAGGGTCACCGGAGCGGCGATGTAGACCGCGAACCCGTACGACTTCCAGAACCCCTTCGCCGGGTCGCCCACCCGGATCGAATCCACGGTGGCGAGGGGGAGCGACACCCGGCAACTGTCGCATTCGATCGGTGTCAGCCAGTGGATCCCCACGATCGAATCGGAGGTCATGGTGGTCGCGTGCCACCGCTCCACTGCGCCGCCGTGGTAGACCAGTACCTGCTGCCGGGGCGGGATCGTGGTCGCCGGGGTGGCTTCTACGCGATGCCAACCGGCGCCGCAGGCCGCAAGGGTGAAGCAAAGGACTGCGGCAAGGATGGAGGTTCGAATTGGTCCGTTGGTCAGAGTGTGAGCCGGTACCGTACCACCGGCATCGTGCCGTCGGCGCCGAGGGTGTGGGTGGTGCGCTCGCCGTCGGGGGCCATCCCCTTCTTTTCATAGAAGCGACGAGCGGGGGTGTTCTTCTCGACCACCCAGAGGGTGACCGCACCAGCCTCGAGCGCGCGGGCGTGTGCCACCGCCATGTCGAACAGCCGCCCGCCCGCGCCGGTGCGGCGGATGTCGGGCCGGACATGCAGGTTCTTGATCTCCCACACATGCCCCCGCGACCTCCCTTGCTCCCCCTGATCGCCGGATGGCCCGTGAGCGCAGAACGCGATCAGCCGGGTCCGCACCAGTTCCAGCTCGATCCGGACGTCCGGTACCGTCACCCGCCGCCACCACTCGGCCGTATGAGCGTCGAGATCCAGCCCCGCGAGTAAGTCGGGCGGAAGGAATTCCCGGTACGCGCTCCGCCAGCTCGCCAGGTGCAGCTCGGCGATCGACCTCGCGTCGAACTCGGTGGCGAGACGGTGGGTCACGGTATCCGCCGGATCAGGGTGGAGAAGTCCACCGAGTCGAGGGCGGCGCGTGCGCGCGCATCGACCCGGTAACGGGCGCGCACGGAGTCGATGTCGCCGTCATCGGCGATCAAGTCGAGCCGCTTCGCGACCGCGTCGGCGTACCCGGGGAAGACGGTGAGGAGCCCCGACGGGATGGGCTTCCGGACCAGCGGTCGCACGTGGGCCACGAGGTTGGAGGTGCAGTTGTTGGTGAGCGTATTGTAATACTCGGGGTGCTCGCGGAGCGAGTTCCCCCGTGTCAGCATGCTCACGAACAGGGTGCGGATCGCCTCGGGGGTGGCGCGCATCGGGTAAAGATAGAGCGGCCCCTCGGCGTCGAAGACGCGCCGCCCGACCAGGTCGCGCTCGGTGCCGACGACGTACATCACTTCGAACTGGTCGAACGCGCCCGCCACCACGCCGTACGCTTCTCCTTCCTCCCGACGTGCCTCGACCGACACGCCGACATATTCAGCATTGCCGAAGCCGAAGGTCACGAAGGTGTGGGCCGGCCCGCGCCATTTCTCCGAGAAGGGGGCTACCACAAGCCAGACGCTGTCCAGCCGGCGCAGGTCATAGCTGCGCTCCAGCCACGCTGGCGTGCGTGTGCGCGGGTCGGCGTCGCGCAGGTCGGTGATGTGGACCGAGTCCCCCGCGAATCGCACGGTGAGGGCCCGCCGCTGGTCGGCGATCCAATTGCGATCGTCCCGCGGCTGGCGCGTGAGCCGCCAGGCCGCGATCACCGCTACCACGACCAGCAGGATCAGCAGGAACATGCGTCGGGCTCTCCTCACGGTCGTGTCACCAGGCTCGGCGTCGGAGAGCGGGATCAGAAGGTGAGGCTCCCGCCGACCGTGGGGACCTGGAAGGCGTCGGCCGGAAGGCCGGCGGCCTGTCGCGCGCGCTGGAGTTCGTCGATCGGCGCGTCGATCCCCTCATCGGTCAACTGAAAGGTACCGAAGTGCATCGCGACGCTGCGCGCCGGGGCCAGGTCCAGGTGCGCCTGGACCGCCTGGGCGGGGTCCACGTGCACCGGGCCCATGAACCAGCGGGGTTCGTACGCACCGATCGGGATCAGCGCCAGGTCGAGTCCGGGAAAGCGCCGACCGATCTCCTTGAAATGTGCGCCGTAACCGGAGTCCCCGGCAAAGTAGAGCCGGCGTCCCTCTGCCTCCACGACGAAGCCGCTCCAGAGTGCCTGGTCGCGGTCCCAGGGGGTGCGCGCCGAGAAGTGTTGCGCCGGCACGGCGGTGATGCGCACCCCGCGCCTAGGTTCGGTCGTCTCCCACCAGTCGAGCTCGGTCGCGCGGGAGCGGGTCGATGGGGGAAGATAGGCGCGGTTGCCCAGCGGGGTCACGACCACCGGCCGGTCTCGACGCGCGAGGGCGCGATGGGCGCCCAGGTCGAGGTGGTCATAGTGATTGTGGCTCTGGAGGATCA
>JANMWE010000143.1:0-3766 GCA_031393795.1 Gemmatimonadota bacterium
TAGCTGAGCTCGGTGAACACCCGGTTGCTGAGCCAGGTCGCCCCTTCGCGGTACGGGGAGAAGAACTCCGTGTTGTCCGCGAAGAAGACGAACCGGGTATCCCATTCGACGGTGCGCTGGGCGGCGGCGGGCGTGGCGGCGAGGGCCAGAAGTCCGGCGGCAAGGAGGAAGCGTCGCATGGCGAGAAAGGTAATGCGTGTCGGGTGTTGGGTATCGTGTGTTGGACCTGGCCGACCCGGCCGTGCATCGTCCAGCCAAACCGATCACCCAACACCCAACACCCAACACTATATATTTGCCGCCATGTCCACCCCCGCCACCCGGCCCGTGAAGGTCGGCCTCGTCCAGATGTCCTGTTCCGCCGACCCGGCGGCCAACCTCGCCAAGGTGCTCGATCGCATCCGGCAGGCCGCCGCCAAGGGCGCACAGATCGTCTCGACCCAGGAGCTCTTCCGTTCGGAATACTTCTGCCAGCGCGAGGACCACGACCTCTTCGCCCTGGCGGAGCCGATCCCCGGCCCTTCCAGCCAGGCGCTCTGCGCACTCGCGAAGGAGCTAGGTATCGTGATCATCGGCGCGCTCTTCGAGAAGCGCGCCGAGGGACTGTATCACAACACGGCGGTCATCATCGACGCCGACGGGGCGCTGCTCGGCATCTACCGCAAGATGCACATCCCGGACGACCCGCTCTATTACGAGAAGTTCTACTTCACCCCCGGCGACCTCGGCTTCAAGGCCTGGGACACCAAGGTGGGGCGGATCGGTGTGCTGATCTGCTGGGATCAGTGGTACCCGGAGGGGGCGCGCCTCACCGCCATGCAGGGGGCGCAGATCCTCTTCTATCCGACGGCGATCGGATGGCATCCGGGCGAAAAGGCCAAGTACGGCGAGGCCCAGCGGAGCGCGTGGGAGACCATCCAGCGGAGCCACGCCATCGCCAACGGCGTCTTCGTGGCGTCCACCAACCGCGTGGGACACGAAGGGGCCAAGGAGGGCGGCATCGAGTTCTTCGGCAACACCTTCATCGCCGACCCGTACGGCCAGGTCCTCCATCGCGCGGGCCAGCAGGAAGAGGTCGTCGTCGTCGAGTGCGATATGGGCCTGGTCGATACAGCCCGGGTACACTGGCCCTTCCTGCGCGACCGGCGGATCGACGCGTACGGTGACATCACCAAACGATACATCGACTAGAGATGTGAGAAGTGAGGAGTGAGGAGTGAGAAGGGAGGTCAGACTCGACCCTGTCTCATGGCCGCTGTTCCTCCTCACTCCTCACTCCTTACTCCTCACTCATGACCATCACCCCACGTCAATTGGGATTCGCGATGCCACCGGAGTGGGCCCCCCACCGCGGGACCTGGCTCAGCTGGCCGCACAAGGAAGAGTCGTGGCCGGGGAAGTTCGCGCCGGTCCCGGCGGTCTTCGCGGAGATAGTGCGCGCCCTGGCGCCCCGCGAAGAGGTGCACATCAACGCCGCGCCGGAGGTCGAGGCCGCGGCGCGCGCCGCGCTCAAGGCCGCGGGCGTCGCCACCGCGAACGTCTTCTTCCATCCCTTCCCGACCAACGACGCCTGGTGCCGCGATCACGGCCCATGCTTCGTGCAGCGCACCGTCGCCGGGAAGGTCGAAGAGGCGATCATCGACTGGGGCTACAATGCCTGGGGCGGGAAGTACCCTCCCTTCGACCTCGACGACGTGATCCCCACGAAGGTGGGCGCGAAGTTCGGGATCCAGGTGTTCCATCCTGGCATCGTGATGGAGGGGGGCGCGATCGAGGTGAACGGCGCCGGGACGTTGTTGACGAGCGAGAGCTGCCTCCTCAATCCGAACCGGAACCCCGAGCTGTCGAAGGAGGAGATCGAGGGGTACCTGCGGGACTACTACGGCGTGGCGCACATCCTCTGGCTGGGCGACGGCATCGCGGGAGACGACACCGACGGGCACCTCGACGACATGACCCGGTTTGCCGATGCGACCACGATCGTCACGGCCGTCGAACCCGACGCCACCGATGACAATCATCTCCCCCTCAGGGAGAACCTCGAGCGGCTCCGCCGCATGACCGATCAGGACGGGGATCCGTTCCGCATCCTCGAGCTCCCGATGCCGCCGGCGCTCTTTCAGGATGCGCAGCGCCTCCCCGCGAGCTACGCCAACTTCTACATCGCCAACGGTGTCGTGCTGATGCCGGGGTACCACCCCCCCACCGACACGAAGGCCCGCGCCGTCCTGGCGCAGGCCTTTCCCGGTCGGGAGATCGTCGTGATCGGCTCTATCGATCTGGTCTGGGGACTGGGCTCTTTCCACTGCGTAAGCCAGCAGTGGCCCTCACTCGCACGCTAGGCGGGTACATATCGCCGAAGTAGGCATAGAGCCAGTGTGTCGAGTCGCTGTTGAATGAGCAGGGTGCAGGGGAGGTGGTGCACGGCGCTCCCCACCCCCGGAAGACGCCGACACTCTGCGCCATCGTGACGGTCGCTCCGGGGCCGTAGGTGCGACGACAACTGGTCGCGTCCTGTGAATAGTCCTGGCAATCCATCCCGGCGGTGCCCGTCACGCGTCCTCCACCGAACACCATCACGACGAGAATGTTCGGAAGGTCGAACAGGGGTCGGACTATCGTCGGACCCGTGATCTTGTCCAGATGACAGACCGTAGTACCTGGATCCGCACACCCCGAGGTCCAGCTTTCCGGCTCGGCTGCCGTCCGATATGACCAGCCCGAGAAGTGAGAGCCCGCCGCGGCAGTTGCGGTGAGGGTCAGGTCGGCGGCCCCTTCAGGCACAGTGAAAGTGCATGACCCCGCAGGGGCCGAGAGGTCGCACAGAATCGAACCATCGCTGCTCGCCACGCTGCCGCCACCCTGGCCTGCATTCTCGACCAGGAATTGCACCGAGGTCGCGTCCGGTTCGCCGCAGGCGGCAGCGAAAAGGAGGAGCGTCGGGAAAACCCTGCGGCACGACAGGACACGCATGAGGTGGGCCGTTGGGTGATGGATCGAGAGTTCTGACCGCACATCAACCTATAGCCAAATGGCGGGGCCGTCCACCGCTCATCGCCGCGGCGGCCCGCGCGCTGACCCCGCACAGCATCCCCCCCACAGCGGGACCACCGCCACCACGGTCCAGGGAAGCACCCCACCGAAGACCTGAGCGGTCCGCAGCACCAGTCGCCAGGAGGACCCCGGCACCCACGTGCCGACGAGCATCCCCCCCCAGACCAGCGCCCCGATCAGCATTCCCCACCAAGGTGATCGATCCTTCCTCGCTGAGTACCACCCCCAGCAGACCCCGAGCAGTGGCAGGACCCACCAAGAGGAAGGCAGACCGTCCCCCTGCACCGGCGTGCCGCGCACGAAATGGATCTCCTCCAGGCGATCTGCCGGTTGCAGCTCTGCGGGAGTTCGGGGGATCCGCGCGGAATCCAACCCGCCGGTCCGCCACTGCTCGACGCGGTCATCATACCGCACGCTTGCCGGGTTCCCCGACTGCCCGCCCGGATAGGTCGTGAAGGCGATCGGCTGCTTCGACAACTCGACCACCATCCGCCAACTCGGCCCGTGGCTTCCCCCGGCACCGAGCGGGCTCAGTGTGCCATTGCCCCCCGTCACCGAAAGGTCCTGATCCCCGAGCCCGGGGATGAAGGCGAGATGCGGGATCCGCGCGGTGCGGTAACGGTCCCACCGCCACGAGGTCGTGTCAGGACCGAGTCGAGTCGTCGCGGCGACCAGCGCCCACCCCCGGGCGAGCGCGAGGCGGAGGATGCCA
>JANMWE010000177.1:0-2052 GCA_031393795.1 Gemmatimonadota bacterium
TTCGGCGTGGTGGCGGCCACGATGTTGCGGGTGCTGATGACCGCCCAGCGGGTCACCACCGCGCAGACCGTCCGGGCCACGCTGCAGAGCAACTTGCGAGTGGGAAGCCTGGTGCTTCCGAACGAGCTCCGGATGCTCAACCAGTCGGATACGAGCGATATCCTCACCGCCACCGACTCGTCGATCACGTATCTGGCCATGCGGGGGTTCTACACCCTCTGCGCGGCGCCCGGGTCTGCCACCTCGATCACGGTGGCCGACTCCCAGCCGTCGGGGTTCACCTTCGGCTATCGCGCTCCGGCCGTGGGCGACAGCCTCTTTCTCTTCTACGAGAACGACACGCTCAAGATGAGCGACGACAAGTGGGTGCGGCTCGGGATAAGTGCCGTCTCCTCCACGACCTGTGGCTGGCCCGCCGCAGGGTCGCCGGCCAAGACGTTGACCTTGGGCTCGACCGGGATCGTCACGAGCGCCACCGTGGTCTTGAGCAGGTTCCTGAAGGGCTCGCCGGTGCGCGTGTACGAGAAGACCCAGATCGCCCCCGTCACCTCGGGCGGATTCACATGGCTGGGGATGTGTACCGGCGCCTGTTCTGGCGGCCTTCAGCCGGTGATCGGGCCGTTGCTCACCGCCGGCGGGATCACGCTGACCTATTACGACACCACCGGTGCGGCCGTGACGCCCAGTACACTCGCGATCCGGAACAGCTTGCGCAACATCTCGATCCGACTCATCGGCGTCGGCGAGCAGAGTATTTCGCGGGGGGACGCCACCGGCGGACTCTCCGTGCTCCAGGACACCCTGACCACCAGCGTCACCCTGCGGAACGTCAAGCAGAACTGATGAGGAGCCACCCCATGTCCATGTCCCTGCCCCGGATCGCCCGCGACCAGCGCGGCATCGCCCTCCCGACCGCCCTCTTCGCGCTCGTCGTCATCGGCGCGCTGGTGGGAGGGATCTTCTTCACCGCCCGGATCGAGATCAAGAGCGGTGAGAACACCATGTCCGGCGCCCGCGCCACGGAAGCAGCGCAGGGAGGGCTGATGATGGGGTATCCCCAGGTGCTGAGCCTCGCCGCCGGGCTGACGGATGGGCAGTCGGCCACCGGGACCCGGACCCAGATCGGGACCTCCCCGAGCTATTACCAACTCACCGTGACGCGCCTGAACAACTACATGTACCTCCTCCGGAGCACCGGCGAGTATGAGGGGAGGTCGGGCAGTGTGTCCTCCCGGCGCACCGTGGCGCAGCTCATCAAGCGCTTCATGCCCGAGCTCAACCTCCAGGCCGGCGCCACGGTCGTCGGCACGCCGAACATCGGCGGCTCGGCGGTCATCGACGGGAGCGATCATACCCCGCCAGGGTGGACCAACTGTTCCGCGCCGGGCGCCGGGGTGCCGGGGATCCGCACGAACTCCGCCACGGCGAACGTCGCGAAGGCGAGCAGCATCATCACCGACAACCCGACAGAAGTGGTCACCAGCGATACCACGGTCAACAACATGGCCGCGGTGCTCGACACCCTGTTCTACCAGCTCGCCAGTCAGGCGAACATCGTGCTGAACGTTGCCGACGGTGCGACCCTCTCGGGCAATCCCAATCCGGCAGGTACGGGGACCTGCGTCAAGACCGACCTGTACAATTGGGGTGATCCGGGCCGGGGCACGCCGGCCAACGCCTGCGAGACCTACTTCCCCATCGTGTATATCAATCCGGCGATGACCGGCAGCAGCCACGGTGCCGTCAAGCTGCATATGGTCGGTCAAGGGGTGCTCCTGATCAATGGTGATATGGAGGTCAATGCCGGCAGCAACTACACGGGCCTGATCCTGATCCGCGGGGAGTTCGGCAAGGCGAACGGCAACACCACCATCAACGGCGGCGTGGTCTCGATGAACGCCGACTTGGACGCGTCCGGCTCGAACACCACGGGCAACCTGACCCTGAATTACTCGAAGTGCGCGGTGAGCACGGCGCTCAACAATCTGGCCGTCTCGGCCCCGGCGGCGTACCGGGGATTCATTCAGTACTGACGCTGGGGCGCAGGGGCGC